>JBIIOM010000015.1:0-27606 GCA_044336925.1 Pirellulales bacterium
AGGCCCTGCTCCTGTGGCCGCTCACGTGGATGAACCTGAGCGGGGCCAGCGTGCTGGCTGCCCGAGACTTCTACAAGATCGACGATGCCGACATCCTGGTGATATGTGATGATTTTCAACTTCCAACCGACACCATCCGGCTGCGGGCGAGCGGTTCGGCGGGCGGCCAAAACGGCCTCGCCGACGTGCTCGCGCGGCTGGGCACCAACGCCGTCCCGCGGCTGCGGATCGGCATCGGCCCGGTGGCGGCCGGCTGGAAGACGGCCGACTTCGTGCTCGGCAGGTTTTCCACATCGGAACGAGCGTCGGTGGATGTCTCGGTCGAGCGGGCGGCCGACGCAGCCGAAGAATGGGTGGCGGTCGGAATCGAAGCCGCAATGAACCGCTACAACTGAATCACGGAATCACGGTCAGACGAAGCCAACGGAACCAGTAACGAGGAGCAAGGCAATCATGGTGGTGTATGAAGGGATGTTCATTCTCGACGCCTCGAAGTATTCCCGCGATCCGGCGGGAATGTCGCAACAGGTGGTCGATCTGATCCAACAGCACGGTGGCACCGTGCTGGCCTCCCGGCTGTGGGACGAGCGGAAGCTCGCCTACCCGATCAAGGGTCACAAGAAGGGCGTCTACTGGCTCACCTATTTCCGGATGCCGAGCGGCAATCTGGTGGCGCTGGAGCGGCAGTGCGAAATCACCGACGACATCCTCCGCAAACTCGTGCTGAAGGTCGAGCCGCGGATCGCCGACGCCCTCGTTCAGCACGCCTTGGCCGGAGACGCCGGCCAGCGGCGGACCGCGACGGCCCCCGCGGCATCCCACGCGGCCGCCACGGAGTAAAAACCCCTTCACTGGAAAGCCGTCGCCGGCCGGCGCTTGCACCCCTTGGCCGGAAGGGCTACACTGCTTGACAGTTGTACAGTAGTTCAGCAACGGCACCAGTATTCTGAAGGAGGCAGAGCCATGGCGAGTTTCAACAAGGTGATCCTGCTGGGAAACGTGACCCGCGACCCTGAGCTTCGTTACATCGCCAACGGAACGGCGGTGACCGACATCGGCCTGGCCGTCAACGACCGCCGCAAGACGGCGACGGGAGAATGGGTCGAGGAGACGACGTTCGTCGACGTGACGCTCTGGGGCCGCACCGCCGAGGTCGCCGGCGAATATGTCACCAAGGGTTCGCCGCTGTTGATCGAGGGCCGCCTCAAGCTCGACACCTGGGAGAAGGACGGCAAGAAAAACTCGAAGCTCCGCGTCGTTGGCGAACGCATGCAGCTGCTCGGCTCGCGGGGCGACGGCCCGCGGGGCGATGGCGCACGCCCCAAGGCCCGAGCTGCCGGCGGTCGCCCGGCCCCGCAGGTCGACGAATACGATCAGTCCGGAGGGTATGATGCCGCTGTTTCAGGCGGTGTGGAAAGCTCGGGCCCGGTGGGCTCCGACGACGACATCCCGTTCTGATCCCCCGCTCATTCATCCAGCCCACTAGCCTCAGCCATCTACATTCAGGAGCCACCTCATGCCCATCAAGGAAATGCCCAAGATCTCCGCTGCCCAGCTGCAAGGAAGCCGTTCCCACATGCCCAAGGGCCAGCGGGGCGGTGTCGAGCTGTTGCTCGTCCATAACGTCGAGCACCTCGGGAAGCAGGGCGAGGTCGTCGAGGTGAAGCGTGGCTACGCCTACAACTATCTCCTTCCCCAGGGGCTGGCCACCGTCGCCACCGAGCATCACAAGCGGATGGTGGAGAAGCATCGCGCCAAGCTCGAGGAGATCGCCCGCGAGCGCATGGCCGGGCTGCGGAGCCTGCTCGAGGAACTTGCGCGGACGAGCGTCACGATCGAGGCCAACGCCAACGACGAAGGGCATCTCTACGGCTCCGTGGGCGCCCCCGAGATTTCGCGGTCGCTCAAGCAGCAGGATCTCATGGTCTCCCCCGACCAGATCATCCTGCAGGGTCCGCTCCGGGAGGTGGGCCTCTACACCGTCCGGATTCGTCTCGCCTCGGAAGTCGAGGGCGACCTCAAGGTCTGGGTGGTCCCGTCCAGCGGTGACGCCACCTCCAAGTAGGTCCAAGCCGTAGTCTCGAGCATGGCCCGAGGAGGCCGGGGTTCGTTCGCATCGCGAGGGTTGCTTCGCCGAGGGATCGTCACGCAGGGAGGCTGATCGATGGCGTCATCGAGAGAGGCTGCCGGGCCACGCACCGGCCCTGGCGCGGAAAACGGCCGCCGTTCCCAGCGCCGCCGGGAAGCGGGGTCCGGCGACGCCGGGCTCGGGCTGCTGCCGGTCGAACGGCCGGCTAACGTCGATGCCGAGCGGGCGGTTCTCGGCAGCGTGCTCTTGAAGCCGGACGTCTGCGACGACGTGGCGCTCATCCTTCGTCCCGAAGACTTCCACGACGAGGCGCATCAGGTGCTCTTTCGGCACCTGCTCGACCTGCACGACGGTGGCAAGCGGATCGACGCCACGATCGTTCTCGAGCGGCTGCGAACGAAGGGGGATCTCGAACGGATCGGCGGCGCGGCCGCGCTCGCAGACATCCTGCAGGCGGTGCCGCATGCCGCCCACGCCACGCACTACGCGCAGATCGTTCGCGACAAGGCGATGCTGCGGTCGCTCATCGACGCGAGCACCGACATCCTCCGCGACGCCTACGATTCGGTGGACGAGCCGCGGGAGCTGCTCGCCCGCGCCGAATCGAAGATCTTCGAGATCCTCGAGCATCGCAGTTCGGCCGAAGCGAAGCCGATCAACGAGGTGCTCGAGGACGTGATGGTGCGGATGGACGCCCGCATGAAGCACGAGCACGCCCTGGGCGGCGTGGAGACGGGCTTCACCGACCTCGACACGCTCTGCGGAGGTCTCCACAACTCGGAACTGATCATCCTGGCGGCCCGCCCCAGCATGGGAAAGACGGCGTTTGCGATGAACATCGCCGAACATGTGGCGATCGCCGTGAAGCAACCGGTGCTCTTCGTGAGCCTGGAAATGGCCTGCCTCGAGCTCGCCGATCGCTTGCTCTGTTCGGCCGCGCAGGTCAACGGCCACCGGCTCCGCAATGGCACCATCTCCCAGGAAGACCGGCGACGGCTTGTGCAGAAGTCGGCCGAGATCAGCGGTTCGCCGCTCTACATCGACGACACGCCGGGCCGCACGCTCACTGAAATCGCCGCCGTCGCGCGAAGGCTCAAGCGCCGCCAAGGGCTTTCCCTCATCGTCATCGACTACCTCCAGCTCATCGAGCCTGACAACCCGCGCGACCCGCGGCAGGAGCAGGTGGCGCGGATCGCACGACGGCTGAAGATGATGTCGCGCGAACTCGACATCCCGGTGCTCTGCCTCGCGCAGCTCAACCGGCAGGCGGAGGCCTCGCGCGACAACCGTCCCCGGCTCAACCATCTGCGCGAGTCGGGCGCCATCGAGCAGGACGCCGACGTGGTGATGTTCGTGCACCGCGAGGAGTATTACCAGACGACCGACGAAGACCGGGAACGCGTGAAGGGGCAGGCGGAAATCATCATCTCCAAGCAGCGAAACGGCCCGATCGGCGACATAAAGCTCCTCTGGCAGCACGACTTCACGCGGTTCGTGAACCTCGAACACCGTCCCTACGACGAATTCGAGCAGTTCTCGAGCTTCTAGCTTCACGCGAAACAGCTGCATCCTGCCGCTCGTAGACCGCTTCGTCCCGAAGCGGATCCACTTCCGGAGGAAGTGGTCTACGTTGAGGCGAGCGGGGCGGCGGAAGGTCGCGGAGCATGTGGACCGAGTCTTCGAGGGCCACCGCGACGAGCCCTTCCGCCGTCGGATCGGCGGACGAAGAACTTCTGCCGACCCGCTCGCCGGTTTTCGCTATCCGCCGCGGCGGGTGCGGTCGGTGCCGGGAAGTACGTCGAGCTCGAGGCCGTCGTTCTCGCCGCGCTCGAGCCGCTCCCACGCGATCGCGCCCATGGCCGCGTTGTCGGTGCAGAGCGACCTGGGGGGAATGAAGACGGCGACACCCCTTCTCCGCCCGAAGGCCTCGAGCGATTCGCGCAGGAGCGTATTGGCCGTCACGCCGCCACCGATCGCGAGCGACTTCGAGCCGGTGCGGTCGATCGCGAGCTCCACCTTGGCGAGGATCGCATCCACGGCCGCCTGCTGGAACGACGCCGCGAGATCCGCGAGCCGCCGTCCCGTGGGGGGCGGCGTATCGGCGGGCGCTCCGGGCGGCCGCACGAGATACCGCAGCGCGGTCTTCAGGCCGCTGAAGCTCAGATCCATTCGCTCGCGGTCGGTGGCGAGCGGCCGCGGCAGGCGGTGCGCCTTCGGGTTGCCGCCGACTGCGGCCTTCTCGATCCAGGGCCCGCCGGGGTAGCCGAGCCCGAGCAGGCTCGCCGCTTTGTCGAAGGCCTCGCCGGCCGCGTCGTCGATCGTGCCGCCGAGCCGCTCGAGGTCGAGCGGCGAACGGGCGTGGAAGAGCGAGGTATGGCCACCGCTGGCGACGAGGCCCACGCAGGGATAGACGCGCGCCTCCGGATGGGCCAGATGGCAGGCGTAGAGATGCGCGGCGATGTGGTCGTAGCCGACGATCGGGATGCCCAGGGAGGCGGCGATCCCCTTGGCAGCGGCGAGCCCCACCAGGAGCGAGCCGACGAGCCCGGGCCTGACGGCCACGCCCACGGCCGCAAGGTCGGCGCGGGTGATTCCGGCCCGCGAGACCGCTTCGTCGATGACCGGGATGATCCGTTCGACATGGGCCCGCGACGCCACCTCGGGCACGACGCCGCGCCACCGTGCGTGGAGTTCATCCTGGCTGGCGACGACACTCGAGAGCACCACGCGGTCGCGGGTGATCACCGCCGCCGCCGTCTCGTCACAGGTCGTTTCAATCGCAAGCAGGTGCATCGCCGAGATCATACCCGCTTCCCAAGCAAGCATTGCTTGGGAAGCGGTCTACGGGAAGCGGTCTACGAAGGACGAGGCGAGCGGGTCGGCGGAAGCTCGAGGAGCATTTGGACCGAGTCTTCGAGGGCCACCGCGACGAGACTTCTGCCGCCCGCGAGCCGGCGGGGGCCATGAATCCCCCCACAGGCGCAAGGCTAAAAGTCGTACCAGACGCCGAAGCCGTAGCGGTTCTGGTTGTAGAACACGAATTCGTACTGCGGATCGGAGCCGTAGAGATACTCGAAGCCGAGGCGGAAGAGTTTTTCGCTGCGTCGGCCACGCCAGGCCCAGCCGGCCTGCACGCAGACGTTGCCGCCCCAGTCGAGTTCCTGCCGCGACATCCCGTTCACGGCGAGGAAGGGCGCGCCGAGCGCCCCGGTCGGCCGGGCCTGGATGAGTTCCGCGCCGAACTGACCTTCCCACGGCTCCGAGCCGCCGGCGTTGTAGAACGCCCAGCCGACCTCGCCGTAGATCCGCAGCCAGTCGTAGACGTAGTAGGAGTTGCCCCACACGAAGCAGTCGCGGACGTAATTCACGCGGGGAAACCAGGGATACCGCAGCATCGATTCGTCGCCGAGGTGGGCGCTGTTGTGGTAGTAGGCGAGCTTCGTCTGCCAGCGGCCGACGCCATAGACGAGCGGCACGCCGAAGCGATAGTCGCCGGAGCGGAAATCGCGCTCGTCCTCGGGGTCGAGCCGCACGAACGCGGCGCCCTCGATCTGCACCTCGAAGCCCTGCGGATGCACCACCGAGTCGGAGCCGTAGCGGAGGATCGAGGCCCTGCCGCCGAGCGTGGTATCCCAGAGCACGCCCTCGCGTTTGTTCGGCTCGAAGACGCCGGGGTTCGTGTCGTAAGACATCACCGAGCCGATCCGCGGTTCCTTCGGCCCCGCGAGGTAACTCGTGTAGATGAGGTTGTTCGGCAGCATCTGCCAAAACCATGGCTTCGGCGCCCACAAGTCGACGAAGTCCTCTGGAAATCCCGCGCTCGGCAAGAGGAGCTCTTCCTCGGCGGGGGGCATCGCCTCGTAAGGGACGTCGAGCACCACCGGCCCCTGCGGCCGCGTCGGTGGCAGCTCATGGACCGACGGCGGATCGACCGTCGCCTGACCGGCAGCCGAGCCCGCGGCGAACGCGATCAGGACGGCGATGAAACCGAGCAGGAGTCGATGGTGCATGGAGGTACGCACGGCGAACACGGCAGGAACCGGCAACACGGTGGCCCGTGCCGGGGCCGGCGAAATGCGTGACTCTAGAGACGCACACCACCCCGGCCACAGAGAGATCGGCATCCTCTGGCCGCGGCAACAGGCCGCCATGAGGCTTGGAGCGGAGTGGGCACAACGCGGGAAAACAGGGTAAGATCGCGAAGCTTTGGCCCGGGCCAGAATCCCCGTCTTCATCCGATCACCCACATGCCCCAGACCTCTCCGTCTTCCGAAAATACCGCCGCCGTCGCCCGCGGTGAGGATGCCGTCGCGACGGCGCTGGGCCGCATCCCGAGCGGCCTGTTCATCATCACGTGGCGCCACGAAGGCGCCGACCGAAGCATGCTCGCCAGTTGGGTCATGCAGGCTGGATTCGCGCCGCCGGCGGTGACGGTGGCGGTGGCCGCATCCCGCGATCTGCTCGCGGCGATCGCCGGGGGCACACCGTTCGTCGTCAACATCCTCGGAGAGTCGCAGCGGCCGCTCCTGGCCCGGTTCGGTCGTCCCGCCGCGCCCGGCGAAGATCCCTTCGCAGGCCTCGACATCGTCCGCACGTCCTGCGGCGCGGCGGCGATCGCCACGGCTGCGGGCTGGCTCGAATGCCGCGCCACCGCCCAGGCGGCAGCCGGCGACCATGTGATCGTCGTCGCCGAGGTGACTGCGGCGGGCGGTGGTTCGGGGGAGCCGGCACTGGTGCACACGCGCCGCAATGGGCTACGTTATTAGGCTTTGCGGCACACCATCTCGTCTTCTTTGCCCGCGGAAAACTCGTCGATGAACACGCCCCAGCCGATGCTTCGTGGTCTCCTGCTGGCCTTCTTTGTGCTCGGCATCGTGACCCCGGGCTGTGCAGGACGGCCGAATGCCGACGGCGGAACGAAGGGGAGTGATTCCGGCGTGAAGCGGTTCATGTTCCTCACCAACGGCGACGACCCGTTCTGGGACGCGCTCGGTGCCGGACTCGCGGAAGGCGCGAAGCAGCAGGACCTCGAGGCGAAGGGCCTGCGGGCCGTCCTGGAAAAGAACAATGGCACGGCCCAGGGGCAGATCGAAAAACTCCGTCAGTTCGCCAGCCAGTCCGACATCGCCGGCGTGGCGATCTCCGTGATCCAGGCCGAGAACGCCGCCATCGTCGAGGAGATGAAAAACCTCGCCGCGAAGGGGGTGAAGGTGATCACGGTCGATGGCGACGTGAACCGGGCGACGTTCCGCGACGCGCGGCCGTATTACATCGGCACCGACAACATCGCGGGCGGTCGACTGCTCGGCGCCGCCGCCAAAAAGCTGTTCGCCAGCCGCGACACATCCTCCGGCGGCTATGTCCAGTTCGCCGGCTTCACCGACAACGACAACGCCCGCGCCCGCATGAACGGCTTCAAGGAGGCGGTCGGCGACGCCTATCGTGAAGTGGACCGCATGAGCGACGAGATGGATCTCTCCAGGGCCCGCGACAACGTCCGCACGGCGCTCGTCAACCACCCGGATCTCGCCGGCCTGGTGGGCATCTGGGCCTACAACGCGCCGGCGATCGCGGAAGTGACTGAGGAACGGGGCGTCCGCGACCGCCTCACGATCGTGACGTTCGACGCGCAGGCGGCCGCGCTCGAGCACATGGCCGGCGGCCGCATCGACGCGATGGTCGCGCAAAACCCTTTCGAGATGGGCATCAAGACGGTGCGACTGCTCACCGCGCTGCACGCAGGGGACGAGGCGACCGTGAAAGAGATGTTTCCGCAGGCGGGCTCGCCCGACGGCGATCTGCACACCACCGGCCTGCGGCTGATCGTGCCCGACGCCGACACGCCGCTCGAGGCGGCCGCGTTCGCGGGGGACGGCATCGAAGTGATGCCGCTCTCGACCTTCCGTGCGTGGCTCGCGAAGCACGGCCTGTCGAGTTCCTGAAAACGGCCTGCCGATGCAAACCACGGATGCGTCTCGACGAGGATCGTGGCTGCTGCGGCCGGGCGAATGGGCGCTCGTGCTGGCCATCGTCGTCGCCATCGCGGCCACCGCCGCCGTCGATGCCAACCACAGCTATTTCTTCCGCCCACTGGAGAGCCTCCGCGACATCGCCCGCAACACGGCGCTCCTGGGCATCTTCGCCCTCGGGGCCACCGTCGTGATCATCGCCGGTGGCATCGATCTTTCCGCCGGTTCGATGATCGCGCTCTCCGGCACCATCTGCGCCACGACGATGCTCGCGCTCTCGCCGCAGGCGATGATGGCCTTCAAGCCGGTGGGGCCGGCCGTGGTGGCCACGGCGATGGCCGCCAGTCTGCTCGCCGGCTTCCTCGTCGGCACACTGCATGCCTGGCTGATCACGGCGATCCGCCTGCCGCCGTTCATCGCCACGCTCGCCACGCTCGTCGGCCTGCGCAGCCTGGCCCGGGCGGTCTGCGAAGGGTCCACGGCGGCGCTCACGCCCACGAAGAGCGCCCTCATCAACGTCGCCGACCCGGTCTTCAAGTCGATCCGCGACAATGTCTGGCTGCCGGTGGCGGTGTTCGGCGTGCTGGCGCTGGTCACCTGGCTGATCCTCACGCGGACCGTTCTCGGCCGACATCTGCACGCCCTCGGCGGCAACGAGCAGGCGGCGCGGCTCGCCGGCATTCGCACCGACAACGTGAAGTGGTTCGCCTACTGTTATGGCGCCATGACGGCCGCCCTCGCGGGGCTCTTCTACGTGGCCAACGAGTCGGTCGCCGCGCCGGTCAACCAGGGCCGCGGCCACGAGCTCAACGCGATCGCGGCCGCGGTCGTCGGCGGCTGCTCGCTGACGGGGGGCGTGGGCACCGTGCCAGGCACCGTGCTCGGCACGATCTTCCTGCGGGTCGTGATCGACGCCGTCTCGAAGATCATCAAGACCGGCGCCGACGTCTACGAGGGGCTGATCGTGGGCGTGGTCGTCGTCATCGCCGTGACGTTCTCGCAGCTCGGCCAGATGGGCCGTCACGGCCGTCGGCTGCTGCCGGGGGCGCTCGGCCTCTGCGTGATCCCCACGCTCAGCCTGCTCTGCGGGGGCGTCGCCGCGCTGACCGCCGGCCGCCAGGCCGGGCTCGCGGCAGGCTTCCTGTCGCTCGTGCTCCTTTCGGTCGTCCGCGCGTGGGAGTCACGCCGGGTGGCCGCCGCGGGGTGAGCCGATGAGTGCTGCCGCTTCCGCCGACGCCGTCGTGATGCGGTCGATCACCAAACGGTTTCCGGGCGTCGTGGCGCTCGACGGCGTGTCGCTTGCCGTGCGCCGCGGCGAACTCCACGCGATCTGCGGCGAGAACGGCGCCGGCAAGAGCACGCTCATGAAGATCCTCTCGGGCGTCTATTCGCCCGACGAGGGCACGCTCGAGGTGGATGGCGCGCCCGTCCGCTTCTCGGGCACCCGTGACGCCGAGCGGGCAGGCATCGCGATCATCCATCAGGAACTCGCCCTCGTCGAAGACCTGCCGGTGATGGCGAACGTGTTTCTCGGCCGCGAGCGGCGCGGCCGCTTCGGCCTCGTCGATGACCGGGCGATGGCCGTCGAGTGCGCGGCGCTGCTCGAGTCGCTCGAATGCCAGGTCTCCCCGCATGCCCGCACCGGCAGCCTCCGCGTCGGCGACCAGCAGCTCGTCGAAATCGCCAAGGCCCTTTCGCTCGACGCCCGGATCCTCGTCATGGACGAGCCCACCAGCGCCCTCACCGAGGCGGAGTCGGCCCGGCTCGAGCGGACGATCCACCGGCTGCGGGCCCGCGGCACGACGATCCTCTCCATTTCCCACAAGATGGACGAGGTCTTCCGGCTCGCCGACCGGATCACGGTGCTCCGCGACGGGCGTCACGTGCAGACGGTGGACAAAGCCGCCACGTCGCCCAAGGAAATCACGGGGTGGATGGTGGGCCGCGAGATCGCCCGCCATGAATTCCACGAGCCGCGGAGTCCTGGCCGCCGCGTGCTCGAGGTCAAACACCTCACGCTCCCCTGGGCGGACCACCCGCGCGGCTACCGGCTCAAGGACGTTTCATTCGACCTCCACGCCGGCGAGATCCTCGGCGTGGCCGGGCTCATGGGGGCGGGCCGCACGGAGCTCCTCGAGACGATCTTCGGCGCCGTGGAGCCGACCTGGACCGGTGCGATCCGCGTCGGCGGCCGCCCGGTGCGGTTCACGCACCCCCGCGAGGCCTGTGCCGCGCGGATCGCCATGGTGACGGAGGACCGCAAGCGGCTCGGCCTCTTTCCCGACCTCGACGTCGCGGCCAACATCAGCCTCTGCAGCCTCGAGCAGGCGCTGGTCGGCGGCCTGCTCAGCCGGCCACTGGAGGAGTCGCTCGTGGCCGCACCGCTCCGCGACACGGGCGTGAAGACACCGGGGCCGCATGCATCGATCATGGGCCTTTCGGGCGGCAACCAGCAGAAGTGCATCATCGGCCGCTGGCTGCTCACGGAGCCCGAGATCCTGCTGCTCGACGATCCCACCCGTGGCATCGACGTCGGCGCCAAGGCCGAGCTCTACGCGCTCATCGACCGGCTCTGTCGAGCCGGTCTCGGCGTGATCCTCACCTCGAGCGAACTGCCGGAGCTGCTCACGCTCGCCGATCGGATCATCGTGCTCGCCGAGGGGCGGCTCACCGCCGAGTTCACCCGGGCCGAGGCGACCGAGGCGCGGATCATGGAGGCGGCGATGGGCATGGCCGCCAAGTAGACCGCTTCGTCCCGAAGCGGATCTGGATCCGCTTCCGGAGGAAGCGGTCTACGAGCCGGCGATACACCGGATCTCGATGCGCTCTACACTGAATCCATGACGTCATTCGATCCCGATCGCTACTCCCGACAGATTCGCTATGCGCCGCTGGGCGCCGCTGGCCAGGCGCGGCTCGCGGCAGCCCGCGTCGCCATCGTCGGCTGTGGCGCGCTCGGCAGCGTCGTGGCGATGGCGCTCGTGCGGGCGGGCGTGGGGTTTGTGCGGCTCATCGACCGCGATCTGCCCGAGGCGAGCAACCTGCCGCGGCAGGTGCTCTTCGACGAAGCCGACGTGGCCGCCGGCCTGCCCAAGACGATCGCGGCGAAGCGGCATCTCGAGGCGATCAATTCCGCCGCGACGATCGACGCGGTCGTGGCCGACCTCACCGCCGCCAACTGCGATCGGCTGCTCGCGGGCGTCGACCTCGTCGTCGATGGCACCGACAACTTCGAGGCCCGGTTTCTCGTGAACGAGTTCGCCTGCCGGCAGGGCCTGCCGTGGGTGCACGGCGGCGCGATCGGCGCGGAGGGGCGCGTGCTCGCCGTCGTGCCGGGCCGCACGGCCTGCCTGCGCTGCCTGATTCCGGAGCCGCCGGCCGCCGGCGTGCTGCCCACCTGCGACACGGCCGGCATCCTCGGGCCCACGGCGCTGGTCGTGGGAGCGGTCGAGGCGGCCGAGGCGATCAAGCTGCTCGCGGGGGGCGTCGACCGCGCGGGCAATCGCCTTTTCGTCTGCGACCTCTGGGAGGGCGTCTGGCGCATGATCGATCTCGAGCCGCTTGCGCGGGAAGGCTGCCCGACCTGTCGCGGCGGTGATTTTCCCTGGCTCGAAGGGCGGACGGCCGGCCGGGCCGCAGCCCTCTGCGGCCGCGACGCGGTGCAGGTGGCCCCGCCCGCCACCGGCAGCGTCGATCTTGCGGCGCTCGCGGGCCGCCTGGGCGTTATCGCGCCGGTGACCGGCAACGCCTGGCTCGTGCGCGCCGAAGTGGAGCCCGGCATCGAGCTTTCCGTCTTCGCCGACGGCCGCGCCATCGTCGCCGGCACCCGCGAAGAATCCCGCGCCCGCGCGATCGTCGCCCGCTACGTCGGCTAGGGCGGCGAAAGGTGTCTCGCCGGCTCGCGGGCGGCAGAAGTCGCCTCGCTGTGGCCCTCGAGGACTCGGTCCAAACGCTCGTCGAGCTTCCGCCGACCCGCGAGCCTACCCCTCCTGATTCGCATCGGCGCGGCGTTCGGGAGACGGGAGGCGAAGGGATCGGCTGAAGCTCGACGAGCGTTCGGAACTTTCGACCTTCTGAGGATTGCATCGCCGTAGGTCGTTAAAGGAGACTGGCCAAGCCGGCCCGAGGCCGGAAGTTCGCTGCGAGTCGACTTCTGCCGTCCCGAAGCCGGCGCCTCACTTGAGTCAGATCCGCTTGCGGAGCAAGCGGTCTACTTTTGGAACCGATCTCCAAGACAGTACCCCGCCCAATCCCTGGACGGCGCAGTCGCTGCCCCAGCGAGTCCCCACGCGGCGAGGTCTGCCTGCAGCCGGTCGCAGCCTGCGCGCGATGCCTCTGCGGCCGGCCCGGATGGCCGGCAGGCGACGAGCGGCACGGGCGGGGCCCGATCCCGCCATGCCGCGTGGGGCAAAGCCCCTTCGGGCAATCGCACGACGAGGCAGTCGACGCCCGCGGGCACTCGATCCGGCGGCGCCGTGCCATCGACGGCGAGGCCGACGAGCATCGTGCCCTTCAGGGGCGCGATCGCCGCGGCATGCGCACCGCTCTCGCGCGGCAGCACGGCGAGCATGACGGACGGATGCCGCGCCCATTCGATGACGCTGGCAGCGATGCGATCAGCCGATGCTGCCGGATCGACGACGGCCACCACCGCCACGCCCGCCGAGTCGGCGGCGGCGCACAGGGCTTCCGGGGGCTCGTCGATCACGGCGGTCACGGCGGCGGCATGCAGGAGCGACGCTTCGAAATCGTCCGCCGGCAACGCCACGCCTCGCGGCACCCACCGCCTGCCGTCGAGCCAGAGCGAGCGCCCACGCACGCCGAGCCGCCGCAGGCCGATCAGGCGATCGACGCGGGCGATGATCGCGCCAGACTCAGTCGCGCCAGACGCATGGGCCTCGGCCTCGAGCCGGTAGAGGTTTGGCAGTTCGGGCGTCCAGTAGGAGGGTTCGGTGAGGATGCCCCGGGCGACCGGCGGCGTTCCGCCCAGGTCTTCGAGCCGCAGCGACGTCGGCAGCGTCGTGGCCAACGCGCAGCGGGGCCCCGACAGCCGGCCACGAAGCACGGGGCGACCACCCTCGGCCGCATCGACGAGCCGCGCGTAGACCTCCGCCCGCATGTCGTCGGCCCTGCCGAGCACGGCCTCGATCCGCGGCGCGGCCGTCACGTCGGCGGCTCCTCCGCGAACCGCTGCCGCGCGATGTCGCCGAGCCGCTTGAGGTCGAGCTTGCCCGATCCGAGGACGGGCACTTCCTCGATTTCGCCGAAACTATCGGCCGACGGAATCCAGAGGTTCGGCAGGCCCCGCTGGCCGAGCCTCTTCACGATGTCTCGGGGCTCGTGGCTGGTCGGCAGATGGAGCACGATCAGCCGCTCTCCCTTGGCCCGGTCCGGCACGGCCGTCACGACGGCGAGCAGTTCGCCGTCGGCCGCGCCGAGTTCGGCGTTCACCGCCTCCTCGATCGTGAGGTGCGGCACCATCTCGCCGCCGATCTTTGAAAACCGGCTCTCGCGCCCGGTGATCGAAATGAATCCATCGGGGTCGATCACCGCGACGTCGCCGGTGCAGTACCAGCCGTCCTTGATGACCTTCGCGGTGAGATCCGGCCGGTCGAGATAGCCCTGCATGACGTTGGGCCCGCCGATCCAGAGCAGCCCTTCCTCGCCGAGAGGCAGCTCGCGCTCCCCTTCGCGGTCGGTGACCTTCGCGCGGCAGCCGAGGATCGGCTGTCCGACCGTGCCCTCGCGGGCGTCGGGCGGCCGGCCCGGCACGTGCCGCGACGGCGGCACGTTGGCCGCCACGAGCGGGGCGAGTTCCGTCGCACCGTAGGCCTCGCTCGGACGCACGCCGAACTTCTTCTCGAAGGCGTCGCAGACCTCCTTCGGCAGCTTTTCCGCCGCGCCGAAGACGGCCTCGAGCGTGGAAAAATCCTCCGGCGGCGTCCGCCGCGTGTAGATCCGTAGAAACGTGGGCGTGGCCATCAGGATCGTGGCGTGGTGCTCGCGGGCGAGCTTGCCCACCACCTGCGCGTCGCGCGGGTCGGTGTGGTAGACGACGGCCGGCTCGAGCGTCAGGGGCGTCCAGAGCGTGGTCGTGTAGCCATAGGAGTGGAAGAAGGGGAGCACACCCAGGGCCACGTCGGCCGCCGAGAGGTGCAGCAGGTGGTCGATCGCGCGGACGTTCGAGCCGACGTTTTCCTGCGTCAGCACGACGCCCTTCGGGTCGCCCGTCGACCCCGACGTGAAGATCACCGTGAGCACGTCGTCGGGGCGGATCGACTCGAGCTTGAGAAGCCGCTCGAGCATCGGCAGCGGTGTGACGGTCGCATGCACGAACGCCATGATCTTGTCGAAGGCCGTGAGCTGGTTGCGGAGGGCACCCGCGTCGAGCAGGCGATCGCCCACCTCGAGCTTCACGCGGGCGAGGAACGCGGGGCTCGAAATGACGTGCCGCAGCCGGGCCCGTTCGATGCAGGTGTCGAGGATCGACTGGCTCGCCGTGTAGTTGAGGTTCACGGCGACGCGTCCGGACAGCGCGAGCGCCGCATTGACCACCGCTCCCCCTGCCGTCGGCGGCAGGAGCACGCCCACCATCTTCTCGTCGGGAGCGAGCACCCGCTCGAGCACGCTGCGGGCGGCGAAGATGCGGGTCAGCAATTCGCGGCCGGTGAGCCGCGTGCCGAGCGAATCGGCGACCTTCAGCCGCCGGGCGGCGTTGCGGCAGGCGCGAAGCATGCGCCGCTGCAAAACGAGCCCGGTGTCGGTGGTCGCCGCACCTGTCGTGGCGGTCGCTTTCATGGGATGACTCCCTGCTGCACGAGGCGTGGCCGGTTCCGACGGGCTCGTTGCCCGTTTGCGCCCGGTCATTAGAATCGGCGGCTGCAATTAGAGTCATCTGCGGCCGAACTGAGAAGTTCGGCGTCTCATCCCCTTCCGCCACCTTTCCGGCCGCCGCGCCGCTTTGCCGATGCCCCGTTATCAGCCGTCGCGCATCGAACCGAAGTGGCAAGACTGGTGGGACGCGCACGACACCTTCGCCACGCCGCGACTCCCGGCGGCCCGCAAGGCCTACGTGCTCGACATGTTTCCCTACCCGAGCGGCGATGGCCTGCACGTCGGCCACCCGGAGGGCTACACCGCGACCGACATCGTCGCGCGGTTCGAGCGGATGCGGGGCACGACGGTGATGCACCCGATGGGCTTCGACGCCTTCGGTCTTCCGGCCGAGGAGCACGCCATCCGCACCGGCACGCCGCCGCGGGAGAGCACCGAGCGCAACATCGCCACCTTCACGCGCCAGCTCAAGATGCTCGGCTTCAGCTACGACTGGAAGCGGGTGGTGGCGACGACCGACCCGGAGTATGTCCGCTGGACGCAGTGGATCTTCCTGGTCCTCTTCGACACCTGGTTCGATCCCGCCCTGCAAAAGGGCAGGCCGATCGCGGAACTGCCCATCCCCGCCGAGGTCGCCGCGGCCGGCGCGGGGGCGGTGGCGAAGTATCGCGACGCCCATCGGCTGGCCTATCAATCGGAGGCTCCGGTCAACTGGTGCCCGGCGCTCGGCACCGTGCTTGCCAACGAGGAAGTGATCGGGGGCGTGAGCGAACGCGGCGGCCACCCGGTGGTCCGCATCCCGCTGCGGCAGTGGATGCTGCGGATCACCGCCTACGCCGAGCGGCTGGAGAAGGAACTCGACGGACTCGACTGGCCGGCGAGCATCAAGAAGCTCCAGTGCGACTGGATCGGCAGGAGCACCGGTGCCGAGGTCGACTTCCTGATCGCGACGGCCGGAGCGGAGGGGGAGGCTGTTGCAGAGTGGAAGCGGGCCCGCGGCCAGGCGGGATTTCCCGAGAAGCCGGGCGACGACGTGCTGCGGATCTATACGACGCGGCCCGACACGCTCTACGGAGTCACCTACATGGTCGTCGCGCCGGAGCACCCGCTCTTGGACGCGCTCACGACGCCCGGGCAGCGCGACGCCATCGCCGCCTACCGCGAGGCAGCGGCACGGAAGAGCGACCTCGACCGCACCGACCTCGCCAAGGAAAAGACCGGCGTCTTCACCGGCTCGTCCGTGATCCACCCACTCACCGGCAAGCCGATCCCGGTGTGGGTCGCCGATTACGTGCTCGCGACGTATGGCACCGGCGCGATCATGGCGGTGCCGGCCCACGATGACCGCGATTTCGAGTTTGCCAAGACGTTCGCGCTCGACGTGCTGCCCGTCGTGGAGCCGGCCGACGGACAAGCGCTGAAGCCCGGCGACCTGTTCACCGGCGCAGGCAGGGCGGTGGCGTCCGGTCCCTACACCGGCCTCACCACGGGCGACTTCATCGCTCGGGTGGGAAGCGATCTGGCGGCCGCCGGCATCGGCCGACCGGCCGTGAACTACAAACTCCGCGACTGGCTCTTCAGCCGCCAGCGATTCTGGGGCGAGCCGTTTCCGATCCTTCACGAACTCGACTCCGCCGGCCAACCCACCGGCCAGATTCGCGCCGTCGACGAGTCGGATCTGCCCGTGCGGCTGCCCGAACTCACCGACTTCAAGCCGGGCGACACCCCCGACCCGCCGCTCTCGCGTGCCCGGGCGGATTGGCTCTTCATCGACCGCGACGGCACGCGTTACCGGCGCGAGACGAACACCATGCCGCAGTGGGCCGGCTCCTGCTGGTATTACCTGCGGTTCCTCGATCCGCGGAATGCGTCGCGGTTCGTCGATCCGGCCGTGGAAAAGGCCTGGATGCCGGTCGACCTCTACGTGGGCGGCGCCGAGCATGCGGTGCTCCACCTGCTCTACAGCCGTTTTTGGCACAAGGTGCTCTACGACCGTGGCCACGTCTCCTGCGCCGAGCCGTTCGGCAAGCTCGTGAACCAGGGGATGATCCTCGGCGAGGTGGAGTTCACCGGCTACCGGAAGGCCGAAGGGGGCTGGGTGTCGGCCGGACAGCAGGGGGAGCACGACGCGCCCGTGCGGGTGCCGGCCGAGCAGGTCGAAAAGCAGGGGGAGCACTTCGTGCTCCGCGACGCCCCGAAGATCCGCGTCGAAAGCCGGGCCTACAAGATGTCGAAGAGCCGCGGTAACGTCGTGAATCCCGACCAAGTGGTGCGGGATTTCGGCGCCGATTCGCTGCGGCTCTACGAGATGTTCATGGGACCGCTGGAGGCCACCAAGCCCTGGAGCACGACGGGGGTCGGCGGTGTCCGAGGCTTCCTCGACCGCTGCTGGCGGCTCGTCGTCGACGAGCGTGCCGACGAGGTGGCGCTGGCCCCGCAGGTGTGCGACGACGCGCCGACCGACGACCAACTCCGTGAACTGCACCGCACGATCGACAAGGTCACCCGTGACATCGGGGCGCTGTCGTTCAACACCGCGATCGCGCGGATGATGGAATTCGTCAACTTCTGCACGCCGCTCGAACGGCGACCGCGGGCGATCCTCGAGCCCTTCGTGACGGTCCTCGCCCCCTTCGCGCCGCATCTCGCCGAAGAACTCTGGGAGATCCTCGGCCGCCCCGCCCCGGTCTCCCTCGCCGCCTGGCCGGAAGCCGATCCTCGCTGGCTCAAGGACGACACGGTGGAGATCCCGGTGCAGGTGCAGGGCAAACTCCGGGGCCGCGTGATTCTGCCGGCCGACGCCGACGCCGACGCGATGAAGGCCGCCGCCGCCGCCGACCCGAAGATCGCCGAACTGCTCGCGGGCAAGGAAATCGTGAAGGTCGTCGCCGTCCCCGGCCGCCTCGTGAACTTCGTCGTGAAGGGCTAGTGCGCCCGCGTAGACCGCTTGTTCCACAAGCGGATCGGGATCCGCTCAAAGTAGACCGCTTGATCCTCAAGCGGATCGGGATCCGCTCAAAGTAGACCGCTTGATCCTCAAGCGGATCGGGATCCGCTTCGGGACGAAGCGGTCTACGGGAGTCTCCCCCCGTCACGCAAAACTTGCATTTGGCGTGTCGGCGGCCGTCCCGTAGGATGCCACTCCGTCGCCCGACAGGGCTCTCCTCAGGACGTTTCACATGACCGTTCAGCGTGTGTTGGCACTGGTGCTCGGCGGCGGCCGCGGGACGCGGCTCTATCCTCTCACGCGCGACCGTTCGAAGCCGGCCGTGCCGCTCGCCGGCAAGTATCGCATCATCGACGTGCCGCTCTCCAACTGCATCAACAGCGGCGTCCAGCGGATCTACGTGCTCACGCAGTTCAATTCCGTGAGCCTCCACCGGCACATCCGCCGCACCTACACGTTCGACCCGTTCAGCGGCGGCTTCGTCGAGATCCTCGCGGCCCAGCAGACGCTCGACAACGCGGGCTGGTATCAGGGCACGGCCGATGCGGTCCGGCAAAACATCCGGTACCTGCAGCAGCCCGACATCAAGCACGTGCTGATCCTGTCGGGCGATCAGCTCTACCGGATGAATTACGCCGACATGCTCGCCACGCATACGGCCTCCAACGCCGACGTGACGATCGCCGGCATTCCCGTGCACGACGAGGCGGCCTCCGCGCTCGGCATCATGCGGTTCGACGAGTCGGGCTGCGTCCAGGGGTTCCTCGAGAAGCCACAGACCAAGGAGGAGCTCGAACACGTGCGGACCGATCCGGCGTGGATCGACCGTCATGGCATCCCGGCGAAGGGCCGCAGCCTGATGGCGAGCATGGGCATCTATCTGTTCAACCGCGACTGCCTGCTCGATCTCCTTACGAAGACCGATTACCAGGATTTCGGCCGCGAGGTCTTCCCGGCGGCGATCCGCTCGAAGCGGGTGCAGCTCCATCCCTTCGACGGCTACTGGGAGGACATCGGCACGATCCGCTCCTACTTCCAGTGCAACCTCGATCTCGCGAGCGCCGCGCCCCCGTTCGAACTCTCGAGCGCCGAAGCGCCGATCTACTCCCGCGGCCGCTTCCTGCCCCCGTCGCGGATCGACGGCGCGAGCATTCGCGCGAGCCTCGTGTCGGACGGCTGCATCGTCGAGCAGGGGGCCGTCATCGAAAACAGCGTGATCGGCCTGCGCTGCCGGATCGGCCGCAACGTGGTGATCCGCAATTCGGTGATCCTCGGCTGCGACTATTACGAGGCGGAGGAAGACATCGCCGCCAACGCCGCCCGGGGCATCCCGCCGATGGGCATCGGCGAGGGCACGATCATCGAGGGCGCGATCGTCGACAAAAACGTCCGGATCGGCCGCCGGGCCCGGATCGTCAACGACCATGGCTGGGAAGAGATCGCCGACAGCGATCGATTCACCGTCCGCGACCACGTGGCGGTGGTGCCAAAGGATGCCATCGTGCCCGACGGCTGGCTGCCCGAGCCGAGTCTGGCGAAGGCGTGAGCGCGGTCGAAAGGGGCCGATAAGCCTCTCTTACCGCAAGACACTCCGCGTTTCCGCCGGCGCGGCGTCGGTCGACTCGGCGATGACGGCGGGGAGTGGCTCCGCCGGCGTCGGCTGCCCGTCTTCCTGCTGCTGCTCCTGATTCTTCACGATCAGGGGCCAAGGCCGCGGGGCCGCATGCAGCGGCAGGATGCCATTGCTTCGCGCCCAGAAATCGTTTTGCGGGGCCGAGCCGTTCGGCACCGGCCCCGAGTCATCGAACGGATCCGGGCACATCGTGCAGCCCGTCGAAACGGTCACGACGAGCATGGCGACGCAGGCGAAACCAGGCCGCGACGGGTTGTCCCCACTCCGTCTCGACCTGGTCATTCCCGGTCCACCGGCCGTTCGGCCAGCACTCCCCGACAAAACTCAGCGGCTGTTCCCCCACCCCGACGACCCACACAGTTCATCGGATCGATACGACCGGCCGCTTGAGAAAAAGCGGGGTCGCGCTACAAATCCACGCCCATTCGGGCCATGAGCAGCTTCATGTCGTCCCAGACATGCCGCTTGGCGCCCGGATTTCGCAGCAGGTAGGACGGATGGTAGGTGCAGATCACCTGGGCCGATCCGTGAGTGAACCAGCGGCCGCGGAGCTTGCCGATCGGCTCGTCGGTCTGGAGCAGCGCCTGGGCCGCGGAGGTGCCGAGGCAGCAGATGAACTCGGGCGCGATCACCTCGATCTGACGCTCGAAGTAGGCACGGCAGTTCGCGACCTCCTGCGGAAGCGGCGGCCGGTTGTTCGGCGGCCGGCATTTGAGCACGTTGAGAATGTAGACGTCGTCGCGGGAGAGCTGGGAGGCCTCGATGATCTTGGTCAGCAGCTGCCCCGCCCGCCCCACGAACGGCAGCCCGGAGGCATCTTCGTCGGCCCCGGGAGCCTCGCCGAAAAAACAGAGCCGGGCGGTCGCTGGACCGGTGCCGAAGACGGTGTTGGTGCGGCTGCAGGCGAGCTCCGGGCAACGCACGCAGGCGGCCACCTCCTGCCGGATGATCTCGAGCGCGGCGTCGCGATCGCCCGGGGCGATCGGCGCGCTCGCGTTGGATCGCGATCCGCCGACGGCCTCCACGTGCGACGCGGTCGCTGCAGCCGGCCGCCGGGACGCCCGCCGACCGGCTTTGGGAACGTCGGTCACTCCCGCATCGGCGAGGCTCTGGAGCCGCTGGCGAACCGCCCGCCGAGACACGGTCGATGCGTCGCGGGATTCTCCACCGGCTCCCATGGCATCCTTTCCGTCTGGGCCTGTGGCGGAGTGGTCAGAGGGCGCGGCGATGCCGCTTCGGCCCGCGTCCCTTGCCGAGCAGGGCCGCCGAGGCGGGCTTGGGGGGCGCCGGGGCGGCCGTTTCGGCGGCTTCGCCCTGCTGGGCATCCGCCAGCCGGCGGGCATCCTCCCCGCCGCCGATGCTCACCACCGGCGCGGGTTTCGGCCGCCGATCAAACGCCTCGAAGCCGGCGATCTCGTCGCGCTGGAGCAATTTCTCGATCCGCATCTCGATGCGGGTGAGCTGCGGCCCCTCGTCGGGCGCGACGAACGTGTAGGCCACGCCCTCGCGGCCCATGCGGCCGGTGCGGCCCACGCGATGGACGTAGTCGTCGCAAAACTCGGGGATGTCGTAATTGATGATGTGCGACAGGCTCGAGACGTCGATGCCGCGGCCGACCACGTCGGTCGCCACGAGCACCCGCACCATGCCCTCGCGAAACTGCTTCATCACGCGGTCGCGAACGTTCTGCGCGAGGTCGCCGTGGATGCAGGCCACCTCGCCCGGCTGCCAGCCACGGCGCCGCGACAACCGCTCGTGGATCTTGTCGGTACCCCGCTTCGTGCGGCAGAAGACGATCACCTGCCGCGGCTTCTCCCGCTCGAGGAGCCGCTCGAGCAGATCGAATTTTCGCGTCGGATCGACCGTGAAATAAAACTGCTCGATGGTCTCGACGGAAATCTCGTTGGTCGAGAAGTCGAGGATCTCGGGATCCCGCATGTAGCGGGTGGCGAGCTTCGCCACCGGCGGCGGCACGGTGGCCGAAAGCAGGAGGGTCTGCCGGCTTTCGGGGCAACGGCGGAGGATTTTCTCGATGTCGGGCCGGAACCCGATGTCGAGCATCCGGTCGGCCTCGTCGAGCGTCATGATCTCGAGCGCGGATAGCGAGATCGTGCCGCGGCTCAAATGGTCGAGCACGCGGCCCGGCGTGCCGACGACGACGGCCGGGTGCTTCGCGAGTTTGTCGATCTGCCCCTTGATCGGCTTGCCGCCATAGACGGCGACGCAATGAATCCGCGTGCCGTGGGCGAGCTTTTCGAATTCGTCGCGCACCTGCACGGCGAGTTCTCGCGTCGGCACGAGCACGAGGGCCCGCGGACCGCCGCCCCGGCCGGGCTTCATCATCTGCTCGAGGATCGGCAGCACGAACGACGCCGTCTTGCCGGTGCCCGTGCGGGCCTGCCCCAGCACGTCGATGCCTTGGAGCGCCCGCGGGATGAGGCCCGCCTGCACGGGCGTGGGCGTCGTGTAGCCCGCGCGATCGACCGCTTCGAGCGTCGCCGCAGAGAGCCCGAGATTCTTGAATCCGCCGGCGGCAACCGCCGCCTGGTCGTGCGCACCGTCTTGACCCGGGAGGCCATGCGTTGCGATGGCCCTACCCGCCGGTGCGGCGGACCTGCCCGGCTCCGCCGGGAATCCGCCCCGTTGTTCCACAAACACTCTCGATCCTCGTTTCAGCCTTCAGGCCGCCATTCCGCGGCGACCCGCAAACATCAGTCTTTGATGCCCAGAAACTACCACGGACGGGGGTCCACGGCAAACACGCCCCGGCAAAGCAGCGCTTTTCCTGCGGGAAACGAGCCGCTCGGGCTCAGCGGTCGAACAGCTTCTTGATCGCCCAGACCGTCGCGGCCCGGCCGGCACGAGCGATCGATCGGGTCAGCGGGATGCTCTTCGGACAGACGGCGACGCAGTTTTGCGCGTTGCCGCACATCTGGATGCCCCCCTGAGCGGTCAGCGCCTGCAGCCGCTCGTCGGCGATCATCCGACCGGTGGGATGGCTGTTGAAGAGCATGGCCTGGCTGATGGCGTGAGCCCCGACGAAGCCGTGGTCGAAGGCCGCTTTGCGGCGCGCCTCGAAATCCTCGACCGTTTCGTCCTCGCGGCGCACGGCCTCGATCTTCGTGTATTGCGGGCAGGCCTCGAGGCAACAGCCGCAGCTCATGCAGGTCGAGAGCGGATAGGCGTCTTCCTGTTCCTCGGGCGAGATCCGCGGGCCGGGCCCATGATCGTAGGAATCGTCCACCGGCACCCACGCCTTCACCCGCTCGAGCGCCCCGAAGAGCCGCCGGCGATCGACGACCAGATCGCGCACCACGGGAAACTTCGACATCGGCCGCAGTTCGATCTCGTCAGGATTCTCCACGAGCAATTTGTCGACGAGGGCGGAGCAGGCCATCCGCGTCCGGCCGTTCACGACCATCGTGCAGGAACCGCACACTTCCTCGAGGCAGTTGCAGTCCCAGGCCACGGGGGCCACGCGGCTGCCGTCCTCGGCCCGGGCGCCGGCCGCGATCCGCTGCAGCACGCTGATCACGTTCATGTTGGGCTCGTAGGGAATGGCGTGCCGTTCCCAGTAGCTCTCCTGCCCGGGGGCATCCTGTCGCAGCACGCGAACGTGGAGCGTGCGGGCGGCTTCGCCGGCGTGGCCGTTCGAATCGACGTGGGAGTCATCCTCGATTGCAACAGACTGGATCATGGCTTGATTCTCCAACGAGCGTGCGTGCGGTGGTTTAGACGCCGGCCCCCACGGGCCGGGCTCCCGCGACGGCATGGCCGTCGCTGGCGTTGCGTTGCCTCTCCTTCCAGACCTCCTCGATCACGTCGGCACCGACGAGGCCGTAGAGCCTTGGCCGAGGCGGGATGAGCGACGTGTCGATGTCTTCATACGAGATTTGCGGGTGACCGTCGGCGCCGTGCTTGGCGATCGTGCTCTTGAGCCACCGCCGGGTGTTCTCCTCGAACCGGTCGCACCACTGCTCGGCCTCGCGACGCTGCGCGGCCGGCTCGGTGGCCGAGATCCCGGGCATCGCCGTCGCGGGCTTGAAGTGGGCTCCGCGGCATTCGTCGCGCAACAGCGCTCCCTTGAGGATCAGCTTGGCGATCGGAAACATGTCGCCGAGCGCCTTCGTGAACACGACGTTTTGGTTCGTCCAGTTGCCGCTGTCCGAAAGCGAGCACCGCTGCCACCGCTCTTCGAGCGCACAGGCCTCGTCGTAGGCGGCCGCGAGCTGGTCGTTGCGCCGAACGACCGTGGCCGCGCGGGTCATGAGGCCGCCGAGCTCCTGATGCAGGTCGTAGGGATTCTCGTTGCCGCCGCGCCGGGCCAGGAGCGCCTCGTGGCGGGACTCCTGCCGCTTGAGCGCCGCGTCGAAGAGCCGCGACGACTCATCGGCGGCGAGGCCCTTCGCCCCGGACGCGATCACGCTCGGCGCGCAAAAGAGACCACTGAAGATGCAGGAGAGGAGCGAGTTGGCCCCGAGCCGGTTGGCGCCGTGATATTGATAGTCGCACTCACCGATGGCGTAGAGGCCCGGGATGTTCGTCTGCTGGTTCCGCGGCGAGCCCTCTTCGAGGCCGCCCGAGGCCGATTTCTGGTAATCCACCCACAGGCCGCCCATCGAGTAGTGCACGGCCGGGAAGATCTTCATCGGCACCGAGCGCGGATCGACGCCCTGGAACTTTTCGTAGATCTCGAGGATGCCGCCGAGCTTCCGGTCGAGCATCTCCCGCGAGAGGTGCGTGAGATCGAGGTAGACGCAGAGCCGATCCTTCTCGACCGACAGGCCGTCGGTCGTGCAGATGTCGAAGATTTCCCGCGTGGCGATGTCGCGCGGGACGAGATTGCCGTATTTGGGATACCGCTCCTCGAGGAAGTAGTACCGCTCGGCCTCGGGGATGTCGCGCGGGTCGCGGGCGTCCTGCGGCTTCCGCGGCACCCACACACGACCGCCTTCGCCGCGGGCGCTCTCGCTCATCAGCCGCAGCTTGTCGGCGCCCGGAATCGCCGTCGGGTGCACCTGGATGAATTCGCCGTTTCCATACCAGGCGCCCGCCTGGTAAGCGCGGCTCACCGCGCTGCCGGTGCAGACCATCGACATCGTCGAGCGACCGTAGACGAGCCCGCATCCGCCGGTCGCGAGGATGACGGCGTCGGCCGGGAAGGCGTGAAACCGCATCGTGACGAGATCCTGGCAGATGGCGCCGCGGCATCGCCCCTTGTCGTCCACGACAGGCTCGAGGAAATCCCAAAACTCCCACTTCTTGACCTTGCCGGCCGCCTCATAGCGCCGCACCTGCTCGTCGAGCGCGTAGAGGAGTTGCTGCCCGGTGGTCGCCCCGGCGAAAGCGGTCCGCTTATAGAGCGTTCCGCCGAACCGCCGCTGGTCGCGAAATCCCTCGGGCGTGCGGTTGAACGGCACGCCGAGGCGATCCATCAGGTCGATGATCCGCGGCCCCCAGTCGGCCATTTCCTTGACCGGCGGCTGGTGCTGCAGAAAGTCGCCGCCGTAGACGGTGTCGTCGAAGTGCTTCCACTCGCTGTCGCCCTGCTGCCGCGTGAGCGTGTTGACGCTGTTGATCCCCCCCTGGGCGCAGACGCTGTGCGACCGCTTGACGGGCACCAGGCTCACGAGATCGACGTTCACGCCGAGTTCCGCGAGCCGCATCGTGGCCGACAAGCCGGCGAGACCTCCGCCGATGACGAGAACACGTGGTTGGGCCATGGGTGTCAGCCTCCTGTCGAAGATGCGGGAACGACCGGCGAGCCTTCGGGAACGGAACGGACGGCCGGGCCGGCGGCGGGAGCCTGCCCCTCGAGCATCCGCTTGACCTCGTCCATCCGATTCTCGATGACCTTCGCCTGCTCGACATCGAGCGACCGCATGCCGAAGAGCGCCCCGAGGCCGGCGCCGCCGAGGAGCAGCCCCACGGCGATGCTCAGCCAGTTGGCCCGCCGCATCGCGGCCGGGCTCGTCCAGAGCCCCCAGGTGATGCCGAGCGTCCAGAGCCCGTTGGAAAAGTGGAAGACGGCCGACAGGATGCCGATCACATACAGGATCGCGACGCCGATCGGCTGCAGGGCGACGGCCGCGGAACTCGAGGCATGATGCGGATCGAACTTGCCGCCGCCGAGCGGTGCGCCCATCCAGTGCAATTCAATGATGTGCCAGACGATGAAGGCGAAGGCGATCATGCCCGTCGCCCGCTGCAGCGTGTAGCGCACGTTGCCCACGTAGGGATAGGAGCCGACGTTCGGCAGGCCGCCGGCGATGATCGCGAAGCCCACGGCGGCGTGAAAGAGCATCGGCAAAAAGATGAACGCCCACTCGATCGGCACGAGCAACGGCCCGAGCGAATGGATCATGTCCACCCGCGACTGAAACGTTCCGGGGCCGGCCAGCACCGACGCATTGGTCACCAGATGGACGACCAGGAAGGCCCCCACCGGAATGAGGCCCGACAGGGAAAACAGCCGGTAGATCAGAAACTGATGGCGGGCGAGGAAGGATTCCGAGGAATCGTTGGCGGTCACTGACTGCCTCGTGGCAACTGGTGTTCGGACGTGGGCGACAGGGCGGGGGTGAACCGTTCGGAGTATAGGTTCGCCGCCGCCGACGGCAACGCGGAACCACGATTTGGCGTCGCTGCAGCAAGTTTTTATACTTTTCGTGGCAGACTGATATGGACCGGCATGGAGGGCAGTTGGTGGCGGATTCGAGCGCAACCCCCGAGCGTGACCAAAGCGGCGGCCGACCGGCCGCGCCGGCTTCGGCGGGCGAGCCGACGCCATCGCTGATCCTCGATCATCTCCCGGACGGCGTCGCCCTCGTGGTGATTCCAACGGCCGCTGGCGACGCGGCGGACAGCGGCGGCACGATCCGCTGGGCCAACGGCCGGTTCTGCAGTTGGTGTGAGCCGACGAGCCTGCAGGGCCGCGGGTTTCTGCAGGCCCTCGGCGATCCGGAAGTGCTCGGGCCCGACCCGGCTCCGTTTCGAACGGCGCTCGCCACCCATCGCGCCGCCAGCACGACGCTCCGGACGAAAGACAACCGTTACCTGCACCTGCTGGCGATGCCGATGGCGTCGGAGGGCGGTCCGGCGGAGGTGGTGGCAGCGGTTCGCGACGTGACGACCGCGATCCTCGAGCAGCAGAAGCGGGCGGCGATCCATCAGGCCGGCCAAAGGCTCGCGGACCTCTCGCCGGCGGAACTGGCCGACATGACGATCCAGGAGCGGATCGAACTGCTCAAGAGCAACATCCTCCATTACTCGAAAGATCTGCTGCAGTTCGACGTGGTCGAAATCCGGCTGCTCGACCAGCAGACCGGCCGCCTCGAGCCGCTCCTCGCCGAGGGCATGCAGCCGGAGGCCGAGGCCCGCATCCTCTATGCCCGCCCCGAAAACAACGGCGTGACCGGCTACGTCGCCGCGACGGGCAGAAGCTATTTCTGCAGCGACACCACCAAGGATTCCCGCTACCTCGAGGGCTGCAAGGGGGCCAAAAGTTCCCTCACCGTGCCGCTGATGCTGCACGAGCAGGTGATCGGCACGTTCAACGTGGAGAGCCCGGAGCCGGGCGGATTCACCGACACCGACCTGCAATTTCTCGAGATTTTCTCGCGCGACGTCGCCGCGGCGCTCAACACGCTCGAACTGCTCGTGGCCGAGAAGGCCTCGACGGCGGCGGAGAGCATCGAGGCGATCCACGGGGCGGTCGCCCTGCCGGTCGACGACATCCTCAACGACGCCGTCAACGTCATGGAGCGCTACATCGGCCACGACGCGGAAGTGGTCGAGCGGCTGCAGCGGATCCTGCGCAACGCCCGCGACATCAAGCAGGTGATCCAGAAGGTGGGCGAGAAAATGGCGCCGAGCTCCGCCCACGCCCAGCTGCGGCACGGCGAACGGCGGCCGGTGCTCGTCGGCCGCCGCATTCTCGTCGTGGATGCCGACGAGCAGGTGCGTGCCGCAGCCCACGCCCTGCTCGAGCGCTACGGCTGCACGGTCGAGACCGCTCGCGACGGCGCCGAGGCCGCGTCGATGGTGCGGGCCATCGGCCATGAAACCTACGACGTCATCATCGCCGACATCCGCCTCCCCGACATGAGCGGCTACCAGCTCCTGCTGAAGCTCC
>JBIIOM010000325.1:0-2551 GCA_044336925.1 Pirellulales bacterium
GGCCGGGCCGCCGGTCGGCAGCCGCGGCGGTGCGGGCAGCCAGATGGTGACCTTCGTGCCGCGGCCGGGAGCGCTCTCGATGTCGATCGTGCCGCCATGGGCCTCGACGATCTTTCGCGCCGTGGGTAAGCCGAGACCGGAGCCGCCCTGCTTGGTCGTGTAGAACGCCCGAAACACCTTGCCGAGCGTCTCCGCATCCATTCCC
Organism: Pirellulales bacterium; assembly: GCA_044336925.1. Classification (GTDB taxonomy): domain Bacteria; phylum Planctomycetota; class Planctomycetia; order Pirellulales; family UBA1268; genus RGVT01. The sequence goes on from JBIIOM010000325.1 coordinate 206, forward strand.
GGCCCCGTGTCGATCAACTCCACGAGCACTCCCAGGCCCGCCGGTCGGGTGCGCACGACGACCTGACCGCCGCTTTCCATCGCCTGCGTGGCGTTGATCAGCAGGTTGAGCACGGCCGAACGGAACGTTTCCCGGTCGAGCCGCACGTTGGCCAGTTCGGGATCGAGGTAACGCACGACCTCCACGCCCGCCTCGCGGGCCTGCGGGGCGAAGAAGTCGAGCAACTGCGACAACTCGGCGTTGAGGTTCGCCGGTTCGAGCGTCAGTGACTCCTGCCGGGCGAAATCGAGGAAGTCGCCGAGGAGTTTCTGCAGCCGGTCGCATTCCTGGCGCACCAGGTCGATCTTCGCCTTCGCCCGCCGGTCCCGCTGCTTGGTGGGCGACTCGGGATCGGTGGTTTCGAAGTCCTCCGCCAGCAACTCCATCGTGAGCCGGATCGTGGAGAGCGGGTTGCGGATCTCGTGGGCAAGGGCGCCCACGAGAGCCGCGAACTCCGCATACGTTTCGGCCCGGGCTCGTGACGACTCGTCCGCTGAAGACATGGTCGACTCGCCCCCGAAGGCTGGTGGTCTCGCCGGCATGGCCTGCCGAATGGATCAGGCCTGCGGCTTGTTGGCCCCCTCCGCAGCTTCACGCAGCACGGCCTTGCGGCTCAGCTTCACGCGATCCTGCTCGTCGACCGCGATCACTTTCACCTTGAGCACGTCGCCGACCCGGCAGATATCGGCGACGTTGCCGACGTATTCGTCCGACAGCTCGCTGATGTGGCACAGGCCGTCCTTGCCGGGCACGAGTTCGACGAAGGCGCCGAAGTCCTTGACACTCGTCACCCGTCCCTCGTAGACCCGGCCGATCTGGATCGACGCGGTGAGGGCCTCGACCTGCGCCATGGCCGCCATGGCGCCTTCGGAATCGTGGCTGGCCACCGTCACCGTGCCGTCGTCTTCCACCTCGATGCTGGCGCCGGTCGACTCCTGGATGGCGCGGATGGTCTTTCCGCCCGGGCCGATGAGCAGGCCGATCTTCTCGGGGTTGATCTTCGTGCGCAACAGCCGCGGCGCCCACGGCGAGATCTCGGCACGCGGCCGGCGGATCGCCGACAGCATGGTTCGCAGGATTTCCATCCTTGCCTCCCGCGACTGCTTGAGCGTGGCCGCGATGATCGCCGGCGAGATGCCGTTGATCTTGAGATCGAGCTGGATGCCCGTGATGCCGGCATGCGAGCCGGCGATCTTGAAGTCCATGTCGCCGTAATGATCCTCGTCGCCGATGATGTCGGTGAGCAGCACCCACTGCTCCTCCGTCTGCTTCACCAGGCCGACGGAGATGCCGGCGACCGGATTCGTGATCGGCACGCCGGCGGCCATGAGGCCGAGTGTCGCTCCGCAGACGGACGCCATCGAGCTCGAGCCGTTCGACTCGAGGATGTCGGAGATCACGCGGATCGTGTAGGGGAACTGATCGGGCTCGGGCAGCACGGGCTTCACGCTCCGCTCCGCCAGGGCTCCGTGACCGATCTCTCGGCGGCCGGGGCCGCGAATCGGCCGCACTTCGCCCACCGAGAACGACGGGAAGTAGTAGTCGAGCATGAACTTCTTCGAGTATTCGTCGATCAGGCCGTCGACCCGCTGCTCGTCCTTGCCGGTGCCGAGTGTGATGGAGATCAGGGCCTGCGTCTCGCCGCGCTGGAAGAGCGACGACCCATGGACGCGGGGCAGCAGATCGACCTCGCAGTGGATCGGCCGCAGCGTACGATGATCGCGGCCGTCGGGCCGCTTGCCCTCGAGAATCAGCTCGCGCACGGCCCGCTCCTCGAGGCCGTGCCACACGTGCGCGAAATCGGCGTCGCTCACCCCACCGGCCTCGCCCGGCTTGAAGCCGAAGGCCGGCTCGGTTGGAGCCACCGCCGCCTTGGCCCGCTCCCGAAGCTCCTTCACGGCCTGGCCGCGGTCCTGCTTGCCCGGGAGGGCCTTGGCGGCCTTGAGGCCGGCCAGATAGTCGCGGGTGAGCCGATCGCGCAGGTGCGAGTAGTCGGCCAGCACGTAGTCCTTCTTCGGCTTGCCCGCCTTGCGGACGAGCTCGTCCTGCATCTCGCAGATGATGCGAATGTACCGATGCGCCTCCTCGAGGGCCTGGAGCATCCGCTCCTCGGGCATCTCGCGGGCAAAACCCTCGATCATGAGAATCGCCGTCGGGCTGCCGGAGACGACGAGATCGAGATCGCTCTCCTCGAGCTGGTCCTGTGTGGGGAAGGGCACGAACTGCCCGTCGATCTGCCCCAGCCGCACGCTTCCCAGCGGCCCTTGGAAGGGCAGGGGCGAAATGCAAAGGGCCGCCGAGGCCCCC
>JBIIOM010000102.1:0-8883 GCA_044336925.1 Pirellulales bacterium
GCTGCTCGGCCGGATCCACGACGTGCGGACCGACCTGATGACGCTCCGCCGCGCCCTCTGGCCGACCCGCGACGTGCTGCACTCGCTGGGCCGCGAAGCGACCGCGTTCGTGGGCGACCACGCCCGCCAGCACTTTCGCGACAGCTACGACCACACGATGGAACTGCTCGACCTCACCGAGAGCTACCGCGAGATCGGCAGCGACCTGCGCGACATCTACCTGGCGAGCCTCAACAACCGCATGAACGACGTGATGAAGGTGCTCACCGTGATCGCGACGATCTTCATGCCGCTGACGTTCATCACCGGCTATTACGGGATGAACTTCAACACCGATTCGCCCTGGAACATGCCACTGTTGAACTTCCGCTACGGGGCGATCGTGGCCGCCGGCATCATGCTCGCGACGACGGTGGGCATGGTGTCGCTCTTCTGGCGCCGCGGCTGGCTCCGCCGCTGGCACTAGCCGTCGCCCGATAGGCGTGTAGCCCCGGCTCAGGGACGGCAGAAGTCTTCTCGCGGAGAAACTTTCTCCGCTGACGACCTACGGAGCTTCAATCCCCAGCAGGTCGAAAGTTCCTAACGCTCGTCGAGCTTCAGCCGATCCCTTCGCCTACGTCCTCGTGGCTGTCCCGCGTAGAGCAAGTTGATCCCGCTACGCGCGGCCGAGGAGAAACGACGTGTGCATCGTGCCCTTCCCCTTCACCTGGATCTCGCCGCGGTCGGCGAATCGGAACGACTCGCCGAGGAGGTCGCGGGTGGCCTGCGTGATGTGAATCCGCGACGGTTCGCCATGCGACTCCATCCGGCTGGCCAGGTTGACCGTGTCGCCCCAGAGGTCGTATGTGAATTTGTGGCGGCCGATGACGCCCGCGGCCACCGGCCCCGAATGGATGCCGATCCGGAGCTCCAGCGCGAGCCCGCGGGCCTTCGCCACGCCGCGGAACCCGGCGAGCATGCCGAGGGCCATGTCGGCCACCGCCTCGGCATGATCCTCCCGCGGCACGGGCAGTCCGGCCACGGCCATGTAGGCATCGCCGATCGTCTTGATCTTCTCGACACCGTGGGCCCGGGCCAGGTGGTCGAACGTCGAGAAAATCTCGTCGAGCAGGGCCACGAGCTGCCGGGCATCGATGTGCTGGGAAAATTCGGTGAACCCGCAGAGATCGGCGAAGAGCACGGTCGCGGAGCCGAAGCTCTCGGCGATCGAGGCCTCGCCATTCTTGAGCCGCTCGGCGACCTTCTCGGGCAGGATGTTGAGCAGCAGCCGCTCCGACTTCTCCTGCTCCCGCTTCAGGTCGGCGAGCGACTGTTCGAGCGCCGCGAACGCGGCGTTTCGCTCGAGCAGCCGCTTGTATGCGTCGGAATGAACGCGGATCCGCGCCACGAGTTCGATCGGGTCGGGCAGCTTGACGAGGTAGTCGTTGGCGCCCGCCTCGAGGAGCTGCGCCTTGACCATGGCCTCCTCCTTGGCGGAGAGCACGATCACCGGCACCTGGGCCGTGGCCGACGCGGAGCGAAACCGCCGCACCATGTCGAGGCCGTGGATGCTCGGCATCACGAGATCCTGCAGGATGACGGTGGGCTGAAAAGCCACGGCCGCGTCGATCGCGGCGTCGGCATCCTGGCAAAACTCGAAGGCGATGTCGGCCTGATCGGCCAGCATCCGCCGCACTGCCTCGCCGATCATCGGCTGGTCATCGACCAAAAACACACGGTGCCGAAAGTCTTCCATGATTTCGGGAAAAGGCAGGCCCACCGTCCTGTGAGGTCGTTGGCATCGGCCTCAAATGCCCGACAAGCCCATCGCCATGTGAGAGCGTTGGGATTAGCTTCAAATGCCTGTCAAGCCCACCGGCGCGTGAGGTCCAAAACTGGGGAACTAGGATTCGAACCTAGACTAACTGGTTCAGAGCCAGTCGTGCTACCGTTACACCATTCCCCAAAGGGCCGTGTCGGCCGGCTGCCGGTGCCGAAAAAGGGCCGCGGAGCCATCGCACGGGAGCGGCCGGAGCCGGTATGCTGCGGCCGATCGATCACGAGCGTACCTACTGACCCGTCGCGAGGCAATTCCGCTCGCCGGGCCGCGAGGCCTGTGCGGTCGCGGCCCCGCGGCTCCATCTCAGCACGAATCTGCCCCGAACGGGAGCCGAGTGTCCCGTGCCAAGCTCTTCCCTCGAGATCAAGTACGGGTCCAACGCAGGCGAATTGTTCCGACTGCTGCAGGAGCGCACGGTCATCGGCAGGCACCCCGCCTGCGACATCGTGCTCGACGCCTCGGCCGTGAGCCGCCAGCACGCCGCCGTCACCGTGGTTGGGCACACGGCGTTCATCGAGGATCTCCGCAGCCGCAACGGCGCGACCGTGAACGGCAGTTCGTTCGAGGAGGTTCTGCCGCGGCTCCTCGACGGGCTGTTCGGAATCTTTCCGCAGGCCGAGCGGGGGTTCGTGCTGGGACGACCGCTTCGGGCGAGGCCATGGACCACGAGCAGCGCACCTTCCGCTTCGGCCGGCTGATGCGGATTCTGGCGGATCCGGCAAAGAATGCCGAAGAACCGGGGCGGCGCGTCCTGGGCGATGTGGAGCGGCATGCCGCCGGGCAGGTTCGCAGCGACGGCATGTGCCTCGTCTGCCTCGCCCGCTCGGCAGGGACGGCGGCAGAGTCTTCCCAGAGGCCGAGGGTCGTCCATGGCGACCGAGCGGTTCAACCCTCGACCGGATGAGGCCGATACCATCCCTGTGGGCAATGGGATTGAGTCGGATTCAGGGGGGAACGCTGCGATGAGTTTCTTTGACTGGCTGCGCGAGGGGGTTCGTCAGGCGGTGGTGCTCGGGCTGGCCGATGCGGTCGAGGATGTCGGCACCCGCACCCGTGGCGAGGATCTTGGTCCGGCGCTTGCGCAGTCGCTTCGCGAGCGGCTGGCCGTGCAGCATGAATCCAAGGCGACGGACGTTCTCGAAACGACCGCCACGGCCACGACTGGCCGCCGCCGGCTCGGCCGATCGCTCGACGGCCTGCGGAAGGCCGCTTGAACGGTTTCGTCGACACGTAGACCGCTTGTTAAAAAGTAGACCGCTTGCTCCGCAAGCGGATCAGGATCCGCTTCGGGACGAAGCGGTCTACGGGAGCAAGCGGTCTACGGGGATCGGTCTACCGGCCGTCGGTGCAGACGACGCCGATTTGTTCCAGCGACGGTGGCGGGGCGGAGAAGTCGATCTGCGGCAGCGTTTTGATCGCGTTCCGCAGCGCCTGCTCCCAGCTCGAACGGATCTCGCCGAGCTCGGGATCGCTGGCTTCCAGTCGGCGGTAGCGTTTGACCGCGAGGTCGTCGTTGGCGTAGACGAGCAGATCGATCGGCGGCCCCACGGCGACATTGGATCGCATCGTGGAGTCGAGCGAGATGATCGCGTATTTCACCGCCTGCTCGAGCGTCGTTTCGCCGAAGCGAATGCCGCGGTCGAGGATCGGCCGTCCATACTTGCTCTCGCCGATCTGCAGGTAGGGGGAAAGCCGCGTGCACCGCAGCGGGTTGCCCTGCGCGTAGATCATGTAGAGCTGGGGCGGCTCGCCGCGAATCTGGCCGCCGATGAGCAGGTTCACCGAGAAGGCGATCTTGTCGCGCTCCATGAACTCCCGATCGAGCGCCCCGACCTCCCGCACCTGCCGCCCCACGCACCGGGCCGCTGCATAGAAGTTGGTGGCCCCTGCCAGGCCCTCCCCCGCGCGAAACTCCTGCTCGAGCCGCGTCATCACCGATTGGGTGAGGGAAAGACTGCCGCTCGAGAGGATCGTAAACATCCGTTCGCCGGGAATCACGAAGTTGTGCATTTTCCGGCAGACCTCGACCTGGTCGATGCCCGAGTTGGTCCGTGAATCGGAGGCCAGGACGAGCCCCTGATGGGTGCGAATGCCGACGCAATAGGTCATCAGGGGCCTCAGGATGGAAGAATTGGCGCGAAAATTGCAGGTTGTGCGAATGGAGATGATCGCAGACTAAGCGACGCGGTCTTTTCGTCAAGGAAAAAGCCGCATTCATCCCATAAGACGCATGACCATTCGTGCCGCCACCACGGGCATCAGTTGCCCGTTTTGCGCGCATGGGATCCCCGTTCCTGTAAGATCTGGCCGATCGGTCCGGCATTCATGAAAACCAATTCGCTCACCGCCGCCCCCCCAGCGGGCCACGATTCCTCATCGGAGTCGGGGCTGCTCGACGACTACGAACTCGGCCTCGCCTACGACGAGATGTTCGCCCGCGATGGCGGTGCGTCCGTGCCGCGGCCGCATTACCGGCCCCTCCACGAGCGACTGCGGCAGACGAGCGTCGATGACTTTCGCCGCTGCAAGGCGATGACGGATCTTTCGATGCGGCAGGACGGTGTCGGTTTCACCGTCTACCGCGCCGACGAGGGGATCGAGCGTGTCTGGCCGATGGATCCCGTGCCGCGGATCATCCCGGCCGCGGAGTGGCGGCGAATCGAGGAAGGACTCACCCAGCGGATTCACGCGCTCAATCTGTTCCTCTGGGATGTCTACCACGAGCAGCACATCCTGCGCGACGGGGTGGTGCCCGCGCCGCTCGTCCTCCAGGGCGGCTTCTTTCGCCGCGAGTTCGTCGGCGCCAACGTGCCCCGCCGGATTTACATCCACATCTGCGGCACGGATCTGATCCGCGCGGCTGACGGCGAGTATCTCGTCCTCGAGGACAACGCCCGCACACCCTCCGGCGTGAGCTACATGCTCCAAAACCGCCAGGTGCTCAAACGGGTGTTTCCGTCGCTCTTCAACGACTACGACGTGCTGCCCAACGACGACTACCCGGCGGCCCTGCTCGACGTGCTGCAATACATCGCGCCGGAGTCGGTGCCGCAGCCCACCGTCGTTTTGCTCAGCCCGGGCATGTACAACTCGGCCTACTTCGAGCACAGCTTCCTCGCCCAGCGGATGGGGATCGAGCTCGTGGAGGGGCGAGACCTGCTCGTCGATGGCAACCGGGTCTTCATGCGGACGACGCGGGGCCGCCAACGGGTCGATGTCATCTACCGCCGGATCGACGACGACTTTCTCGATCCGCTCACGTTCCGCGCCGACAGCGCGCTCGGCGTGCCCGGCCTGGTGAACGCCTATCGGGCCGGCACGGTGGCGCTGGCCAACAGCATCGGCACGGGGATCGCCGACGACAAGGGCATCTATCCCTTCGTGCCCGACATGATCCGCTATTACCTGAAGCAGGATCCCCTGCTCAACAACGTCGAGACCTTCCGTCCCGAGATCCCGGCCCAACTCAGCCACGTGCTCGACAAACTCGAGAAGCTCGTCGTGAAGCGGGTGAACGAGTCGGGCGGTTACGGCATGCTCGTCGGCCCCGCCTCCACGAAGGAGCAGCGGGAGGAATTTCGGGCGGCGATCCTGGCAAACCCCCGCGACTTCATCGCGCAGCCGACGATCCAGCTCTCCACGCATCCGACGTTCATCGACGGCCGGCTCGAGGGCCGCCATCTCGACCTGCGGCCGTTCGTGCTCTGCGGCGAGCGGGTCACGGTGACCCCCGGCGGCCTCACGCGGGTGGCGCTGCCGAAGGGCAGCCTCGTGGTGAACAGTTCCCAGGGGGGCGGCAGCAAAGACACGTGGATCCTGGCCGATCGGTCCTCCTCACCGGCTCCAGGATCGTGAGGCAACGCATGCTCAGCCGTGTCGCCGACGCTCTGTTTTGGATGAGCCGCTATCTCGAGCGGGCCGATCATCTCGCGCGGGCGGTGGATGTGACGTTTCAAAACGAGCTCGACCTGCACGGCGTGCTGGCCAATCCGGCCGAGCTCGAGTGGAATTCCCTCCTCTCGCTCTTGCGGCAGCCTCCCCCGCAGACGCGGCCGGGAGAGCGTGCGGTGGCGGCGGTGCAGCGCTGGCTGCTCGTCGATGCGGCCAATCCCGGGAGCGTGATCTCGTACGTGAACCGCTCGCGCAACAACGCCCGCAGCATCCGCGGCTCGATCAGCCCGGGGATGTGGCGGGAGCTCAACAAGCTCCACTGGCGGCTCTCCGACGCCTCGCTGCAGGCCCGCGTGGCGGAGTCGCCGCACGATTATTGCGAGGAGGCGCAGCTGGGCGTGCTGCTGTTTCACGGCGTCTGCGATGCCACGCTCACGCACGACGAGGGCTGGCACTTCATCCAACTCGGCCGCCACCTCGAGCGTGCCGACAAGGTGCTCCGCATCCTCGACAGCCGGCTCGGGCTGCTCGAACGGTCGGATTCGGCCGACCTGCCGATCAGCACGCTCCAGTGGGCGGTCGTGCTCAAAAACTGCGCCGCCTTCGAGGCCTACCAGCGGCTCTACATCAGCCGGGTCGAGCCCGAGCGGGTGGTGGAATTTCTGCTCGTGAATCCCGACTTCCCCCACTCGGTGCGGTTTTGCCTGTCGCGGATCATGCAGTCGCTCACCGAGATCAGCGGACGGCTGCCCGATCGCTGCGACGACGAGGTCGTCCGCACCGTCGGCAGGCTGCTCAACGATCTGGTGTACCTCGATGGCTCGGCGCTCGATGCTTCCGCCGTGCATCCCTTCCTCGCCGACGCGGTCGCACGGTGCGCCCGCATCGGCCAACTGCTCCAGCAGCAGTATTCCCTCCAGTGAGCGGCCGCCCCCAGGCGGGGCCGGTCGGGAGACGCCCATGATCCTGGAAATCCAACACGAAACCGCGATGGAATACTCGCAGCCGGTGAGTGAGTGGCTGTGCGAGTTGCGGATGGAGCCGGTGAGCGACGCCGCGCAGCGGTGTCATTCCTTCCGGATCAGCGTCGGCCAGCCGGTCGTCATCAGCAATTACCTCGATGGCTTCGGCAACCGGGTGCACCACTTCAATCTCCTGAAGCCCCCGACGACCGTTCGCATTCTCGCCGCGAGCATCGTCGAGACTGAAGATGCGGGAGCCGGCCCGATCGCCAGCCAGGCGGTCTTCTCCGACCGCCCGCCGGCCGAGGAATGGCAGCTGCCGCTCGAGGCGCTCGACTACCTGCCGCTGCGCGGCCCGGTGCGGTCCAGCGCGCTGCTCGAGCCGCTCCTGGCCCAGCTGCGGCCGTTGCCGCGGATGCGGGTGGGCATGTGGGTCTGCCAGGTCGCCGAAACCATCCGCGGCCGGTTCGAATATGCCCGCGACGTCACCGACGCCACGTCGCCGATCGACCACCTGCTCGCGCACGGCAAGGGCGTCTGCCAGGACTTCACGCACCTCATGATCGCCGTCCTGCGGTCGTTCGGGGTGCCGGCCCGGTATGTCAGCGGCTACATCCACCGACCCAACAAGGAGTCGCAGAGCCACGCCTGGTGCGAGGTCTGGCTGCCCGACGTGGGGTGGACGGGCTTCGACCCGACGAACGGATGCCCGGTGAACGGCCACTTCGTGAAGACGGCCATGGGTCGGGACTTTACCGACGTCCCGCCGAACAAGGGCACCTACCGCGGCGCCGGCGACGAAACGATCCAGGTGCGGGTGGCCAGCCGCACGCTCGACCGGCTGCCCTCGCTCTCCTGGCACGACCAGCTCGCGCCGCTCGACGCGCCGGTGCACGCGGTCGTGCGGATGGCGCCCACGCCCGCCGACGACGACATCCAGCAGCAGTAGGGCTGCGAGTGGGCGTCAGCGGTGGCTGGCGTCGGCGAGCGGCAGGATCACGCGGATCGTCGTCCCGTTTCCCGGCGCGCTCGCGATCTCGGCCTCGCTGCCGCAGAGCCGCGCCCGCTGGCGGATTCCCTCGAGCCCGAAGCGATCCTGGGGAACGAGCCGCGGTTCGAAGCCGACGCCATTGTCGCTGACGACGAGGCTGACGTGGCCGGCGTCGGGCTGGTCGAGCGAGATCGTCACGGCCGAGGCGCTGGCATGTTTGCGGGCGTTGGAGAGTGATTCCTGCACGATCCGAAAGATCGTGGTCTCGATCGGCGGGGGGAGGCGGCCCTGGCCCAGCCGATGCTGAAAATCAACGTTCGGAATGAAGCTGCGGGCCTCCGTGGCCAGCGAATCGATCACCTCCACGATGCCGAGTTCGTCGAGGGCGGGAGGCCGTAGGCCGCCGATCAGCCGCCGCGACTCGTCCACCGCGGCCCGCAGGAGCCGCAGGCTCTCGTCGAGATCGTGTTTGTGCCGCTCTTCGTCGAGCGTGCCTGTGGACGAGGCGTGCTCGAGTGCCTGCAGGTGCATCATGGCGCCGGCGAGGTATTGCGACAGGCCGTCGTGGATCTCATATGACACGAGCTGCCGTTCCCGTTCCTGGATTTCGAGCAACTGCCCCAGCACGTGCCGCTCGTGGCGCAGGGTTTCCTCCGAGGTCTTGAGCGGCAGGACGTCATCGACGCAGAGCAGCGACGCCACGCGCTCGCCATCCACCTCGATCGGGCAGGCCCGCACGGCATAGCAGGCGAGCGATCCGGAGAGCTGGCGAGCCACCGTCTCGAGCACATGCACGCCCCCTTGGGAAAAGACCGCCTCGAGCGCCGCGCGGATCTGCTGCAACGACTCCGGTGGGGCGAAATCGAGGATGTTGCGGCCGAGGATCTCGTCGAGAGCGCGGCCCTGCTCGAGCCGGTTAGCGAAGAGCAGCGTGCCATCGCGGTCGATGACCAGGATGTAGCTGCTGGAGACGGTGCAGACCGCCTGCCAGAGCGACTCGGCGGGGATGTTGACAGCCATTCCCGGATTCTAGCGGTGCACGCCTCCCCCGGTAGGACAGGCTTCAGCCGGTCAAAGTAGGCCGCTTGCTCCGCAAGCGGATCTTCGCCGGCTCACGGGCGGCAGAAGTCTCGTCGCGTTGTCCCTCGAGGACTCGGTCCAAAAGCTCCTCGAGCTTCCGCCGACCCGCTCGCCTGATCCGCTTCGGGACGAAGCGGTCT
>JBIIOM010000326.1:0-2540 GCA_044336925.1 Pirellulales bacterium
AGAGGCGCAGGCCGCCATGGCGGCGAAACTCGGCGCCGATTCGCTCCGCTACCTCCCTGTGGAATCGGTCGCCCGCTCGATCGGCTTCGATACCACGGAGCTCTGCCAGGCCTGCATCACCGGCGAGTATCCGACGCCCGCCGGCGAGCGGCTCTACCAGGTCGCCCTCGGTCAGGTGGCCCGCGGCCAGGCCGGGCGAACCTACGAAGCCGCCGGCAGGTAGTTGCGCGAAACACATCGCCATCCGGGCCTGGCGTTGAATGCCGCATCGTACGGAAGCCCGCAGCGCAAGCAAGGATCATCCGCGACGCCTCCTCACCCAACGCCGAAGCCACCCCAAACTTCCTCGCTCGCGCGTCGGGCTTCCGTGGCACCCGCGATTATCCGCGTGCGTCCGTGCGGCTGCATGATGCGACGCGGTCGTTGCGCACGAGCACGGCCCGCCAGACGGGCTCGCCGGCGAGACGGGTGCGGCGCTCGAAGTGGGTGCGGTAGTCGAGATCGTGCTCCGCCGCGCTCGGTGTTTCCTCGACGGGCGGGCCGAAGAGGCCGGTCGCCCGCGCCAGATCCATCGATTCGTTGAAGTATTCCTCGACGTCGGTCCAGACATGCAGCTCACCGCCCGCCGGCAAGACGCGGCCGGCGTGCTGCAAAAATGTCTCCGAGAGCACGCGGCGCTTGCGGTGGCGGGCCTTCCACCAAGGGTCGGGAAAGTAGACGTGGATGCCCGCGAGGCAGGCGTCGGGCAGCATGGCGCGGACGAGATGGGTCGCGTCGCCGTGGATGATCCGGGCGTTCGCCGCCTGCTGCCGGGCCAGCTTGCCCGCGCAGAGGCGTGCATAGCCGCCGGCGATTTCGGCGCCGAGGAAGTTTCGCTCCGGCCGGGCGGCCGATGCGCTCGACAGAAAGAGCCCCTTGCCGCTCCCCACCTCGAGTTCCACCGGGGCGGCCCGCGAAAAGAGCGTGGCCGGATCGAGGGGCGTGGGCAGGTCGGCGAGCGCGAGCAGGTGGGCGGAGAGATCGAGCGCTGGATCCGGCTTCTTCGGGGGGCGGCGTGGCATGGGGATCAGGAGCCGGTCGCGCCCCCGGTCGATTCCGCAGCCGCCTCGAGCAGGTAATCGACCGGCAGCGGCACTCCCTTGATCGTGCCGTCGACCACGATGCTGTCGCGGACGATCCCCTGGAACCGGCAGACGATCATCGCCTTGGGACGCACGCGCACCCGCTCCACCGCGATGACGAGCCGGTCGCCCGGCACCACCGGCTCGCGGAAGCGGACATCCTCCATGCCGCCGAAGCCGATCACCTTGGCGTCGAGCAGGTTGTGCTTCTGCGTGTAGTAGCTCGAGAGCTGGGCGGCCGCCTCGCACATCAGCACGCCCGGCATGAGCGGCATCACGGGGAAGTGGCCGCGCACCCAGAATTCGTCGCGGGTGACGTCCTTGTAGCCGACGCACAGGCCGCGGCTCTGGTCCTCGTGCACGATCGCCGTCAGTTGCTCCATCTCGAACCGCTGCTTGTTCCAGCGGCGGATCTCGTGGATGTCGGCGATGACGCGGTTGAGGTCGTACTCGCTTGGATGGATGATGAAGTCGCGCGGGGCCACGGTGTCGTTCCCTCGGGCAATGATCAGGTGCGGACGTGCTTCCGCTTGGCCTTGCGGGCCTTGCTGTTGGCGGGCCGGGCGCCGTGGTTGGCCTTCTTCAGTCTGCGATGGGGCTTTGCCATGGAATCCTCTGCGATGCGGTGTGGGCGGCCGTGTGGCCGGAAAACGAGGTTGTACCACGCCCCCGCCCGCGGTGCCATCCGGCCAATCAGGCCCGCCGGTCGGCCGAAGCGGCCGCCTGTTCGGCAGCGATCGCCTCGCGCAGGCTCGTGCGGAGAATCTCCACGAAGCTCGCCCCGAGGAATCCGAGCAGGGCCCCGATGACGGCCGACGAGATTCCGCCGAGCACGGCGCCGGGGATCGAACTGGCCGTGAAGGCGAGCAGTGACACCGTCCCCGCCGTGCCGCCGCAGGCCGCGCCGATCCCCGCCGACACGGGCACGAGCCAGCCGAGGGGGGATCGCTGCTCGAGGTGGGTGGGTGCCGCCGCAGGCACCGCGGCGATCGGCCGCGGCAGGCGTCGGCGGGCGGCGAGATCGCGATCGGTCGCCTCCCGAAGCCGCGTGCCGAGCGCGTTGCCCGCCACATGCGCGCCGATGCTCACGAGGATCACCAGCGCCGCCATCCAGCCGGCGAGGCCCAGCCAGTTGATCGCGGCGCAGGCGATCCCCAGCACGACCGCCAGCCAGGAATAGGTCTCGAGCCGCATGGAGATGCCTCCGATGGAGTCCATTCTAGCCCGTTGCTGAGGCCTGAAAACCGACTTCTCAAAAGCCCGCAGCGCAAGCAAGGATCATCCGCGCTCCACCCCAACACTCCTCGCTCGCGCTTCGGGCTTCCGAAGACAACAAAATCAGCCTGGTTTTTGATCCTCGACGACGTTCGTCGAGCTTTCGCCGACCCGCTCGCCTCCAAGTAGACCGCTTGCTCCGCA
>JBIIOM010000327.1:0-2531 GCA_044336925.1 Pirellulales bacterium
AGATCGACACCGCGCAGACGGTCGGTCGCGCGGGCCGTGCCGACCGTCCCGCGCTCGAGCACGTAGAGCCGGTAGCGCAGCCGCTCGAAGGCGGCCGAGGCATCGGGTTCGAGGAGCCGCGACACTTCCTCGAGGCTGCGCAAAGCCTGCGCGGCGCGGGCGGCGTTCGCCGCGACGAGATCGTGCACGGTCGCCCGCGGCAGCGCCGCCGCCGCCTCCACGCCGGCGCCGACATCGCCCGACACGTCGCGGAGCAGGATCCGCTCCGCGAGGCGGCCCGAGGCGAGCACGGTGGCCAGATCGTGTCGCAGGTTTTTCGCCAGGCCGGTGAGATGGGGGTCGTCGAGCACGAACCGCACCACGTCCTCGATCACCCGCAGCGCCTCGCCGGCCCGATTGGCGGAGGCGTCGAGCGCCCGCCAAGCGCCCACGGCAGCCCCGATCTGGCCGGGGTCGCCCGGCTCCGAAATGCCTCTCTCGCCGCGATTTCCCAGGCTTCTTTCCATGCCTCTGTTGTAGCCTCCACACGCCTTGGAGAAATGGGCGGGCGTTTCTACACTCCCCCGCCATGGTGGCCGCCGCTCGATACCTGACGCTGCTCTGGCCGGGCATGCCCTGGCTGTGGCTGCGCGGCAGCGCGGCGGGCCTCGTTCTCGCGCTGGCCTTCGCGGTCGTGCTCGACCTCGCGATCGTCGCCACCTGGGTCTATTCGGAGTTCTTCGGTCTTCAGGTTTCGCTCGGGCTCTGGGCGGCGGCCGCGGCCGTCTGGCTCGTCGCCACCGTCTCGGCCGTTTCGGCGTTTCCGCCGCCGATCCGCACCACGCGCGACGCCGCGACGGACGCCCTCTTCGTGGCCGCCCGCGATGCCTACCTCTCCCGCGACTGGCTGACCGCGGAAACCAAGCTCCGCTCGCTCCTGGTGGTCGCGCCGACCGACGGGGAAGCCCAACTGCTCCTCGCCACGCTCCTCCGCCGGGTCGGAAGGCTGAAGGAATCGCGGGAAGCACTCGACAAACTGTCGCGCAGCGATTCCGGCGGCCCGTGGCTGTCGGCGATCGCCCGCGAACTGGAGCGGGTGGCGGCGGCTGCCAAAAGGCCACCCACACCGGCCACGACGCCCACCGCGGACGATGAAGAGACGGCAATCCTGCCGCTCGACCGCGGCTCCCCCGCCGAGGGTCTGGGCGAGCGGGCGGCATGAGGGAACGCAAAACGCGGCCCGTTTCCCGAATTTCACGCCCCCTCGAAGACTTTCCGCGACGACTCTCCTAGAATCCTCCGCGGGATTTGGCGTAAGTTTTGCACTGTCATGCTGGTGCCGATGGACGGCTGCCGGATTGGCACGCCCGATTCCGGCGAGATTCCGACGAAGGGACAACATCCATGTACGAACGTTTCACGGACCGTGCCCGCAAGGTGATGCAGCTGGCCAACCAAGAGGCCCAGCGGTTCAACCACGAATACATCGGCACGGAGCACGTCCTCCTCGGCCTCATCAAGGAGGGGAGCGGCGTCGCCGCCAACGTCCTCAAAAACCTCGACATCGATCTGCGCAAGATCCGCATGGAGGTCGAAAAGCTCGTCCAGAGCGGCCCCGACATGGTCACCATGGGCAAGCTCCCGCAGACGCCCCGGGCCAAGAAGGTGATCGAGTATTCGATGGAGGAGGCTCGCAACCTCAACCACAATTACGTCGGCACCGAGCACATCCTCCTCGGCCTGCTCCGCGAGCAGGAAGGGGTGGCCGCGCAGGTGCTGATGAACCTCGGCCTCAAGCTGGAAGACGTCCGCGAGGAGGTGCTCAATCTCCTCGGCCACGGCATGGAGAACGAGGGGGGTGAACGGGCCGGCATGGGCGGCCGTCAGACGGCCGGCGCCGGCGGCGGTGGCGGCGAGTCGTCCACCAAGGGGGGCAAGAGCAAGACCCCCGCGCTCGACAGTTTCGGCCGCGACCTCACCGAGCTCGCCCGCCAGGGCAAGCTCGACCCCGTCATCGGCCGCGAGAAGGAGATCGAGCGGGCGATCCAGATCCTCTGCCGTCGCACGAAGAACAATCCCGTCCTCCTCGGCGAGGCGGGCGTGGGCAAGACGGCGATCATCGAAGGCTTCGCGCAGCGCGTCGTCGACGGCAACGTGCCGGAATTGCTCGCCGACCGGCGGATCGTCGTGCTCGACCTCGCGATGATGGTGGCCGGCACGAAGTATCGCGGCCAGTTCGAGGAGCGGATCAAGGCCGTCATGAACGAGGTCCGCCGTGCCAAGAACACGATCCTCTTCATCGACGAGCTGCACACGCTCGTGGGCGCCGGCGGTGCGGAGGGGGCGATCGACGCCTCCAACGTGCTCAAGCCGGCCCTCGCCCGCGGCGAGATCCAGTGCATCGGCGCCACCACGCTCGACGAATACCGCAAATACATCGAGAAGGATTCGGCGCTCGATCGCCGTTTCCAGATCATCATGGTGGAGCCGGCGAGCAAGACGGAGGCGGTGGAGATCCTGAAAGGCCTCCGCGACCGCTATGAATCGCACCA
>JBIIOM010000103.1:0-8814 GCA_044336925.1 Pirellulales bacterium
TGAACTCTCCCCTCGCATCGCCCCGCCTCCGCCGGTTTCCGCTCCACGAATCGATCGCCGTCGCGGCGCTCGTGGCGCTCGCGGCATGGGCGCTCATCGTCTGGTCGGGCCGCGGCGGAGCGTTGATCGACCTAAGTCCATTCAATCTCGGTCCATTCGATCCCGGCCGCTGGTTTCCGGGCCGCTCGCTCACGCTGAGCGATCTGCCGCTGGTGGTCATGCTCGTTCTCGGCGGCCTGCCCCTCGTCTGGGAACTGCTTGCGAAACTCTTTGCGGGCACGTTCGGCTCCGACCTGCTGGCGGGGCTGTCGATCGTGACGAGCGTGCTCCTCGGCGAATATCTCGCCGGCGTGCTCGTGGTGCTCATGCTCTCCGGCGGCGAGGCGCTCGAAAGCCGGGCGGTGAGCCGGGCGGGCGACGTGCTCAACGCCCTGGCCCGCCGCATGCCCTCGCTGGCACACCGCAAGACGGCCGCCGGCCTCACCGACGTGGCGCTCTCCGAGGTGGTGGTCGGCGACGTGATCGTCGTCTTGCCCCACGAGATCTGTCCGGTCGACGGCACGGTGGTGGCCGGCCGCGGTTCGATGGACGAAAGCTATCTCACGGGCGAACCGTATCGCATGGCGAAGGCCCCCGGATCGGCCGTGCTCTCCGGCGCGATCAACGGCCAAGCGGCGCTCGACATCCGCGCCGAGCGGCTCGCCACCGACAGCCGCTATGCGAAGATCATGGACGTCTTGCGGACGAGCGAGGAGCGGCGGCCGCGGCTTCGACGGCTCGCCGACGCGTTGGGGGCGTTTTACACGCCGTTGGCACTCGCGATCGCGGCGCTCGCCTGGTATGCCAGTGGCAGCGCCACGCGGTTCCTCGCCGTGCTCGTCGTCGCCACCCCCTGCCCGCTCTTGATCGCGATCCCGGTGGCAATCATCGGCGCGGTGTCGCTGGCGGCGAAGCGCGGCATCGTGATCCGTGATCCGGCGATCCTCGAGCGGCTCGACACCTGCCGCACGGCGATCTTCGACAAGACCGGCACGCTCACCTACGGCACACCAAAGCTCACCGACGTCGTCACGTTCGACGGCTGGAGCAGCGCGAATCTTCTCGCGCTCGCCGCCAGCCTCGAGACATATTCGAAGCATCCGCTCGCCGCGGCCGTGGTGCAGGCGGCCGCGGAGCAATCGGTGCGGCTTCTCGAGGTGGAGGAACTCGCCGAGAAGCCGGGGCAGGGGCTCACGGGCCGCGTGCAGCGGCTCAATGGCGCCGATGAAATCCATGCCGTCGCCATCACCAGCCGGCAGAAATTGCCACAGGTCGATCCCGCGGGCGTCGCGAAACTTCCGGCCGCTGCCGGTGGGCTCGAGTGCGTCGTCGTGATCGACGGGAGCACCGCCGGCCTGCTGCGGTTTCGCGACACGCCGCGGGCCGACGGCCGGTCGTTCGTCAATCATCTCCTGCCGGCGCACGGCCTCTCGCGGGTGATGCTCGTCTCCGGCGATCGCGAAACGGAGGTGAAGTGGCTCGCCGATGTGGTCGGCATCAAGGAGGTGCACGCGGGCATCCAGCCGGAGGGCAAGCTGCGGCTCGTCGAGGAGGCGACGAAGATCGCACCGACGGTGTTCGTGGGGGACGGCATCAATGACGCGCCGGCGCTCGCCGCGGCCACGGTGGGGATCGCGATGGGCACGGCCAGCGACGTCACGAGCGAGGCGGCCGGCGCCGTGGTGATGGATTCGGCGCTCGAGCGGGTCGACGAGGTCTTCCACATCGGCCGGCGGCTGCGAAACGTGGCGCTGCAAAGCGCCGTCGGCGGCATGGCGGCGAGCCTCATCGGCATGGGATTCGCCGCGGCGGGCTACCTGCCCCCGGCGGCAGGCGCGCTCCTTCAAGAGGCGATCGACGTGGTGGCCGTCCTCAACGCCCTGCGGGTGTCGTGGGATCCGGGCTCGCTCAGCGATTACGACGCCTGAGGCCGACCGGTGATCGGCGGTGCCCTCCCCCTGGAGTTGCAACTCTCATGACGGCATCGATCACCGACGATGCGACCACCATGGGCGACGGCGCGGCCGGAGCGTGGCACGCCTCTCCACTCGCCGACGTCGCCGCGAGACTGCAGACCGATCCCGACCGCGGCCTGTCGATGGCCGAGGCAGAGCGGCGGCGAATGGAGCACGGCGAGAACGTGCTCCGGGAAAAACCACCGGAGGCTTGGTGGTGGAAATTCATCCGGCAGTTTCGCGAGCTCGTCATCTGGATCCTGCTCGCGGCGGCCGTGATCGCCGGCGCGATGGGCGACTGGGCCGACACGGCCGCGATCATCGCGATTGTGCTCGTCAATGCGATCATCGGCTTCTTGCAGGAGGAGCGTGCGCTGCGGGCGCTCGCCGCCCTGCAGCGGATGTCGGCGCCGATCGCGAAGGTCGTGCGGGACGGCGAGGTGCGGCCGCTGCCCGCCCGCGAGATCGTGCCGGGTGATCGGATCGAGATCGAGGCCGGCGACAGCGTGCCGGCCGACGCGCGGCTGCTCGAGGCCTTTGGCCTGCGGGTGCAGGAGGCGGCGCTCACCGGCGAGAGCGAGCCGGTGGAGAAGGCGCCGACCGGGCCGCTGCCACAGGCCACCCCGCTCGGCGACCGCCGGTCGATCGTGCACTCGGGCACCGTCGTGGCGGCCGGGCGGGCCGCTGCGATCGTGGTGGCCACGGGCATGTCCACGGAGCTCGGGCGGATCGCCAGCCTGCTCGAGCGGTCGCCCCCGGAGACGACGCCACTGCAGCGGCGGCTCACCGAGCTCGGTCGGCTGCTGATCGTGATCTGCCTCGTCGTCGTCGGGGTGATATTCGGGCTGGAAATCCTCCGCGGAGGCAGTGTCGGCGACGTGCTGCTGCGGGCCGTGAGCCTCGCCGTCGCGGCCGTGCCGGAAGGACTCCCGGCCGTGGTGACGGTGGTGCTGGCGATCGGCCTGCAGCGGATGGTGGCCCGCAACGCGCTGGTGCGCCGGCTGCCGAGCGTCGAAACGCTCGGCAGCGTGACGGTGATCTGCTCCGACAAGACCGGCACACTCACCCGCAACGAGATGACCGTTCGGGAGATCGTGACGGCATCCGATGCCGTCACCGTCACCGGCGGTGGCTACATGCCGCGGGGTGACTTCCTGACGTCTGGCGGTGTGCGGATGGAGGCCATCGGCACGCCGATCACCAAAGCGGCCAGGCCAGACCTGCATCGGCTGCTCCTGATCGGGTGCCGCTGCAACAACGCCTCGGTGCAGCCCGAAAGCGGCGGGGGCTGGCGGGCCGTCGGGGACCCGACCGAAGCCGCGCTCGTCGTGGCCGCATTGAAGGCAGGCATCGCGAGCGACGACCCGGCCGAGCCGGTCGTCTACGAACTCCCATTCGATTCCGACCGCAAGCGCATGAGCGTCGTCGTGCGGCGAGCGGACGGCGGCCGCGGGCTCGAAACAAAGGGGGCCACCGAGGCGGTGCTGCCGCGCTGCGTGGCCGAACTGCGAAACGGTGCGATCGTTCCGCTGACGGAGGAGAGGCGCAGGGCAATCCTCGCCGCCGCTACGGCCATGGCCGACCGCGCGCTGCGGGTGTTGTCGCTGGCCTGTCGCGATCTACCGGCCGACGAGCCGCTCGATGGCTCCCCAGACGATCGCGAACGGGCGCTCGTGCATGTCGGTCTCGTGGGGATGATCGATCCACCTCGTGATGAGGCCCGGACCGCCGTGCGCACCTGCCGCTCCGCGGGCATCCGCCCCGTGATGATCACGGGCGATCATCCGGCGACGGCGCTGGCGATCGGTCGTGAACTCGGCCTGGTCGATGGTGCCGGCCGGGCGATGACGGGGGTTGAACTCGATGCGGTCTCCGACGACGCGCTCGCGGCCGACGTCGAGCGGATCGCCATCTACGCCCGCGTGACGGCCGAGCACAAACTCCGCGTGGTGAGGGCATGGCAGCGGCGCGGGCAGGTGGTCGCGATGACGGGGGACGGCGTCAACGACGCCCCGGCCGTGAAGGCGGCCGACATCGGGATCGCCATGGGAATCACCGGCACCGACGTCACCAAGGAAGCCTCCGACATGGTGCTCACCGACGACAACTTCGCGTCAATAGTCAGTGCCGTGGAAGAAGGCCGCGGCATCTACGACAACATCCAGAAGTTCATCCACTATTTGCTCTCGTGCAATGCGGGCGAGGTGCTGCTGATGCTCGTGGCGGCCGTCGCCGGCTGGCCCGCGCCGCTGGCCGCGATCCAGATTCTCTGGCTCAATCTCGTCACCGATGGCCTGCCCGCGCTGGCGCTGGGGCTCGAGGCGCCCGAGCCCGACATCATGGAGCGGCCGCCGCGGCCGCCGCAGGAGCCGGTGATCACATGGCAGCGGGGGCGCGTGATCCTCGCCCACGGCGGGCTCGTGGCCGCGGTGACGCTGGTCGCCTTCTGGTTCACGTGGCGCGGCTCGGACGATCCGGCGGCCATCGAGCGGGCCCAGACCACCACGTTTTGCGTGGCGGCCTTCGCCCAGTTGTTTTTCGCCATCGGCTGCCGCAGCGATCGGCGCACCGCATTCGGAATCGGTTTTTTTCGCAATCCGCCACTGCTCGCCGCGATCGCCATCTCGGCTCTGCTTCAGGTGGCGGTCGTCACGCTGCCGATGGCGCGGCCCGTGTTCGAGGTGCGGGCGGAACTCGGCGCCGGCTGGGCGTTCGTGATCGCGCTGGCGCTCGTGCCCGTCTCGGTGATCGAGGTGGTCAAGTGGCTGCGGGAGCGGCTTCTCCCTCCGCCGGCGATGCCGCAAAGGATCTCGTCGCCGACGGAGGGTTGAGAACCCTCCACTCGTCAGGCTATTCTCCGTCGATGGCTCACTGGGTTGCTCTCGTCGTCGATCGACTCGCCCGTCGACGCTTCTCCGGCGTTTCCTCCGCGATGTTCAATCTCGGCGCCGCCGGGGTTGCCGAGGAAGGAGACGGCGGCATCGAGCCGACGCCGCGCCAGACGTGGGACATCGGCCCGCCGGAGCCACCGGCCCGCACCGTTCGCCTGCGGGCCTGGTTCGAGGCGCCGAACGAGGCGGTCATCGCCGCGGCCGAGGCCTGTTTGCCGTGCGCCGTCGAGGCCCGCTGGGAGGCCGTGCCCGACGAGGACTGGTCCACGGCGTGGCAGGTCAACTTCCCCGTCATCCGCGTGGGCCGACTCACCGTCGCACCTCCTTGGGACGCGGAGCCGGGCGCGCTCATCGTCGAGCCCGGGCAGGGATTTGGAACGGGGCAACACGCGACGACGCGCCAGGTGCTCGAGCGGCTGGTCTCGCTGCTCGGCGCGGCACCCTGCGAGCGGGTGCTCGACGTCGGCTGTGGCTCCGGCATCCTCGCGCTGGCGGCGGCCCATCTCGGGGCCGAAGCCTACGGCATCGACCACGACCCGGTCGCGGTTGCGGATGCCCGTTCCCAGGCCGCCCGCAACGGCTTGAACGTGTCGTTCGACACCACGCCGCTCGACGAGGTGCCGGGTTCGTGGAGTATCGTGCTGGCAAACCTGTTCGCCGATACCATCGTCGATCTCGCCGATGCGCTCGTCGCGCGCACCGGCGATCACCTGATCCTCGCAGGCATCATGGCCGACCGTGAGCAACGCGTCCGCGACGTGTTCGACCCGCGGTTCGGTGAGCCCAGTCGCTCACAGGATGGCGAGTGGGTCTGCCTGCACTACCGCGTGCGCTGAAAAAAGGTGTCAGGACTCTTTTCCGGTCCAATCGTTTGGACCGGAAAAGAGTCCTGACACCTTTTTTCCCACGGCCCAGATCGCGGCGCCGGCGAGCGCGCCTGCCGCCATGCCGGCCGGGCCACCGGCGGCGCCAGCGAGTGCGAGCGTCGCGGCGCTCGTGGCGAGCCCCGCCGATTCGCCCGCCATTCGGCTCTCGGCCGCCGAACGGCCCGCCTGATGCGCCGTCCACTCCGCGGTAAGCGCCGCCCCTTCGGCGACGATCGCCGCCGGCACGAGTGTTTTGAGACCCAGCCGAAGCGAGGTGCCTAGCGCCGTTCGCACGACGACGCGTTCGGCCGCGCCCGTCGCCACTCGGGCCGCCACCGCCGCGGCCACCCGCCTCGCGGCGCCGTCGATCCGCCCGATCACGATCTCCACCTGACGGCTCGAGCGCTCTCCCGTCGCGCACCAGGTGGCGAAGTGCTCGCAGTTGTCGATCACGGGACAGTAGCCTTCGCGGCCGACGTGAGACAGGGCCCGGGCGACGATCGCGTCGGCGGAAAACGAAGCGGCCGGCTCGAGCGTGACGAGCACCGCGCCGCTGCCGGCGAATTCGGCCAGGCTCGTGCGGACGACAGAGCCTCCCTCGAGCGGCCGCGCGAAATCGTGGGGCCGGGCGTGCACGACGGTGCCGTCACCGACGTCGATGCCGTGGTGCATGTAGATGACGGTCGAACCGGCAAGCCGCCGTTCGACCCGCAGTCGATCGCCTCGCGCCATCGGGTATCCTGCTGAAAAAAGGTGTCAGGACTCTTTTCCTGTCTACCTCATTTGGGCCCCGGTCGGAAGCTTTGGAAAAGAGTCCTGACACCTTTTTCTCACACTGTGAGGATTGGATGTGGCGCCGCCGGCCGCTTGTGAGTGGTGAGGAAGCCCCCTATCGTGACGGGCTCCGCACGCATGCGGAGCAGCACGGAGTGCACACGCATGGAAATCCTCGACGCGATCGGTGGCCTGGGCGCCGGGCAGGTTGTCCTGCTCCTGGCCGCGCTTCTGATCGCCTTCGGCTTCGAGGTGATCAACGGCTTTCACGACACGGCCAACGCCGTGGCCACGGTCATCTACACGAAGTCGATGAAGCCGACGCCCGCGGTCGTCTGGTCGGGCCTCTGGAACTTCATCGGCGTCCACGCGGGAGGCATCGGCGTCGCCTTCAGCATCGTGCACCTGCTGCCGGTCGACCTGCTCGTCAACATCAAGACCGGCCGCGGCCTCGCGATGGTGCTCTCGCTGCTTGGCGCCGCGATCATCTGGAATTTCGCAACCTGGTATCGCGGCCTCCCCGCCTCGAGTTCGCATTCGCTCGTCGGCTCGATCATGGGCGTCGGCATGATGAATGCCTGGATGGAGCACGGCTCCATCTTCAAGGGGATCAACTGGCACAAGGCGAGCGAGGTGGGGATCGCGCTCGTGCTCTCGCCCGTGATCGGTTTCGGCCTCGCCGCGGCGCTGCTCGTCGTGGCGAGAAAGCTGATTCCCGCCCGGGAGCTCTACGAGCCGCCGCAGGGCGACAGGCCGCCCCCCTGGTGGATCCGGGCGCTGCTCATCGGCACCTGCACCGGCGTGAGCTTCGCGCACGGCTCCAACGACGGCCAGAAGGGGATGGGGTTGATCATGCTCGTCTTGATCGGCATCGTGCCGGCGGCCTACGCGCTCAACATGGGGGCCTCGCCGCAGGAGATCGCAGCGACCGCGGAAGCCGCCCGGAAGCTCGAGGCTGAACTCGCGCGGCCGGAACTCGCCTTGATGATGAATGCCCTCAAGGAGCAGCACGTCGCCCAGTCGCGGGTGGAGCGGATCAGCCGCTCCGAGGGGGTGGCGGCGGCCGCATCCCTCGAATCGGAAATGGTGGAGGACTGGGTCGACCCCTTCCCGCGCAACGACGTCGTGCTCGCCACGCTCGACCCGCTGCCGCTGGTGAAGGACGTGCTCGCGAGCCTCGACGGCCGCACGAGCTTCGACGACCTCCCGTCGGATGATCGCTGGAGGCTGCGGACACAACTCGTCGAGCTCGGCGCCTCGGTGCGGACGCTCCTGCGGCAATTCGGCGACACGCTCGCCGAAGACCGGCGCAAGGTGCTGAAGGGCCTCGCGGGGGAGCTTTCCAAGCCGGTGGAATACGTGCCGGAATGGGTGGTGATGGGCGTCGCGCTCTGCCTGGGGCTCGGCACGATGTTTGGCTGGGAGCGGATCGTGAAGACCGTCGGCGAGAAGATCGGCAAGACCCACCTCACCTACGCCCAAGGGGGCGCGGCCGAGCTCGTCGCGGCCACGACGATCGGCCTGGCCGATTCGCTCGGCATGCCGGTGAGCACGACGCACGTGCTTTCCAGCGGCGTGGCCGGCACGATGTGGGCCAACCACTCGGGCATCCAGCCGGAGACGGTGCGGGCGATCGCGCTGGCCTGGGTGCTGACGCTGCCGGTGGCGATGGCGCTCGCCGGCGGGCTTTACTGGTTTGCGGCGCTCTTCGTGAGCTGATTCCGCTGCCGGAAATACTTGAGCCCCGGCACGAAGAAGCAGGCGGCGCTCACGAGGCCGAAGATCACGTGGGAGACGTCCTTCTCCGACTCCGTGCGGACGAGGCACATCACCAGCGCCGTCGCGAAGAGCACCGCGGCCTGAATATAGAAGGCGCCGGAAAGGATGCCCGCCTTCGCGAAGAAGACGAGGCCGGCCAGGAGCGCGAGCACCGGCGACAGCGTGAGCGCCGGCAGGCCGAGGAGCGCCTCCACCCAGAAGAGCATCACGCTGGCGATCACGCTGCCCCCCCAGATGTGCGCGATCTGCCGCTCGACCGCCGTGACCGGCCCGGTGCGGTGCCGCAGCGCCCAGAAGATCGGCGCCCAGAGCGCGAGGCCCCCCGCCCAGAGCACGAGGTAGGGCCAGCGGGTCGTCACGCCCTGCCAGGCGAGGACGTCGGTCGTCACGCACAAGCCGAGCAGCACGACGGAGTGCCACATCCAGAGCAGGCCCCAGTTTTCGAGCACGACGGCGTGGTGCGTCTCGCGGAAGAGCCGCGCGGCGATGTCGGCCAGGCCGCCGCGGCGG
>JBIIOM010000328.1:0-2524 GCA_044336925.1 Pirellulales bacterium
CCAGGTGGCGCTGCGGGCCGCGATCATCTCGGTGGCAAGCAGGCCCGCACCGCCGAACTCGCGCACCACCTGCCGGTAGGCGTAGTTCGTGTAGCCGGCCATCGGCGCCTGCAGCACCGGCGGATCGACGACCACCGGTCCGATCTTGAGAGGCGCGACCGCGGGGAGCTGTTCGTTGGTGGCGGTGGCGATCATGGCGCAGCGACGGGGGCCACCGGGGCGGGGACGATGGGCACAAACCCGGCGGGCGGAGCACCGGACGGCGTCACCGGTCCTGCCGGTGCGACCAGCCCGGACGGTGGCACGGCCGGCGCCACCAGCCCGGCCGGTTGGATCGCAGCCGGGCTTTGCCGCCAGGGCGTCGGCACGCCGATGAGCATCACGGCGAATTGTTCGTCCGGCAGCGAGAGATCGGCCACGGCCATGACGTATTCGGCGATGTCGCAGTTATACGCCTTGCAGCCCCGGGCAAACTCCCGCTCCCGGGCCACGAGCGTCTCGTGCGCGGCGATGACGGCCTCGATCGGCCGCTCCCCTTTGGCGTGGTCCGCCTCGACCATCCGAAAGGCCTCGTCGGCAGCGGCCGCCGCGACTGCGGATTGCGTGAGCGCCTCGTGGCGCGAGGGAAGCATGCGGTTGATCGCGCGGGTGCGGCCCGTGGCGGGCCGCGCGGCGAAGATCGTGTCGAAGTGGGTCTGGTAGGGCGTGGTGAGCGGCCGATCGACGGGCCAGGGGAGCGGCTCGCCGATCGGCAGCCGCACGAGATCAAAGAGCTCCTGCTGCGCGGCGGCGACTTCCGCGCGATCCGTTGCCAACTCGGCGCGAGCGGCGGCCGTGGCCGCATCGAGCACCGCGCGATCGTGCGGCGCTGCACCGGGCGCGACCATTTCCAGCCGCTCGACGTCCGCGGCGGCGAACTGCGCCTGCGCGAAGGCGGCCGACACCTTCCAATACGCCTGCGTGATCCAAAGCCGTCGCGAGCGGTCGCCGGATCGCTCGAGCGCTTCGATGAGCGGCAGCGGCCGGCTCGCCAGGGCTTCGGGCGACGAAGGCGCAGGGGGCACGGACGCCCGCTCGAGAAGCTTCGCGGCCGGGCCCGCCGGAGGTGGAGCCAGAGGCTCGAGCGGCTGCTGGGGCAGCGTGGCGGGCTGGGCAGGCGGCGACTGTGCCGGCGGCGCGACCACGACCGAGACCGTGCCGTCGGCGGCGACCTCCCGCGGCGGGGCGGCGACGTCCGGCGGCGGTTCGAGGAGCGGTTCCTCGGCGCGAGCCGTCGCCACGGCGATGCAGAGCAAGACCGCGCTGAGGAATGGCATACGCATGATCACACCAGCCGTCTTCGGGGAGAGACCTCGAATATACCGCCAGGGAAGCTTCGTTTCGTAGGCCGATTCCCGCGGGCGTAATGCACCTGGAATCAACTCGCCCGACCCGGCTTCGGGCGACCCGTGCCCCGTCGCCGGACGCTCGCTGCAGTCGGTACGGAAGCCCGACGCGCGAGCGAGGAGAGTTGGTGCGTTTCTCGCGGGGTGGGTGGGAGCGTCGTTGATGGGAGTGGAGGGCGGATGGACCTTGCTTGCGCTGCGGGCTTCCGTAGCTGGTCAACGACGCCGTCGAGCGGGGCACCGGTCACCCGGAGCGGGATGTTCGCTGCGGTACGGAAGCCCGACGCGCGAGCGAGGAGAGTCGGGGCGTTTCTCGCGGGGTGGGAGAAAGCGTCGTTGATGGGAGTGGAGGGCGGATGGACCTTGCTTGCGCTGCGGGCTTCCGTAGTTGGTCAACGACGCCGTCGAGCGGGGCACCGGTCACCCGGAGCGGGATGTTCGCTGCGGTACGGAAGCCCGACGCGCGAGCGAGGAGAGTCGGGGCGTTTCTCGCGGGATGGGAGAAAGCGTCGTTGATGGGAGTGGAGGGCGCATGGACCTTGCTTGCGCTGCGGGCTTCCGTAGCTGGTCAACGACGCCGGATCCGCTTCGGGACGAAGCGGTCTACTTTGGCGGAGCTCGCCAAGCGAAAAACGAGCAGGATGCTCGTGTTTTCCGTGTATCTAACTCGCGGCGTCGAGATACGGATCCTGGCTCATCTGGATGTGGGCCTCGGCGCGCTGGCGCTCGACATACTCGAGCACGCGTCGCTGCCGCACGTGCCGGGCCTCGACGCGGCGCTGGGCACGCTTGAAGGTCGTGAGGAGCCGCTCAGGGTTGCCGCCGAGCCGGGATCGCATGCCGGCGGCGATCCGTTTCGCCCGCTTC
Source organism: Pirellulales bacterium (assembly GCA_044336925.1). Lineage (GTDB taxonomy): Bacteria > Planctomycetota > Planctomycetia > Pirellulales > UBA1268 > RGVT01. The sequence goes on from JBIIOM010000328.1 coordinate 2,253, forward strand.
GGTCCGAATCCGGCGACGAGGATTTCGTCGTCGAGCGACACATACTGCCGCCACGTGCCCGGGTCCCCCTGGCGGCCGCAGCGGCCGATGAGCTGACGGTCGATTCGCGCCGAGTCGTGCAGCTCGGTGCAGATCACGTGCAGGCCACCCATGTCGGAGACGCCCTCGCCGAGTTTGATGTCGGTGCCGCGGCCGGCCATGTTCGTCGAGACGGTGATCTGGCCGCGTTGTCCGGCAAGCGCCACGATCTCGGCCTCCCTCTCGATCTGCCG
>JBIIOM010000104.1:0-8793 GCA_044336925.1 Pirellulales bacterium
GGCCGACGCGGTGCCCGGCGCGATTGTGGAGATCGACGGCCGGGCGGCACCCGGCGGCCTCACGCACGTGATCCTGCCCACGACCATTCGCGTGATCGGCAGCGGCCCGCTGCCAGAGCCCGTACCGTTCAACGCGGAGCGGTTCTTCAGCGGCTTGGAAGCGGCCAAGGTGGTGCAGGCTACCGGCGTGGTGCAGGGGGTGGAAGAGCGGCGGGGGCGGTGTGCCATCACGATCGAGACCGACATGCGAACGCTTCAGGCGACCGTCCCCACCGCGATGATCCGCGAGGAGCCGGTCCGGCTGATCGACGCCGTCGTGCGCGTGACGGGCGTGCAGATGGGCTTCACCAATACCCGGGGCGAGCCGGTGCAGCCGCAGGTCTACGTCACGCGTGAGGCGGGGTTCGAGATCGTGAGGCCCGCGGCATGCAGCCCCTTTGAGGTGAAAAAAGTGCCGCTCGAATCACTCGGGCGTTATCGGCGGCAGCCCCTGTTCGGCCACCGGATTCGCACCGAGGGCATGGTGATCCATGCCGTGCCGCGCGAGACGGTCTATCTGCAGAGCGAGGCCAACGGCGTGCTCGTGCAGACCGACTTCGCCGAACCGCTCGCCCCCGGCGACCGCGTGGAGGTGTCGGGGTTCATCGATCGCACGAGCCGGGTCGTGGGCCTGCGGGGCGCGATGGTCCGCCGGATCGCATCCGGCAGCCCCCCCGACCCGATCCCGATCACGGCCGACCGGATCGCGGAGATCGTTTCGCAGTCGCTCGCCAGCGGCATCATGGCGCTGCCCGGAGATTACGACGGCAGCTTGATTCGGTTTCCCGCGACGCTCGTAGAGAAGCGACGCGGCGACACCGAGGGCACGCTCGTGCTCTCGGCCGGCAAGACGACGGTGCTCGGGCGGATCGACCTCGTCTCCTATAAACGACTGGACTCACTCCAGACCGGCAGTGAACTGGCCGTGACGGGCATCGCCCAGGCGACCGCGATCCGCCCGGTCTCCGGCCAGGCACGCCAACCGATTGACACGATCGGCCTCCTGCTCCGGTCGGCCGCCGACGTCGAGCTGACGAAGCCGCCGCCGTGGTGGTCGGCGCGGCGGGTGGCCCTCGCTCTGACCGGCGGCCTGGGGGCGGCCGCGTTGGCGGCCCTCGGCGCATTCATCTGGGTAGTGTCGCTGCGGCGGCAGGTCGCCGCGCAGCTGGGCGTGATCGAAGAGCAGCTCCAGGCCGAGGCTGTCGCCGAGGAGCGCCGGCGGATCGCCCGGGAGTTTCACGATCGCCTCGACCAGGGCCTCGCCGGCCTCGCCCTGCGGTTCGACGCCGCCGCCTCGCAGGCGCCGGATGCGCCCACCCGCAGCCTGCTCCTTGGCCAGCGACGCTCGCTCGCCAGACTGCAGAGCGAGGCCCGCGACTTCCTCTGGGACCTCCGCTATCCGACCCATCTCGAAGAGTCATTCGTCGATTCGATCAGGCAGCAGGTGCTCTACATGCGGCAGCTCACACCCGTGCCGCTCACGGTCGAGACAACGGGAGTCGTGCCGCCGCTGCCGACGCAGGTGCACTACCACCTGATGCGGATCATCCGCGAGGCGGTCAGCAATTCGATCAAATACGCCCAGGCCCGAGCGATCACGGTCCGGATCACGGGCCCCGACGAGGGCCGCCGGCGGCTCACCGTGAGCGTAACCGACGACGGCGCCGGCTTCGATGTGGCCGAGCGGTCGATGGCCGACGGCCACTTCGGCATCCGGGGCATGCAGGAACGGGCCAGGCGCATCGGGGCGGATCTCCGCGTCGAGAGTGGCCAAGGCCGGGGCACACGCGTGGCAATCGACGTGGCTTTGACCGACGCCTGACGGTTCCGTCAATAGCGGCCAAAACCGGCTCCTTCTATCGTTCAGAAGGAGGTTTTGCATGCACCGCAGGCTTTTGCGGCTGGTCCACCTGTTCGGCGTCTTCCTGCTCGCGACGGGCGGGGCCGGCAGTGCGTTGGCCGCCACCGATGCCGATGCGGAATTCTTCACCTCCCGCGTCGAGCCGCTACTGCGGGAGCGGTGCTTTGCCTGCCACGCCCACGATACCGAGATGAGCGGCGGCCTGGCCCTCGACGTCCGCAGCGGCTGGCAGAAGGGAGGACAGTCCGGGCCGGCGGTCGTGCCCGGCAATCCCGAAGAGAGCCTGCTCATCGCGGCCGTGACGCATGGCATCGACGGCGAGATCATGCCCCCCGACGATCCGCTCTCCGCCGACGAGATCGAAACCCTCGTCGAGTGGGTGCGGCGCGGCGCCCCCGATCCCCGCCGGACGACAGCCGACGAGGCCTGGGAAAAGGTCTACACCAAGCGGCTCGGGTGGTGGAGCCTCCAGCCCGTGCGGTCGCCGACCGTGCCGGAGGTCCGCGATGCCGAGTGGCCGAAGTCTCCCGCCGATCGGTTCATCCTCGCGCGACTCGAAAAGGAGGGGCTGCGTCCATCCCCGTCGGCCGATCCACACCGCCTCGTTCGCCGGCTCGCCTTCACGCTCACTGGACTGCCTCCCACGCAGGAGGAGATCGACGGCTTCGTCGCCGATCCTTCACCGGCCGGCTTCGAGCGGCTGGTCGATCGCTACCTCGAGAGCCCGCATTTCGGCGAGCGGTGGGCCCGCCATTGGATGGACGTGATCCACTATGCCGACACGCACGGCTACGAGTGGGACATCCCCGCCAAGCATGCCTGGCGGTATCGCGACTATCTCGTGCGGGCCATCAACACCGACGTGCCGTTCGATCGGCTCGTGCTCGAGCAGATCGCGGGGGATCTCGTGCCGCCGCGGATCGATCCCGCGACCGGCGTGAACGAGTCACTCGTCGGCACGATGGCGCTGCGGATGGGTGAACGCTGGCATGGCGACAACGCCGCGATAGAGGCGACCACGTCGCACAACCTCGGCGACCCGATCGACACCCTCTCGAAGGCGTTTCTCGGCACGACCGTCGGCTGCGCCCGCTGCCACGACCACAAGCTCGATGCAATCTCCCAGGCCGATTACTACGCCCTCATGGGCACGCTCGCGAGCAGCCGCTGGGGCGTGCGCAGCCTCGACACAATCGACACCAACGTCCCGGTGATCGACGAGCTGCGGCACATCAAGGGGCTCGTGCGCGAGCGGCTCGCCGCTCGCTGGCGCGACTCGAAGCCGCAGCTGCTCGATCGCCTCAAGGCCGTCCCGCCGCAGGAACCGGGCGATACCCCGCCGTCGCCGGTGCCGGCGACGCTCGCGGCCAACGCAGCCAACCTCACGCTGCTGGCCGACTTCACCGGCCCCGACACGCCCACCAATGGCTGGCAGTGGGAGGGCTTCGGCATGCAGCACGGCCTCGTGACCGATGGCGAGCCGGCGATCGCCGACGATGGGGATGGCGCGCTTCTGCACCTGCTGCCCGCAGGCCGCTGGTCGCACGCGCATTTGACGCGGCTCGGCGGCTCTCCCGACACGGTGGCACGGCGGGTCTACCTCGAACTGTGCACCAAGGACTACGACAACTACTGTCCTCCGCGCACAAACTACGCGGGTTTCAAGGCCGAGGATGAGCGCGACCCGCGATCGTGGTTCGGCGTGACGCGGGTCTACGCCCATGCGCTGGGCCAGGGGCCGCAGCACGAACTGGGCCGCTTCGTCGGCGTGCTCGATGCGACCGGCGTGGGTGTTGGGATCGTCGACCGCGTCGCCGAGCGGATCCTCGCGGCGGTCGGACGCTGCGGCGACGGCCGCTCGAGCGGCGAAGACGTGGTCGTGATCAACGAGGCGCTCGGGGCCGGCTGGCTCGAGAACGATCTGGAGTCCGACGAGCAGCTCGCCCGGCTCGTGGAGCGGTATCGCGAGACGGAGCGTCGGCTCGTGCCCGACCGCACGATCGGCGGCCTCGCCGAATGGCAGGAGGCGGCCGACGCGGCCATCGCCGTCCGCGGCGAGCCGGCCGACAAGGGGCCGCTCGTGCCGCGGGGTACGATCCGTTTTCTGCAGGGCATCGCATCGCTGCCCGAGGGCGGCTCGAGCGGCCGGCTCGAAGTGGCCCGGTCGATCGCCGACTCCCGCAAGCCGCTCACCGTACGGGTGTTTGTCAACCGCGTGTGGCTGCACGTCTTCGGCGAGGGGCTCGTCCGCACGCCGGATGATTTCGGCCATCTCGGGGAACGCCCCACGCATCCGGAGCTGCTCGACTTCCTCACCCTGCGGTTCGTGGAGATCACCTGCCCGCTGACGCACACGAACAACGCCCCCTGGGATCAGCACGGCGGCATGGAGAAATACCATGCCGAAAACGCTTTGATCACCGACCAGCCGGTGGCTGCCCTGATCACCGACCTGAAACGACGGGGCCTGCTCGACGAGACGCTCGTACTCTGGGCCGGCGAGATGGGCCGCACACCGCACTCGTCGGGCAAAGACGGCCGCGATCACCACGTGTCGGGCTACACCGTCTGCCTCGCCGGCGGCGGCGTGAAGGGCGGGATCACCTACGGTGAGACCGACGAGATGGGCATGGGGGCGGTCGCCAATCCGATCGACATCCACGACATCCTCGCCACGATCCTGCATTGCCTGGGCATCGACCACGAACGGCTGACATTCCGCTTCGGCGGCCGCGACGTGCGGCTCACCGACGTGAAGGGAAGGATTTTGCACGACGTGCTGACCTGACGCACGCCATAATGGACGAAGGACTGTCATGAAGGATTCCTCACTCATCCGCCTGCTGATCGTCGACGACCACCCGCTCTTCCGGGAGGGTCTCTTGCACTCGCTCGCGGCGGAACGTGCATTCAAGGTGATCGGGCAGGCGGAGGACGGCGCGACGGCGATTCATCTTTGGAAGACGCTGCGGCCCGACGTCACCCTGATGGACGTGTCGATGTATGGCCAGGGGGGCATCGAGACGACGCGGCGGATCCTTGCCGTCGACCCTTCCGCCCGCGTCTTGATGCTCACGTCGAGCGAGGAGCAGCACGACGCGATCGAGGCGCTCCAAGCCGGCGCCGCAGGCTACATCTCGAAGACGGTGCGGTTTGATGAGCTGCTGGCCGCGATTCGCGAGGTTCATGCGGGAGGGCGACCGATCGGCGAGGCCGTGGCCCGGCGGCTCGCCGCGGCCGACCGGGGAGGCCCGCTGTCGCCGCGTGAGCTCGAAGTGCTCGCGCTGCTGCGCGACGGCCTTTCTTATCAGGAGGTTGGGCGATCGCTGCACATGGCGGAGCGGACCGCCCGAGCCCACGTGGCGGCGATCAAGGAGAAGCTGGCCGCCGCGACGGCCGCCCAGTGCGTCGCCCGAGGCTACGAGCTTGGCCTGCTACGGCCGCGCTCCGCCCCGGCGATATGAGAGCGGTTGCTTTTTCTTGTCCTGAATGAAGAGGTCTAACGACGGTGCCCAATCACACTCCGTTGTTTGCCGATGATCCAACGGTCACCATGCAGGAACTCCCGCATGGTGACGGTTGGATCATCGGCCGCTGACGGCATCCAGCGGCTACCGCAGCGGCAGGTGAACGAGACGGTTTCGGAACTCGTCTGCAGCCAAGCCGGCGAGACAGAGTTCAGCATCCTCAATCATTCGGCCGATGGGTGTGCCTTGCGGCGCAAACAGCACTCCACTGAAGGGAATGCCTTGCTGCTGCCACCGTGCCGTGATCTCCAGGAAATCAGCATCCTGCGTCAGCAAGATGAAGCCAAGGGCCGTCGCCCGCATCAGTAACTCTTCATCGGATAGCAGCCCAGCCGCGTCGCCTTGGGCCGTTCGGACATCGAGCAACTTGCGCCGTAGGCCCTCGGTCACTGCGGCTGGCACATGCACATCCATGTAAACGGCCAGGGGCATTGGGCAAGTTACCCTCAGCGGCCATTTGATACGGCGCGACGCCGCAGCAACTCATCACGAGAGAGCGGCTCCGAGCTGCGAGCCCGTTCGGCCTGAGTTTTTCCGGCTTCGATCGCAGCCACGACGGTGTCGTGGTGGTCATGGAAGTAGGCAAGAGCCGCATAGACCTCGGCTGGCCGCAGATCCGGATGCTGACGTAGGATCTCTTCCGCTGACCATCCGTAAAAATACTGTTCGGCAGCGATGTGCTTGACGGTGTAGCGGGTGCCTTCGATGGTGGCTTCACCGTCAGCGCTGAGGATGACGTGGGGGTATGTGTCGGCAGTTGCCATAGGACGCTCCTGACATTCGATAACACGTATTGTATCGGTTCGGTTGATCTGCCTTCCAGCCGACACAGCATCGCATGCCCGGGAGTGCCATGGCCGAGACGGCTATGGCATCCCGAGAACACGATTTTACCTGCACCGCTCATGCGGTTCCATCGCGTTTTGTGGCTGCTTTGCGTGCGGCCGCCCTGCGGTCATAGACGAGTGGAACGATCGCCTCGGCGGGGGCTGCTGCCCTTGCTGCTCCCGGGTTCGGACTCGCGTGAAGCGAATCCCAGACAGGAAGAGGCACGCCGTCGCGATCTGTTGGCATGCCACGCTCCAGCACCGCCAAAGCCGGCACGGCGTTAATCGTGAAGCGGGCGACCAGCTGTGGTTTAGGCTGCCCCTCGACAAGTCGCTTCTCGAGGACGACATCGCCCACGAGTGCCTTGAGGACCTGAGCCGCCACGCCGATTTCGCTTTGCAGGAGGTCACGAAGTTGCCCGAGCGCGGCGACGATGTCCTTTTCCTTGACGCTCTTCACCTTCGGCCGCCGGCCGGCCCGCTGGAGTTCCTTGAGCCGCTCCCGCTTGGCGGCGAGTTGCCGGCCCATCTCCTCGGCCTTGGTGAGCACCGCATCAAGGTGCGTGTCGTCGAGTTTCGCGAGCCTGTCCGTCAGCCGCTTGAGCTGCCGGTCCTCATTCGCGATTTCCTGCTCCAATTTCTTGGTGGACGGGATCGGTTGCCGGGCCAGTTCCGCAAGACGTGCATTCACGTCGGCGGTGAGGTCAGAGATGAATCCATCGGTGAAGAGTGTCGCCATTACCTTGCTGAGCACCGCCTCGTCGATAATCCGGGCCGACTTGTAGCCACGATTCGTGCAGCCCTTGATGCCGCTGGACGCATTGAAGCAGAAGAAGCTCTGGTACTTGCCAACCGAACGGCCGAGGATCATCGGGTTGCCGCAGCCGCCGCAGATCGGCCGGATGAGCACCTTGGGATAGAGCTCCGTGCGGTAGACCTTCTTTCGGCGATCCTTCGCCTTGCGGCCGAAAGACTCCGCCCCGAGGCTAAGTTTTTGGCGTACGGCTTCGGCCAACTCGTCCGGCAAGATCCGCAGGTGTGGCACATCCCGCCAAATCCATTCCGACTCGGGCAGCCGGATGACCTTCTTCTTGCCGGTATGGCGGTCGACGACCTGCTTCGTCTTGTGGAGCACATCTTTTCCCACGAGTTTCTCGCGACCGTAGTGCTGCCGAACGCGGCCGTCGGACCACGTCTGCTTGCCGCCTACCTTGTGCTCATTGAACAGTCGAGCGATGTCGATGGCGCTCTTGCCCTCGTAGGCGATCATCTCAGCACCGCGTCGCGTCCAGTCCGCTGCTTCGGGGTCGATCTCGACGGCCTTCTCGATCGTGTTCTTGTGGGTGATGACGAGATTGCCGTTGGCGTCCTCGACGTCCACGAGCCGGTAGCCCACGCCGGGAGGCTGGATGTTGTCACCACGTCGGAAGGCATCGTCCATGCCACGCTTCACCTTGGATCTCAACTGTGTGATGAACGCCTCGTTCATCGAGCCGAGGACGGGCAGAAGAAGCGATGACTGCGGGTTGGCGCTGTCGAAGCCGTCGCTGGCACCGATCACGCGAACGCCGGTCTCGCCGGCCAGTTCCCCAAGCCGAAGCGACTCGATCGTGTTGCGGCTCATGCGTGACAGGTCGTCGATCAGAAACCACGCCACGGCCGACTCGTTGCGCCGCTCCACGAGCATTTTGGCGAGCGTGTAGCCACGGCGGCAGGCGAGCGTGCCACTGACGGCGGCGTCGGCGAGCACGTAGTGCCATGGTACGAAGACGCCATCCCGCCGGGCACGGTTCAAGACGTTGAGCAGCTGCTGGTCGAGCGACCGAGGATTCGAGTTCTCATCGCTGAACCGCAGGTATGCGAGGCCCAGGTCAGTCCAGACGCGAGGAACGCTCCCGGGCTGGAAGATTTCAGCAGTCTGAGTCCGGAACCGCCGCTCGAAGTCGTCGGCCATGGCTGCGATCGTGGCGGTATCGGCCGCTGGCACCGCGGCCGTGCCGACCAGTCCCGGCCAGAGCCGGGCCTGGGACTCGAGGTAGGTGCGGGCCAGGTCGAGCAGCCCCTCCCGCTCGGGCAGGCCGAAGTCAACGCTGCGAACCCGGCCGCGACCGGTCGAGGGAAGGGCAGGGGAGGAGGAATCGTCAAACGAAAAAGAGCCGGCTCCGCCGGCATTGGAAATGATGTCCATGATGGGTGAATCCCGCGGGGCGAACTGTGGGTTCGCCAACCGTGGGAGACACGGGCCGGGAGACAGGCGCACGGCGGTCCTTTTGGGCCGTCATGTGACTGTCCTCCCGGCAGCACCTTCGACCACCAGCCGCAGCACTTCCTCGCCGTCGAATTCGATGTATTCGGGGAAGATTGCCAGCGTGGCGATATCGAAGGCGCCCGCGTTATACTTAGCCGGTCGGGTGTCGCCCCGACTCACGGCAAACACCGTGAAAAGTAGATCGAGCGAAACCTGCCGACGGTCGGCAGTGCCATTCGGAATGGTCGAAATCGGTACACCGTAAACGGTACGTACCGATTCCATTCGGAG
>JBIIOM010000329.1:0-2517 GCA_044336925.1 Pirellulales bacterium
GCTAGTGGATTGGTCGGCTACGGAAGCCCGCAGCGCGAGCAAGGTTCATCCGCCTTCCACTCCAGCCAACATCGCGCCCACCCGACCCGCGAGAAACGCCCCAACTCTCCTCGCTCGCGCGTCGGGCTTCCGTAACGCCCGTAGCGAGCGTCCGGCGACGGGGCATATGCAGCCCCGAGCCGGGTTGGGCGCGTCGCGGGCCGCTCATCGAAAGCCGGGCCGAAACACGCATTCTCCACCGGGTTTTTTGCCCTTGAGTCGGCATGGGGCGCCTGACATGATCCCGCCCACTGCGGTCGCCCCGCACGCCCCGAGATTCAATCCAAAGCAACATTCAATTCCAAGCAAGGAGTGCTTTCCGTGAAGTCGCAACTGGCAAGCGTCGTCTGTGTGGGCCTGTTGGCCGTGGTCGAGGTGTCCGCGTTTGCCCAGGTGCCCGGCCAGATGCCGGCCGCGCAGGCACACTCCGCCGGTCCGGCGACCGCCGTCGCCGTCATCGACGTCGGCTACGTCTTCAAGAATCATGCTCGGTTCAAGTCGGCGATGGACAAGATGAAGGACGAGGTCATGGCCGCCGAGAACGGCCTCAAGTCCGAGCGCGACCGGATCAACGGCCTCATGGAGCAGATCAAGGGCTTCAACGTGGGCACGCCGGAATACAAGAAGCTCGAGGCCGAGATCGCCAAGGCGCAGGGCGACTTCAACGTCAACGCCCAGCTGCAGAAGAAGGATTTCATGGACCGCGAGGCGAAGGTCTATCTGCAGGTGTACACCGAGATCGAGAAGGCGGTGGAGCAGTTCGCCCGCGAGCACCGGATCGCCGTCGTGCACCGGTTCGATGGCGAGCCGGTCGACAACAGCGACCGCAACCAGATCCTGCGCGGCATCACCAAGCCGATCGTCTACCTGGAGCCCGGCATCGACATCACGCCGGACATCCTCAAGATGCTCAACGGACCGGCCGTCGCGGGCGCCCAGCAGCCCCGCACCCGCTAGTCGTTCGCGTCCGGTTCAAGCTGCCCTGCGGGCTTCGTCATGCCTCACCATTCACCCGCGCGGTCGCAACAGACCCTCCGTCGGCCGGCGCTCGTCGCCGGCCGCGGCTATTGGAGCGGCCGCGAGATTCGCGTCGAATTGCATCCCGCCCCGGCTGGCAGCGGCGTGGTCTTCGTCCGCGGCGATCTCGTGCCGGCAGTGCGGATTCCGGCGGCGGTCGAAAGCCGCGTGGATGCGGTGAATCGGACCAATCTCGTGGCGGCCGGCGCGCGGCTCGAGATGGTGGAGCACCTCCTGAGCGCGCTTGCCGGGCTGCACGTCGACTGCTGCCTCGTGCGTGTGGATGCCGAGGAGATGCCCGGCCTCGACGGCTCGTCGTTGGCCTTCGTCGAGGCGATCGAAGGGGCGGGGGTCGAAGATCTCGGTGCGCCCGTCGATCCGATCGTGGTGCGGGAGACCGTGCGCGTGGGTGACGGAGACGCCTGGATCGAGGCCTCGCCGCCGCGGTTTCCCGGGCTTTCGGTCGACTACTGCCTCGACTACGGCGCCGGGCCGATCGGCCGTCAGGAGCTCTCGCTGCGGGTCACGCCCGAGTCGTACCGCAGCGAACTGGCTGCGGCACGGACCTTCATCTCGACCGCCGATGCCGAGCGGCTGAGGACCGCGGGGCTCGGGCTCGACGTCTCGACCAAGGATCTCGTCGTCTTCGGGCCCGATGGCCCGGTGGACAACCCCCTGCGCTGGCCCGACGAATGCGTCCGCCACAAGGTGCTCGACCTCGTCGGCGATCTGTCGCTCGGCGGCCGGCCGATCCACGCGCACGTCACCGCGAGCAAGAGCGGCCATCGGCTCAATGCCGAACTGGCGGGGCGGCTGCTCGCCGCCGCGGTGGAGCGGCGGCTGGGAGTGCCGGCCTGATGCCCGACATCCACCCCACCGCGATCGTCGAACCCGGCGCGAGGCTCGCTCCCGGCGCGGTCGTCGGCCCCTATTGCCTGGTCTCCGGCCAGGCCGAGATCGGTCGTGACACGGTGCTCGCCGGGCACGTCACGATCCTCGGCGACACGCGGATCGGCGTCCGCAATCGGATTCATGCCAACTGCGTGATCGGTGGTGAGCCGCAGGACCTGAGCTATCAGGGCTCGCGGACGCGCGTCGTGATCGGCGACGACAACGTCATTCGCGAGGGCGTGACGATCAATCGCGCCACCGAGAAAGAGACGGGCGAGACGACGATCGGCAACGCCAACTTCCTCATGGCCTGCTCCCACGTGGCCCACGATTGCCGCGTCGGCGACCATGTGATCCTCGCCAACGGCGTGCTCTTGGGCGGCCACGTCCGGGTGCATTCCCATGCATCGCTCTCCGGCGCCGTGGCGGTGCACCATTGGGCCACGATCGGCAGCTGGTCGTTCGTCGCGGGGCTCTCGCGGGTTTTGCACGACGTGCCCCCGTTCATGCTCTGCGAGGGGATGCCGGCCCGGCCGCGGTGCATCAACGTGGTGGCGCTGAAGCGCGGCG
>JBIIOM010000105.1:0-8568 GCA_044336925.1 Pirellulales bacterium
TCCGCCGCTTGATGCTTTCGAGGATGGCCTCGATGCCGTGCCGCTCGAACCGGTCGCCGATGGCCCAGACCTGCGGTATGGCGAGGCCGAGGGTGCCGCCGGGGATGATGCTGGTGCCGCCGCCCGCCGCCGACCATTCGGTATCGGCGAGCAGTAGGAAGGGCACCCCTTCCTCGAAGAAGACAGGCTCGGCATCTCCACCATCCCGCTCGACTGTGATCGCCTGGTGCTTGACGTTGAACGTGGCCGCGGCGTGCTCCACCAGCTCCGCCGCGGCGCCGGTGATCCCCTTGATGGCGAGATACTGGTGCAGGTCATCGGCTGGAGCCTCCGCAGGCGTTGCCACGGCTGCGAGCTGCTCCCGGTGAGCCGAGAGCACGGCGAGCACCTCGGCGGCCACAGTCGAGCCCGGAGGGACGTCCAGAGTGATGCCGCCCGAGGAGTCGGCCAAGATCCGGCATCCGGCAGTCGCGATGGTCGTGATGGCTTCGGCGAGCGTCATAGTGAATACCTTCCTGGCTTGAGGTTCGAGGGGTCCCATGCGACCGATGGAGCGGCAGGGGTTTGCCCAGATTCACAGTCGGGCGTGATCGCTGGGCCGAGAGAAGAGGAAGGAAAAGAGGAAAAGGGGTGATAAGGGTCCGCGCCATCGCCCCGGGGGGGCTTTTCCTGCTTTTCCTCTTTTCCTCCTGCCGTGCTCGGGAGCCATCGCTCCGATGGACGGCCTCCCGTCTGCACCAGCTCGACAGTCGCCTCGCCGGAGGAACGGACACGGCCGAGAGCCTCGACTAGCTGGGCGGAGCCGAGCTTCCAGCCGAGCCGCTGGTGCAACTTCGTCCGGGTGATGCCAGGCTCCGCGCGGATCATGTCAGTGATCCGGTTGAACAGGGCATCGTGCACACCCGCGAAGATGGCCCTCGCCGATGCTGCGCTGTACCGCCACAAGTCGAGGGCGGCGGCCAGGTCATCAACCTCGATGGTGGCCCTGCCGGCGGCCAACGCCAGGAGCATGGACAGGCGGAGCGTCTGGGCCTCGCCGCGGGACAGGACCGCCGCCACGAGATCGGAGCCGGTGGCCGTCGTCAGCTCGCCGTAGACGCTGGCCCAGAGTCGATCCGCCTCCGGCGATCGGCACATTCTCCCGACCGTGCGGGCGAACGTCACGACGTCGTCGATCCGCTGCGGAACCGTCCCGAGATCGTCGAGATCGCCTCCGAATGGCAGGAGCCTCGCCCGCTGCGAGAGTACCCATAGGAACCTGTTCATGGAGCCGCCGAAGACGTCGGCCTCCCGCACGGTCTTGAGCAACTCATGACGAGTGGCATGGCCGATGATGCTCAAGTGCGGATCGGTGGCCGTCCGGGCGCAGTTCTTCGCCATCGTCCGCAGTGCTTTACCGTCCCATGCTTCGCGGAGCGTCTGGGCCAGAGTGCTGTTCTCGCGGTTGCCGGCCCGGAAGGCCGAGACCAGTTCCGGGCAGGTGATGAGCAGTCGCTTGTCGAGAACCCCGGGGTCGATCACGACCTCCTCGAACTCGTCTGGGCCGCCGCCCTTCACCGCCATCAACTTCGTGACGCGGTCGCGGAGGGCGTCGATCACGCCCTCGCCGCTCACGAGGTTCGGCGATTGGCAAAACTCGGCCCAGTGCGGATCGGCAAGCCTGACACAGTCGCGGATAATGTCTCCGCCCGTACCCTTCCGACCGGCGCCCGTGTTGCCGACGACGGCCAGGAACAGGTTCACGTAGTGCGGGGTGCGGCCGACCATGAAGTGCGGACCCCTGCCGATGATGCTGCCGATGGCGACGAGCAGACTCGAAGCCAGAGCGACCGGGTGAGCCTCGGTCTCCATCTCCACCCGAGCCATGAAGTCGCCGACCACTCCATGCGATAGCAGGAGCGAAGGCCGTGGCGGCATCGCCGGAGGCTCCGGCAGCGGGATCGATTCGAGAGCCTCGTCGTACTCGTCATCGGCCACGGCTGTCGGCCCGCTCGTGGCGAAGTCGATGCTCGCGGTCTCACCTGCGGCGTATCCCGGTAGTGCGGGAGTGGCGAAGGCGTTCCTCACCTGCCGGGCAACGTCGGCGACGTCGTCATGTTCGAGGCCCAGCTTGCCGGCCACGGCCACGAGCACCCGCTGCGCGTCGGCGAGCTGCCAGCCGCGGCCATGCAGATCCCGGGCGGCCTCGAACAGGCAGGCGCGGCGGCCCTTGCCCTCCGGCACCTGGCCCAGCTCGACGAGCGCCCGCGTCTTGTCGGCCATGCTGCCCGAGGCGATCTCGACGGCCAGCTTCTCCAACGGCACGATCTCGAACGTAGGCTCCGCCGCCGCCAACGGAAACAGGCTGGCGGGATAGAGGCGGTTGGGATCACACTCGATGAGCTGGACCCGCGGGGCCTGCGGCCTTCCGGGCTTCACGTTGGCAAACGGGCCAGGCAGACGCATGACCTGACTGAAACTATGGACCGCCGGACACGAGCCGAGAACCTCGGAGAACCCGCGCTGGTGACGCTTGAACGTGTCGAGGTCCGGCAGTCGCTCGTCGAGTCGCCAGTAACAATGCCAGTGCCCCGGGCTCGTGCAGACGATCGCCGTGGGCGCCGGCAGGCCCGCGGCGGCGATCTTGGCCTTCACAACTTCAAGGGGCTCTCCATTGTCAAAGTCGGCGACGATGACCGTGCCCGGGAGCGTGTCGATGCCCTTGGTGGCGCCGTGGCACCGCCGCGGTGAAACCGAGAAGTAGACGTTGGCCCGCAGCCTGTTCCAGGCCATGAGCGCCGGCGCGTGATCGGGGATCTCCTCGGGCGTTGCCCAGATGGACCCGCCAGATACGAACGGCACGGGGCGCAGTTCGTAGAGCTGTCCGGGTTCGAGCACGGCATCGATGAAGTGCCGCAGCCGTTCGACCTCGATCTCGATCTCATCGGCGGAGTAGTTGAGACCTTCAGACATGAGCCACCTCCGCGCCCGCCAGGCACAGGAGCCGCAGAGCGGCGAGCTGTTGGGACCGGCGATGCAGCTCCTCGGCGACTTCGGCGTATGCCGCGGCCTGGTCGTCGTGCCATCGCGAGGAGATGTAGTTCTCGCCGCTGTGCAGGCCGTCGGCATCGACCGGCCGGAGGCTGCGGTCGTGGGCTTTGTAGAAGGCCGCGCCGTCGACCTGCACGACGTCGGCGATCACGGGCTTCGCCGTGCCGTTGGGAATGTCTGCGATGACACGATGCTTGGTTGTCATGGGAAAAAGTCCTGGGGGGGGAGGGTTGAGGAAGGAAAACAGGAAAAGGTCGATCGTCGATCAATGGATGACTCGCCAGGTCCGGGCGATGCCCGGCACCCGACTGATGAGGCCCTGCTCCTCGCAGGCGGCCATCAACTGCGCGATGCGGGTGAGACTCACACCCATCCGCTTCGCCATTTCCCGCATCGTCGGCGGGTAGCCGTTGGCCTCGGTCATCTGCTCGACGGCGTCGAGGAGCTGCCGCAGCCGTTCTTCCTTCGAGAGCCTGCCGGCGGGCAGGGTGAAGCGTTTGGTCTTCATCGAGCACCCCCTTCCGCAGTCGCGGCAGGAGAGCGGGTCGACTTCCAGGTGATGCCGAAGTCGGCCACGACCTCGGCGAAGCTGGCTGCGGCCTTGCGGTACTGCTCGCGGTCGAGGGCCGTGAAGGCCGCGCTCATCTTGTCGTGAGCATGGCGAAGCCTATCGATGCTGAAGCTGCCGAAGTAGCTGCACTCATCAAGGCCGAAACCGCGCCACTGGTGGCCGTTCGGGCCTTGTACGTCCGCGACATGGCTGTCGAATGTCGAGAGAAGGCTATCGAGAACGTCGTCGAACCGGGCACCGCCATCGTCAAGATTGTCGGCCTCGGCCCGGCATCGCACGACGGCTTCGTCGGCAGTCTCCCGCTGGGCCGCCTCCTGGCAGTCGATGAGATACCGAGAGTAGGCCGCCATGCCGGCAGGCCCATCAAGATGAGCATCGGCAGGAAACGGAACGGAATCGGCGCCGGTGCTCGGTCGCCAACAGATAGGGGTCGTCATGGGAATGATTCCTTGGGGGCGTCACAAGTCGCCACGGCTAGCGCCGCGGTCAGTCGTCGTCTTCATCCCGCTCCTCATCACTGGCGAGCTGGTGCTCGTGCAGGGCGACCGCCGCGCGGGCCAGGCGGTCGTGATCGGCTTCAGTCAGATTCGGATCTCCATCGAACCGCCGCACGAGCGCGGCCAGCTCCTCGGCCAGACGGTCGGCCACGTACCGCCACGGGATCGGCGTGGGCTCGCCGACAAGGCGGTGGAACCGAATCAGCTCGCCGATGGTGCGAAGCATGGTCAGACCTCGGTGTTCGCGTTGTCTTCGTCGAATGCAGTCCAGGCGAGCGGCACCGCGTCGGCGAGATACTCAACACGACCGGCCAGGAGCCCGAGGCCCGCTCGGCGGTAGGCGTTGGCGGCATCTCGGATGAGAGCGGCGTATACGTGGTCGCCACACTCGCCTGGGTCGTGGCACTGGGTGCAGTCAGGATCGGCGTAATCGGCGAAGCCATGATCCGGGTCGGCCGCATATATGGCAGCCATTTCCCGAGCATCGGCGAGCATCGCGTCGGCCCACTTGATGCGATTGATTCGGCCGTGGCCGCTGTTGTCGCGTTTGATTTCCTTCGGGATCATGCTGGTGTTCCTTTCGATGAATAGGTGAGGGGCCGCCACCGCCGGGCCAGGTCATCACCTGCCCGGCGGTAGCGGTGCAGAATCAGCACGGCATAGGCCGCAGACCGACAGGGGCCTTGAACACGCGATCGGCCTTGCACTCCGCGCGGTCGAAGGCGGCGGCGAGAATGCTGGCCGTCCACTCCTCGCGGGTCTCGTCGGTGACATTGGTTTCGAGACCGATCCAGCGTTCGAGCACCCCCAAAGGGTTCTGGCCGAGGAGCTGCCCGCGGCCCAGGCCTTCCCAGACGCGGAGCCGCACGAGCCACTCGCGCTCGTTGTCGCGAGTGATGGCGGAGAGCCCGACCGCTGTCGTGGCGAAGATGAGCCGATCTCGCTCCTCCGCTTCCGCCGTCCCTGCCGGAGCCGGGCATGCACACTTTTCCGTTGACCAATCAAGAGACATGAATCACCTATTTCGTTGCGATGGTTAAACCTCACCCGCGGCGACGTGCCGTAGGCGTCGGCCGTGCCGCCCGCCGGAGGCGATTCCTCCGGCGAGCGGCTGGCCTACTTCAACTGGCGATGACGGCCTCGACCCGAGTCGAATTGCCGTTCTGCGAGAGGCCCACGACGATCGTGTAGACCTTCCCGACACAACTCGCGAGGCTCACCTTTTGGCCTCCCGTGAGCTGACCGCCGACGAGCCCCGCCACCAGCTTGCCGGTGACGTTCTTCGCCGACGGGACCGGCTTGCACGTTCGGGAAGCGGTCTTCCCCTTGTGCTCGCCCTCGATGACCTTCCACGAGAACAAGGCGCCTTCCCCGTACTCCGCGTGGGTCGTCTGGGTGACGCCCAGGAACTCCGCGCGGTACGGTCCCGGTGGAGGCCCGGAGCTGTCCGCCACCGTCATATCGAGCATGGAAATGGACATAGAAAAACCTCGAACTTGATGGCCGACTTCGTGATCGCTGCGGTGCGGCCAAGCCGCGGCGATAGTCCCGACGTCAGTCGGGGTGTTTTGTGTTGCTGGTCAGTTCAAGAAGGAACCGAGCGAAGCGTTCCGCGATCTCGTCGTCAGTGCCCTCGATGGTCAACGTCACGTTGACAACGGGAGCCACCCGGCGGGATCGCTGGCGTGATGAAGGGGCCGTCGCTTCAGTGCAACGCTGCCGCTTGGTCTGCCGCGGCGTTGCTGTGTTGGCCTTCGTCATCGTTCGCCTCGCTTGTCGCGACGACCACCAGGCCGAAGCGATGGAGGGATCTTTGCGAACGAATCCAAGAAGGCGAGATGCTCGCGAGTGAAAAAAGTTTTTCGTCCGCGGCGGAGTTGCCGCTTGCTGGACGGGAGTGAAGTGAAAGCCTGTCAATTCACTGGGCAGAAAATACGGACGTGTGACAAATAGATTTTTCTATTTGTCACGCTCGCGGATGGAGCCGACGGCTCTTTTGCCTTCGCTTCCGGGCGTCAAGAGTGTCGAGCCGGGTGTTCAACTCGACGGCGGCCTTGAGCCTCGCGTCTTCGGTTTTCATCAACGCTACTGCGGGCTGCCTTGCGATGAATTGCTTGCGTGATTCACCGCGCGGACGCCTCTTGTATTCATCGAGAAGACTCTGCTCCTCGCGAGTGAGGGGCTTTTTCTTTGAACCAGAATTGCCACGGCGGCGATCAATCCGCAGTCGGTTACTAGGACGGATCGCGGCGAGCCTGCCGGCAATCTTGTCCGCCAGCTCCTCTTGATCCCGCAGGCGCATCTCCTCCATCTCGAAGACGTCGGCGAGCGTGTATTTGCCGATGGTCTCCGACGACCGCGGTAGGCCTTTGCCCTGCCCGATGGCGACGGCCCTGGCGTGGATCTCGTCGATCCCGACCGGCATCGGCCGGCCCGTGGCGGCCAGGTACTCGGCGTGCTCCTCCGCGAAGGCTGCGTCGAGCTGCTGCTGTATCTCGGCCACCGCCTGTCGGAGTCGCTCTTCGAGTTGCCGCTGCTGGTCTGCCGGCGTGGCAGGGCTGGCGACTGCGGCGGCCTGCGGCTGGCCTGGAGCTACCGCGGCCGGGGCCTTCTTGCGGCTGGCGCGACCGGGGCCTCGGGCAGGAGATCGTCGGGGCATGAGGAGCCTCCCTTCATGGATCGGGTGCGGGCATGGACCGCTTGCCAGAGAAAAGACAGGGTGAGCGGATCGAGGTGCATACGCTCGGCCAGGAGCATCACGGTCGCGCAGTCGATCCACCCGAGATGCCGGCGGAGATCGCGACGGGAAATGAAACTGGCCCGGTCGCTCCACAAGTAGGACTGCCGGCCATCGAGGCCCATGCTTGCGGATGCCGTCAGCTCGGGCCTCGTCGAGCCGTCGCTCTTGTAGTGCGACTGCGTAGTGAGGCCGGCGATCTTGTGTTGGCAGTCGCCGACACTCACCAGGATCACGGGCCTGGTCTTCGGCCGGCAGGCGGCGCCCGCTTCGAGGTAGTTCCCAAAGGATGCGAGCACCACTTCGCCGAGCTGGTGCCGTGGGGCGAGGGGATGGTGATGAACTACGTGCTGCTTGAGCATGGACGCCTCCCTGCGTGAATTGATCGGGCCTCCTGCCCGAAGAAGAAAAGCCGCCCGCCAGGGCTTGCACCTGGCCGCCGCTACGGAAGGCGGTGCGGAGTCAACTAGCTGCCGCCTCTTCGTGGCGGGCCTGCGATGCCAGTTCGCGGAGCATCCGCAGTGCGGCACGCTTGGCGTCGGCCTCGACCGCCGCGTGAACCCGCAACTGCACGGCCTCGACGGCTTCATCGAAAATGCCGTCGTCGATCTCCTCGATGGCCGCCGCGACACCCGCCTCGACGGCTGCGTGCGTGTCGAAGTCGGTCCGGGTTGAGATGTCGGCGGCCAGCGCCTTCGCGATCATCTCGTGGTCCGGTTCGACACGATTCACGACCTCGGCAATCGCTTCGCTCATCTCGTCTCTCATGCTACAAATCCTTCCTTGCACTGTGTTCAAGCCCGAGGCTCCTGCCGCAGGCACCATAAAGAGCACGACTGTACCGCCGTGCAGTTCATGGCAGGGCGTGAACATATAGCCAGGCGGAATAGCGTCAAGCGACTTTTTTTGAACGTACTTTTCGCGGCTGTTTTCAGGGGAAAAACACCACTCATTCGCAGGGCTGCGGAAAACACAGCGACCCCCCATCGGCGGGGACGCGAAAACCCGCCGGCCGGATGGTCGACGGGTCTTCGTGTTGCGATGCCGATGGAAATGGCCGACCGCTTAGCTTGCCTTCTTCCGCGGGCCTCGACGTC
Organism: Pirellulales bacterium; assembly: GCA_044336925.1. GTDB lineage: Bacteria > Planctomycetota > Planctomycetia > Pirellulales > UBA1268 > RGVT01. Next base: position 7,933 of record JBIIOM010000105.1, read on the forward strand.
GCACAAAAGGCTTGAGTTTCACGCGAAAAGCGACGATTTCCAATTCTTTTGACTTGTTACGCTCGGGAGGATGGGCGTAACAAGTCGCATACGTGGCGCTCGGGCGAAACGGGGATTGTGAGTTTTGCGCGAGTGGCGCTCGCGAACCGGCGAGGAGACCTTCGCCGGATGCCGGAGCCGAGATTCGGACGTCGGCATGAACAGCGTCGAACACGACCGACACGCCCAAGTTTCGGAGAGCTTCGTTCACCTCAGTGGGCGAGTTGCTTTTGATGGTCCCGCCGAGGCTCTTGGCGGCGGCCAGGCACTCGGCGACCCTTTTCTCGACCGGGAGCTGCTCGGCCTTTCTGCGTGATCCTATCGCGTCCCGTTGCTTGATAAGGCTGTCACGCTGCGACCGGAGAGCGTCGAGGCCCTTCGCCATGTCTGCGACGAGGCTGCGAGGGATCAACGTGATCCGCGAGATGCCTTCGGCGACCTGTCGGTCGAGATCCTCGATCTCTCGGGTGATCGCCTGGCCGTCGTCGGCGCCGATGGCCTTCTTCTCGGCGGCCACGATGGCGGCGAGCTTCTTCCTGACCGCGGCCAGTTTGCCGGGCGCGAGCAGATGTTTTTCCAGGCCTTCGACAATCGCTT
>JBIIOM010000106.1:0-8407 GCA_044336925.1 Pirellulales bacterium
GTCCAATTACGGAAGCCCGCAGCGCGAGCAAGGTCCATCCGCCCTCCACTCCCACCAACGACACTCCCACCCGCCCCGCGAGAAACTCCCCCAACTCTCCTCGCTCGCGCGTCGGGCTTCCGTAGCTGCTCGTCAGCGAGCGTCCGGGTCGATTTCGGCGGCGAGGAAGAAGCTGCCGGCCACGCATACCATGCCGTTTCTGCCGGCGATCCGTTTCGCGATCTTCAGGGCGTCGCGCGGCGACGTGGCGGCGCGGGGTTTGGGAAGCCCCGCGGCGGCGCAGGCGGCGGCCAGCCGTTCGACCGGTGCGGCGCGGGGATTCGTCGCGTAGCGGGTGATGACGATCTCGTCGAACCGACCGGCCGCGGCGGCGAGCATTTTTTCGAGCTGCTTGTCGGCGCTCGCGGCAAAGAGGAGCACGCGGGGCGAGAACGCGTCGAGCGGGCCCGCGAGCGCCTCGAGCAGCGCCTCCATCGAGGCCACGTTGTGGGCGGCGTCGACCACGACGAGCGGCCGTTCCGAGAGCACCTGAACCCGCGCCGGTAGGAGCGTGTTTTTGAGCCCCGTGGCGATCGCGCGGGACGACACCCGGCAACCGAGCGCATCGAGTGTGAGCGCGGCGACGACGGCGAGCGCCGCATTGGCCGCCTGATGCACGCCCGGCATGCCGATCGAATAGGAAGCAGGCAGCGGCTTGACCCCGGTCTTCCGAAACTCGTCGGGCAGTTCGACGACGACGGCATGATCGCCGAGCGGCTTCGCACCGGCTCCGCCGCTGGAGACGTGCGTGGCATGGAAGTCGCTGCCGAGTTGGAGGAGTGGCGCCCGGCGCCGGCGGGCCGTCGCCGTGATCACGCGGCGGGCCGCCGGGGCCGTCGCTCCGCTGATGACGGGAATGCCCCGCTTGATGATGCCCGCCTTCTCCGCGGCGATCCGGCCGATCGTGGGGCCGAGGATCGCCATGTGGTCGAGGCTGATGCTCGTGATGACGCAGAGCACCGGGTGCGAGACGTTGGTGGCATCGAGCCGGCCGCCGAGCCCGGTTTCGAGCACGGCAATGTCGACCCGCTCGCGGGCGAAGTGGAGCATCGCGACGGCGGTCATCACCTCGAACCAGGTCGGCCCGCGGCCGCCGCGGCGCTCGGCGGCCCGATCCATCGCATCGACCGCCGGGATCACGGTGGCGAACGCCTCGACGAGCGCCGCCGTGGAGATCGGCCGGCCGCGCACGCTGATCCGCTCCTCGATCGCGTGGACATGCGGCGAGAGATACGCGCCGACTTTGTGGCCGCTCGCGGCGAGGATCGCGGCGATCATCGCCACGGTCGATCCCTTCCCCTTCGTGCCGGCGACATGCACCACGGGCAGCCGCTCATGCGGCGAGCCGATCGCGGCCAGCAGCCGCCGCATCCGGGCCAGGCCGAACGAGCCGGCGGCGCTCGTCGGCATGGCCCGCTCGTAGTTGACGCGTCGCTCCAGCCAGACAAGGGCATCGGCTCGCGTGAGCCCCGCTCGATCTTTCCGCTTCACGGTCATCTTGCTCAGGTTTCCAGGCCGGCTGCCGGCGTCCGTGCGAGTGTATCCCGGCGGGGAATCCTTCGGGCAAAGCGGCCTTGACCCCCCGCGGCCGTTTCCAGACTCTCCCGCGTCGGCCGCCCCCTCGCCCCCCTTGTTTTTGCCATGCCCGCGCCATCATCGAGAGCGTTTTCGCAGCCCGTCGTGCCGCGCCTCGCATGCGCCCTCGCCTTGGCGCTGGCTCACTTCATGCCGCACCTGCCGGCGGCCGATCCGGTCGCCACGCCGCTCGCCGAGCCCTTGCCCGAGGCGATCGCGCCACCGGCGGCCACGGCGGAGCCGGCGCCCCCCGCCCTCTACGTGCCCGACCCGCTCGAGGCCGATGAATTCGCCGGCCTGCCGCCGAGCGTCGTGCCGGAGACGTTTCCCAACTGGCCACGCTGGTTCGCCGGCGCCACCGGCCTCGTGATGACCCGCACGCTCCCCGGCGGCGTGCCCGTGATGCGGCCGGCCGGTGGGGCGCAGCTGACGACGACCTCGGGAGGTCTTTCGTGGCCCGGTGGCGTCGATCTCCACGTCGGCCGCTGGTTCGGTCCGCGGCAAAAGAATGCCGTCGAGTTCATCTACTGGGGCGTCTTCGGCATGGGCGCGACCGATTCGGTCGCGGGCAGCGGCATCGTCGCGATTCCCCAGGCTGCGGCCACGGTCGGCGGCACGCCGGCTGTCGACTACCTCACGAATGCGACCGGGCAGGAGATCACGCGCTCCGACCTCGTCAACGACATCGAAATCAACTGGCTCTATTCGCTGGGGGATCGCCCCGAGTTTGCGTCGCGCGACCCTTCATCGCCGAGCCGCAGCGTCAATCTCATGTGGCTCGCCGGCTTCCGATTCTTCCAACTGGAAGACGTGCTCACCGCCAGCACCAGCTCGGCGACCGCCGGGAGCCCGCTCGATTTCGGCGTCGCCACCAACAACAACCTCTATGGCGGCCAGGTCGGCGCGAAATTCGACTGGCGATTCGCGAATCGGCTGCGGTTCAACGCCGTGCCGAAATTCATGCTCGCCGGCAACTCGATCACCAACACCTCGACGCTCGCCACCGCGAGCGGCACGCCTGCCGTCTTCACCGCGTCGGGCGCTCCGGTGAACGTGCACTCGACGCTCGGCGTCTTCTCCTGGCTCGGCTCCGTCGATACGGGCGTGGTCTGGGACGTGACCGACCGCTGGAGCCTCTCGCTCGGCTATCGCGTGGTGGGCGTCGGCAACATCGCCCAGGCCGACGGCCAATGGCCCACGCTCATCACCAACGAATCGCTCTCAGGCATCGCCGCCGGATCGAGCACGATCATCCACGGCGGCTTCGCGGGCTTCGAGGCGCGGTATTAGCGTCACGCGTAGCCTCGAGTAGACCGCTTCGTCCCGAAGCGGATCTGCCCTTCTGACGTCAACGTGCCCAACCCGGCCCGGGGTTGCCTGTACCCTCTCGGCGGACGTTCGCTACGGACATCCTGTCCTCCGCTCACTGCATGTCCGCTTCGCTTCGCCATCCTGGCTGCGCTCGCTTCCATAGCCCGCGAGAGGATACAGGCAGCCCCGTGCCTCCCGCTTTCTGAATAAAACCGTTCGGGGAGGCTTCGGGTGACCCGTACCGCGTCGCCGGACGCTCGCTTCGGGCATCCATGCCCTCTGCTCGCTCGGGTGCCGACTGCGCTCCGGCATCCTGCCTGCGCTTGTCGGCACACGCCGGCGAGCGGGGTACGGGTCGCCCGAAGCCGGGTCGCACGCGTTGGGGCGTTTCTCGCGGGTCGGGTCGGCGCGTCGTTGGTGGGAGTGGAGGGCGGATGGACCTTGCTTGCGCTGCGGGCTTCCGTAGCTGCTGCAGCGACGCCGCCTCTCACAGCCGGTCTACGTGGCCGGGGCGACCTGGTCGATCTTGGCGGCGAGGATGAAGTCGTTCTCGGAGAGGCCGCCGATGGCGTGGGTGTAGATCTCCACCCAGGCGTTACGGTAGCCCTCGAGATGCAGGTCGGGATGGTGCTGTTCCCGCTCCGCGATCGCGCCGACGTTGTTGAGAAACTTGATCGCATCGCGGAAGTTCTTGAACGTCCAGTCGCGGCGGATGCGGACGCCGTCGTGCGTCAGACGCCAGCCCGGCAGGCTCGCGAGTTGCGCCTCCGCCTCGGCGAGCGAATACTTTGGCACGCCCCCTTCGCAGGGGACGCACTTCTTGGCGGTGAGATCACAGGCTTGCTGGGGATTGTTCATGGTCAGCGGGCGCAGTAGTCGATCGCGCGGGCGATCTCGCTCTTGAGGTCTTTGCGGGCGACGATTCGGTCGATGAATCCGTGCTCGAGCAGGAATTCGCTCGTCTGGAAGCCCTTCGGCAGTTCGACGCGGATCGTGGCCTTGATCGTACGCGGGCCGGCGAAGCCGATGAGGGCGCGGGGCTCGGCGAAGCAGAGATCGCCGAGCGAGGCGAAGCTCGCCGCCACGCCGCCCATCGTGGGATTCGTGAGCACCGAGATGAAGAGGCCGCCCGCCTGCGAATAGCGGGCGAGCGCGGCTGACACTTTCGCCATCTGCATGAGCGACAGGATTCCCTCGTGCATCCGGGCGCCGCCACCGGAGGCGCTGATGATGATGAGCGGGAGATGTTCCGCCGTGGCCCGTTCGGTGAGCCGCGTGAGGCGTTCGCCCACCACGCTGCCCATGCTGCCCATGATGAACGACGAATCGGTCACGCCCACCGCCACGCGGCGGGCGCGGATCATGCCGGTGCCGGTGAGGGCGGCGTCGGGGAGGCCCGTCCGCTCTTGCTCCGCGACGAGCCGTTCGGCATAGGGTTTCTTGTCTTTGAAGCCGAGCGGGTCGGTGGGGCGAAGGCCGGCGTCCCACTCCTCGAACGTGCCGGCGTCGAGCAGCTGCTCGATCCGCTTTGCGGCCGACACATACCAGTGGAAGCCGCACTGCGGGCAGACGTTGAGCAGCTCCTCCGCCTCTTTGCGGTAGATCGTCGCCTGGCAGCCGTCGCACTTGAGCCAGAGCCCTTCGGGCACGCCACGCTTGGCGCGGGCGGGCGCGGACGGGGAGGCGCCATTGGTGCCCGCGGCGTTGCCTGGAGGGGCGGCGTGGGGAGCGCTCGGCTTGGCTGTGGTGGGGCGTTCCATCGCGAGATCCTTGCGCGTGTTCCTTGACGAGCGGCAGTGTAGCCCACGGCGAAAAAGGTGTCAGGACTCTTTTCCGGCCTCAAGCGGACCCCTCTCCGACAAAGGCGGACAGGAAAAGAGTCCTGACACCTTTTTCGCGACGGTCAGGAGCGGATTTTTTCGAGGACGGCCGGAGCCTGCCATTGGGCGGCCAGTGGGAGTTCGACGACACTTCGCTCGGCGGCGGCGCACGACCAGAGGTCGCCGATCGATTCCCCCGCGACGAGCCAGCGGACGATCTGGTCGAGCGGCGGCGGCACGACCACCGCCACGCGGCCGCCGGCATGCCGCTTGAGGATTTTCACGAGCGCGTCTTCGACGCGGCCGCATGCATCTTCGAGCAGTTCTCCTTCCGGGGGCGACACCGACCACGGGTTGTCCTGCCATTGGCGGTAGAGCCGCGGCTGCTTGCGGCGGATGTCGTCCACGAGCATGCCCTGCCAGAGCCCCTGGTCGAGATTCTCGAGGCCGGCCGCAGCCCGCGGACGGAGGCCGAGCGCGCGACCGAAGATCCGCGCGGTCTCGGCGGCGGAGGCTGTCGCGGGGGCATAGAGCGCGTCGATCGGCTGCGCCGCGGAAGCGGCTGCAAGATCGGCGGCGTCGCGCTCGGCGGCCGCGGCGCCTTCCGGACTGAGCGGGATGTCAAGCGTGCCGCGGATGCGGCCCTGCAGGTCGTAGTCGGTGGCTCCGGAACGGATCACGACGAGAAAATCGGCCATCAGGTGCTTGGGCTCCTACGGTGAATGCAAACCCTCACGCGGCATCCCGCGCGAGCTGCTCCAGTTCGGTGATCGCCTGGGCATAGTTCTGGGATCGGATCACGGCGCTGCCGGCCACGATCAGTTCGGCGCCGGCGGCGGCCGCCGAGCCGATCGTCTCCGTCGAGATGCCGCCATCGACGCAGAGGCGGAACGCGCCGCCGCGTTGGCTGCGGATCGTCGCGAGCGCGGCGAGCTTCTCGAGAGCGACGGGGTTGAACCGCTGGCCGCCGTAGCCGGGCTCCACGCTCATCACGAGCACGCCGTCGCAGCAATCGAGATACGGCAGGGCCCGTTCGACGGGCGTGTTTGGGCTGATGGCCAAGTGGGCCTTCGGGCCGAGCGCCGAGATCGTCTCGAGCGTGCCGCGGGGATCGGCACAGCCCTCGAGATGGACGGTGAGGATGTCGGCTCCGGCCTTGGCGTAGTCGGCGATCGACCGCTCCGGCTCCTCGATCATCAGGTGAACTTCCAAGGGCACTTTGGCCGCCCGCCGGGCCGCCTCGACGACGACGAGGCCATACGTCAGCTGCGGGACGAACCGGCCGTCCATCACGTCGAGGTGCAGGGCCTGGGCTCCGGCCTCCTCCAGACGCTCCACCTCGCGGGCCAGATGGCCGAAGTCGCAGAGCAACAGGGCCGGCAGGACCACGGGGCCACGGGCTTCCAGATGCCTGGCCAGCGGGTCGAAGGCGTGTCCTGCCGTCGGATTCACGTGTGTGTGTTGCATCGAATGGTGCCGGCGAGCAACGCTGCCCTTTTCCGACGGGCCAGATTCTACCAATCGCCGCCGAAGCCGGGGGCGGAATTCCTCCCGGAAGGCTTGCGAGCCACTCCTTAAACGCTTTCTGCGGATAGACTTGCGGAGAGAGGCAACGCATACGCCGAGGCACTCATGCACGCGGAAAGCGAAGACAGGGCAGGGCACTTGGATGCCGAAACGCCACCGGATGCAGCCTCTTTCGAGGGGCTCCTGCCGACCCGGCTCACCACCGCGGACCGCGACCAGATCGAACGCCGTACGCAGGAGATTGGCCGCGGCCTGCTCGAGCGTTCGCTCGCGGAACAGCCCTCGGCGATCTCGCCCGACTGGTGGGTGCAGCAGGCTGGGGAGTGGGCCACGCAAGACGAGGAGCTGAAGGTTCGGCTGTTTCGGCTCATCGACTGCATGCCCATGCTCGGCGACGCGGAGACAATAGGCCGCCACGTGCGGGAATACCTCGATGAGCCGCTGGTCGAGCGGCTGCCACACCCGCTCAAGCTCGCGCTGCAGGCGGCTCGCAGCGACATGCTCGCCCCGCTCACCGCGAGGGCGGTGCGGGCGGCCACGCTCGCGCAGGCACGGCGATTCATCGCCGGCACGAATCCGCACGAGGCCGCGCAGGCCGCCCTCGCCGAGCGGCGGCACCACCGCGGCTTCACGCTCGACCTGCTCGGCGAGGCGGTGACGAGCGAGAGCGAGGCGGATGCCTACGCCGCGGCGTATGCACAGCTGCTCGAGACGCTGCCCGGGATCGCCGCGGGCTGGTCTCCCGAGCCGCTCGTCGACGACGGGCCCGATGGGCCGCTGCCGCGCGTGAACGTCTCGATCAAGCTCTCCGCGCTCGACAGCCAGTTCGACGCCATCGATCCCGCCGGCACGTCAGACCGCGTGCTCGCGCGGCTGCGACCGCTCTGGCGGCTCGCCCGCCGCAATGGGGCGCAGGTGCACGTCGACATGGAGAGCCATGCGACGAAAGACCTCGCGCTCGCGATCTTCAAGCGGATCGCCGACGAGCCGGAGTTTCGCGACTGGCCGCACTGCGGGATCGTGGTGCAGGCCTACCTGCGCGACGCGCCGCGCGACCTCGAGCGGCTCGCAGCGTGGGCCGCCGCCCGCGGCACGCCGGTGTGGGTGCGGCTCGTGAAAGGCGCCTACTGGGACTACGAAACCGTCCATGCCCGGTCGTCCGGCTGGCCCGTGCCCGTCTGGCAGAAGAAGTGGCAGACCGATGCCTGCTACGAGGCGGCCACGACATTTCTCATCGAGCGCGCCGACGTGTTGCGGCCGGCGCTCGGCAGCCACAACCTGCGTTCGCTCGCGCATGCGATGGCCGTGGCGGAGCATCTCGGCCTCGATCGCCAGACGCCCGAGATGCAGATGCTCTACGGCATGGGGGATCCGGAGAAGGAGGCGGTGACGGCCGCCGGCTGGCGGATGCGGGTCTACATGCCCTACGGGCAGCTCGTGCCCGGCATGGCCTATCTCGTGCGGCGGCTGCTCGAGAATTCGTCGAACGATTCGTTTCTGCGGGCGGGCTTCGTGAAGCACGTGCCCCCCGCGACGCTCCTGGCGCCGCCGCGGCCGCCCGCCGGCGCCGCACGCGTGCACGAGGATCATCCAGCCATCAAGGAGAAGCCAGCGATGTCGGATGCGATCACCAACCCCGAGCCGGCTCCGTTTGAGAACGAGCCGCTCACCGACTTCACGCTCGATGCATCGCGGCAGGCGATGCAGGCGGCCGTGGACCGCATGCGTGCCGCCCTGGCCGCGCAGCGGACGACGCTCGTGCCGATCGTCATCGACGGCCGCCGCGAGGAACCGGCGGATCGCTTCGAGCGCCGCGATCCATCGGATCATGCGTGGCTCGTGGCCGAGGTCTGCGCGGCCGACGCGGCCACCGCCGTGCGGGCGGTCGAATCGGCGGCCCGCGGGCTCGCCGCCTGGCGGGCGCGGGGCTTTGCGGAGCGGGCGGAGATCCTGCGGAGGGCGGCGGCGATCATGCGCCGCCGCCGGTTCGAACTCGCCGCGCTCGAGATCTTCGAGGTGGGCAAGACCTGGCGGGAGGCCGATGCCGACGTCGCCGAGGCGATCGACTTCTGCGAATACTACGCCCGCGAGGGGCTGCGGCTCGGCACGCCGCGCTGGGTCGACGTGCCGGGCGA
>JBIIOM010000107.1:0-8358 GCA_044336925.1 Pirellulales bacterium
GAGAAAAGTGTCACACGAGGTGCAGCCTTGGTCGAGATCAAGCGAAATCCCACGCGGCCCGTCAGGATCGGCAGCATCACGATCGGCGCCGGCCACCCGATCGCCCCGCAGAGCATGACCGCCACCCACACGCAGGACGTGGAGGCCACGCTCGCGCAGGTGGAAGACCTCCACCGGGCCGGCGCCGGCGTCGTCCGCATCGCCGTCGACTCGAGGAAAGACGCCGCCGCGCTGCCTGCGATCCGCGCCGGCACGAAGGCCAATCTCGCGATCGACCTGCAGGAGAATTACCGGCTCGCCCTGGAGGTCGCCCCCCACGTCGACAAGCTTCGCTACAACCCCGGCCACCTCTACCACCACGAGCCCACGAAGCCCTGGCAAGACAAGGTGAAGTTCATCGCCGACGTGGCCGCGGCCAACGACTGCGCCCTCCGCGTGGGCGTGAATTGCGGCAGCGTCGATCCCGCCAAGAAGGAAAAGTTCGCCGAGGATGATTCGCTCGGGCCGATGCTCGCCAGCGCCCTCGAGCACTGCGAGCTGCTCGACTCGCTCGGCTTCGCCCGCTACGTCGTCTCGCTCAAGGACTCCGACCCGCAGAAGGTGATCGAGGTCAACAAGCGGTTTGCCGAGGCGCGGCCCGACGTGCCGATCCACCTGGGCGTCACCGAGGCGGGGATGCCGCCCGACGGCATCATCAAGACGCGGATCGCCTTCGAGCAGCTGATTTCGCGGGGCATCGGCGACACCGTCCGCGTGTCGCTCACGGTGCCCAATGCCGACAAGCCGCAGGAGATCGCCGCCGCCAACGCGATCCTCGCCGACATCGCCGCGGGCCGCGTCCGCAGCGTGGTCGATTACGGCCTCTCGTCGCTCAACATCATCTCCTGCCCGAGCTGCTCCCGCGTGGAAAACGAGGCCTTCATCGAGCTCGCCAAGCAGGTGAAGGAGATGACGGCCTACGCCCGGGAGCATGCGATCACGATCGCCGTGATGGGCTGCCGCGTGAACGGCCCCGGCGAGACCGACGACGCCGACCTCGGCCTCTGGTGCGGCCCGACGCACGTCAACCTCAAGAAACGCAGCGCCGAACTCGGCGCCTTCCCCTACGACGCGATCCTGCCGAAGCTCCGCGAGGAACTCGACAGGCTGATCGCCGCGCGAGCCTGACGCCAGTCAAAGCAACGAGACCAGCCCCGTAACGCACGGAAGCCCGCAGCGCAAGCAAGGTCCATCCGCCCTCCACTTTCCATCAACGTCGCCCCAACCCGCGCTGCGAGAAAAGCCCCGACGCTCCTCGCTCACGCTGCGGGCTCCCGAAATATCATGCAGCAGCTTCAGATCGTCGATCCGTCAGCGAGCGCGTCGTGCGGCGCGGGCACGTCCGTGATGCCGGCCGTGAACCCGGTCGACCCGGCCACCTGCCGCGGCACGTTTGCGATGGTGAGCCTCGGCTGCCCCAAGAACCTCGTCGACACCGAACGGATGCTCGGCCTCCTGCGCGACGACGGCTGGCAGCTCGTGGGCGAGCCCGCGGGCTCGGACCTCGTGATCGTGAACACCTGCGCCTTCATCGACGCCTCGCGTGCCGAGTCGTATGCGGCGATCAACGAGATGCTCGACCTGAAGAAGGCCGGCCAGACGCGGGGCGTGATCGTGGCCGGCTGCCTCGCCGAGCGGCAGAAAGACAAGCTGCTCGACGAACTGCCCGGCGTCGACGCCGTGATCGGCGTCTTCTCGCGCGACGAAGTGGCCCGGTCGGCCGAGCGGCTGATCGGCCGGCTCGGCGAGCAGCGGAGCATCTTCAAGCCGGCCCCCGCACGCGCCCTCGACGACTCGGGCCGCATGCGGGTGACGCCGCGGCACATGGCGTATCTCAAGATCTCCGAGGGCTGCGACCGGACGTGCACGTTTTGCGCGATCCCGAAGATGCGGGGCAAGCACGCCACGAAGCCGATCGAGGAGGTGGTGCGCGAGGCGAAGGAACTCGCCGCCGACGGCGTCAAGGAGCTCGTGATCGTCGCGCAAGACACGACCTACTACGGGATGGATCTCTACGGCGAGCCGCGGCTGGTCGAATTGCTCGCGGAGCTCGAGAAGATCGAGGGCTTCACCTGGATCCGGCTCATGTATCTCTACCCGATGTATTTCACCGACGGGCTGATCGACGCGATCGCCGCCAGCAAGAAGATCATTCCGTATCTCGACATGCCGCTGCAGCACGCCAGCGACCCCGTGCTCAAGCGGATGCAGCGCCGCGTGGCAAAAGAGCCCACGGAAGCATTGCTCGAAAAGCTCCGTGCCCGGATCCCGAACCTCGTCCTGCGGACGACGTTCATCACCGGCTTCCCCGGCGAGACGCGGGAGCAGTTCGAGGAGATGCTCGACTTCGTGCGGCGGTGGCGGTTCGAGCGGGCGGGCGTCTTCACCTATTCGCTCGAGCCCGACACGCCGGCGGCGAAGCTCGACGGCCACATGGACGATGCCGAGAAGGTGGCCCGCCGCGACGAGCTGATGCGGGAGCAGCAGAAGATCGCCCACGAGCACAGCCGGGCGCAGGTGGGGAAGGTGCTCGACGTGATCGTCGATCGCCAGAGCGACGAGCGGGAGGACGTCTGGATCGGCCGCACCTCCGCCGACGCCCCCGACATCGACTGCGTGGTCTACGTGACGGCTCCCGGCAGCTCGGCGAAGCAGCCGCTCACCGGGAAGATCATCCCGGTCGAGATCGTGGCGTCGAGCGGCTACGACCTCGCCGGCGTTCCGGTGTAGGAAGTAGACCGCTTCGTCCCGAAGCGGATCCAGATCCGCTTGCGGAGCAAGCGGTCTACTTTGATCAAGCGGTCTACCTCTGACAGGCTGAAGCCCGTCCTACTTGTGCGGTCCCCGTGCACGCTTCATCGTGAGCCTGGGCTAGAATGCCCGCATGAGCAATTCCCCATCACTCGATCGCGTCTGGACCGTGCCGAACATCCTCTCGGCGGCGCGGTTTTTGCTCGCGCTCGTGCTCTTCGCCGCGATCGAGCGGGAGGTGTGGGGGGCGTCGCTCTGGCTCTTTCTCGTCGCCGCGTCGACCGATTGGGTCGATGGCTGGTGGGCACGGCGGTTCAATCAGGTGAGCCGGCTCGGCCGCATCTTCGATCCGCTCGTGGATAAGGTGATCGTCTGCGGCGCTTTCGTCTTGCTCGCGGGCCGCGGCGGGGCGTCGGCGATCCTGCCCTGGATGGCGGTCGTGGTGGTCGTGCGCGAACTGGTCGTGACCGCCGTTCGCGCGGAGATGGAGCGGACAGGCCATGATTTTTCCGCGGGGCCGGCAGGCAAGCTCAAGATGGTGCTCCAGTGCCTCGCGATCGCGCTCGAGTTGGCGGCGCGGGCCTGGCCGGAGGCGACGATCGGCGGCTTCGGTGTGGCCGAGGCCGCCCGGTGGGGGGCGTGGGCCGCCGTCGTGACGACGATCTATTCCGGGCTCGAGTATCTCGGGGCCGCCCGGGTGCTCGTCACCGGGGCAGGGGGGCGAGGCACGTGACGCGGCCGCTGGGAGCCCTCGACGTGGAAGGCAGCCGCGAGCCGGTGCCCTGGGGCGGGATCGACGTGGCGATCCTCGTCTATCTCTGGCTCTGCTGCCAGATGCTCTCCGCGGCGCTCGCGGCCAAGCCGATGAGCGTCGGCGACCAGCTCGTCGGCGGAGCGGTCGCCATGGCGTCGGCCACGAGCCTCGGGCTGGCCTATCTGCTCCGCCGCGGCGCATCGTGGCGGGCGCTCGGGCTTTCGTTCGGCGGTCTTCTCGCGCACGTGCGGCTCGGGGCCGTGGCCTGCGCGCTTGCGATCGTGCCGCTGCTCGGCTGCGCGGGGCTGCTCGACAGGCTCGTGCCCTACAGGCATCCGATCATCGACTTTCTGCTCGAGCACCGCAGTCCGCTGGCGATCCTGGCCGTGACGCTGGCGGCGGTCGTGGTGGCGCCGGTGGCGGAGGAGTTTTTCTTCCGGCGGGTCCTGCAGGGCTGGCTCGAGAAGATCTGGGGAGCGTGGCCGGCGATCCTCGTCTCGGCGGTGCTCTTCGGGATCGCCCACCTCGGCCACGGCCTCGGCTGGATCCCGCTGGTGGGCTTCGGCGTCGTGGCCGGCTATCTCACCTGCCAGACAGGCTCGATCCTTCCGGCCATCGTTCTCCACGCCCTCTTCAATGCCGCGAGCCTTTTTCTCGTGATCTGGCAGACCACGCCGGCCCCGGCCCCCTGAGCTCAATTGCGCGGCGGCGTGAAACCGATCTGGTGTGTTGGGCGGGGTTTTGGCAGCATTCGACCCGTCCGTAGCCCCCTTCCCGAAAGCCGCCCGCCCGTGTCTCGACCGCTCGCCACCCGCCTCACCGACGCCGCCGCCTATGCGGCCGTGCGCGTCGCCATCTGCTTGTTGCAGAGCCTGCCACGGAGCACCTGCGAGCGGGTGGCGAGGCGCTGGTCCGACTTCCTCGCCAACCGGGTGAAGATCCGCCGCCGCGTCGTCCGCGACAACCTGCGGCTCGCCTTCCCCGATTGGTCGAACGAGCAGTGTCGCGACGTGGCGCGGGGCATGTGGGAGCACCTGCTCCTGATGGTGATCGAGATCGCCCACGCGCCGCGGGTGATCCAGAAGACCACCTGGCGCAGGCACCTGCGGATCGAAGGCATGGAGCAACTCGTGCGGACGCTCTGGCTCGATCGGCCGAAGGTGATCCTCTCCGGCCACTTCGGCAACTTCGAACTCGCCGCCTACCTCTTCGGCGTGTTCGGCTTTCGAATCTTTTCGGTGGCCCGCGAACTCGACAACCCGCTGCTCGACGGCTTCGTGACGACGTTTCGCGAGTCGCGCGGGCAGAAGATCCTGCCCAAGAAGGGAAGCGCCCCGGACGTGGCCATCGTGCTCGACGAGAACGGCGCGATCGGCCTGCTCGGCGATCAGGCCGCCGGCCCGCGTGGCTGCTGGGTGGAATTCTTCGGCCAGCCGGCGAGCGTGCACAAGGCGATCGGCGTCTTCGCGCTTTCCTCGAGCGCCCCGATCCTCGTCTGCTCCGCCACGCGGCGCAGCGGCCGGCTCTTCGACTACGACCTGCGGCTCGAGGGCGTGGCCGACCCCGCGGCCGGCGCGGAGGAGACCTCCGGCCTGACGGCCGTGTCGCAGTGGTACACCAGCCTCCTCGAACGGGCGATCCGCCGGGCACCCGCGCAATACTGGTGGGTGCACCGCCGATGGCGGGGAACTCCCGCAGCGGCTAAAGTGAGCCGCACCGCCGCCTGATTTCGGGCCGTGGTCCCTGCCGCCCGCCCGCCCATGCCCGACTGGATCCGCATCGCCGACGCCTCCGAATGCCCGCCGGGCGGCAGCATCGAGCGGGTGGTCGACGGCCGCATGGTCGCGCTCTGCAATGTCGATGGCGTCTGGCATGCGATCGACGGCCTCTGCCCGCATCAGGGTGGTCCGCTCGGCACGGGGCGTCTCTGCGGCACGACGCTCACCTGCCCCTGGCACGGCTGGCAGTTCGACGTCGCCACCGGCAAACACAAGCTCTCCGCGACGGTGCGCCAGGCGGTGCACGAGGTGCGCGAAGAGGGGGGCGACGTGTTCGTGAGGCTCGGCGCCGGCGACGGCCACGGGGCGGAGGCCGCGCCGTGATCGAGATCCGCTGCTTTCGCAACGACGATCCGCCGCGGCTTGCCGACGTCTGGCGGTCGGCCGACCTGGGGCCCGCCGCGATGCAGCCGATGACGTCGGCGCTCCTCGAGGCCTGCGTCTTCTCCAAGCCGTATTTCGATCGCGAAGGTCTGATCGTGGCGATGGATGGCGATCGGGCCGTGGGCTTCGCGCATGCGGCGTTCGGCCCCAACAAGGATCGCTCCGCGGTCGAGCGGCGCGTCGGCACCACGCTCCTCGTGGCCGTGGTGCCGCACGAACGCCAGGATTGGATCGGCGACGAACTGCTCAAGCGATGCGAGGAGTATCTGCAGCGGCGCGGGGCGGAGGTGTTGCTCGGGGGCGGCTCGTTCGAGCTGCGGAGTTTTTACCTCGGGCTCTATGGCGGCTCCGACCTGCCGGGCGTGCTCGATTCGTCGGCGGCGATGCGGGGCGTCTTCGAGCGGGCCGGCTACGAGGTGGCCGATCAGATCGCCGTGCTGCGACGGAGCCTGGCGAGCTTTCGGCCGCCGGTCAACCGGCTCCAGCTCGCGATCCGCCGCACCACGGTGCTGCGCGTGATCGACGAGCCCACCCGCCGCAACTGGTGGGAAGCCGCGACGACCACGGGGATCGCGCTGCGGCGCTACGAACTCCGCAATCACGCCGAGGAGGTGCTCGGCAGCGCGTCTTTTTGGGACATGCAGCCGCTCGCCGCGGCGTGGGGCGTGCAGGCGGCGGGGCTGATGGAAGTGGCGATCGCAGGGGAGCGTCGGCGGCAGGGACTCGCCCACTATCTCATCGCCGAGGCGATGCACGACCTCGGGCAGGAGGGGGTGACGATCGTCGAAACCCATGCCTCACGATCGAACACGCCGGCCATGAAGCTCTTCGAGAAGCTCGGGTTCGAGGTCGCCGAATTCGGCACGCTCTATCGCAAGCCGTAAGGCTCGGTCGTCGAACGCGTGTCACCAAGGGTGTGAGGTCAGCATGGAATGCCGCGAACCCGCTCACGCACCGACCGCCGCGGCTCGGTGCGTGCTCTGGGTGGGAACGCCGACCGGCGCGGAACTGACCCTCGCGCGCCGCTGGCTCGCGGACCGCGCGGCGGTGATCGTGGCCGAGACGCCTTCCGCGGCGCCGGCGGCCATCGAAGCGGCCGGACGGGGACTTCCCGTGCTCGCCGTCTTTGCGACCGACCGGCCCGGCCGATTCTCGCTCGACGACGTGCTCGTGGTCGCGCGTGAGTGGCCTTTGGCCGCGCTCGTGTCGGTGGCCACGAGCCTCGCCGACGGCAGGCGGCGGAGCGGGCCGCCGCTGCCGGGCGTCGAGGAGGTGGCCTGGCACGAACTGCCCGGCCGGCTCGAACGCTGGTTTGCCGATCTTGCGGCCGGTCGCCCCGGGCTGCTGGGCCTGCCCGCAACGTCGCGGCGCGAGGAGCGGATCCTGGCGGCCAGCGACAGCCTGCGGGATGCGCGGGCCGCGGCGGAGCCGCTGCCGGTCTCGGTGGCCGCCGCCCGCAGCGAGGATCTCGAGGGGCTCGTCGATCTGATCGCGCTCTCCGGCCGGCGGATCGCCCGGCGCACCCGCGGCCGTCCGCCGCTCGACGAGCCGGCGGCGCTGCTCGTCTGGGACGTGGGCTGCCTCGGCGAGGAAGACGTGGCCTGGCTGCGGATGCTCGTCGCGAACCGGCCCGACCTGGCGGTCGTGCTGCTCGAATCCTTCCCTCGCGGCGACGCCACGGAGGCGGCCCTCGAGGCCGGGGCCAGGGCCGTGCTCGGCCGGCCGGTCACGCTCGAAGCGCTCGAGGGAACGCTCGCGCGGCTCGAAACCAAGCTGCCGGTGGCGGGAATGCGCGGCCGGGAGTGACCTTGGCCCGGCGGGCGGGCGTCGCTAGCATCCCGCCGCATGCATCGTCAGCCACTCCCCTTCCGCCTGAGAGTGAACCTGCTCGTCGCCTTGGCCACGTGTTTCGTCGGCGGCTGCGCGCATCTGGCGATGAACGCCGTGGGCGCGCCGGGGGGCGACCTCCCCGATCGCGCGGAGGTGGTGGCCGGCCAGCTCGTGATCCATTCCGATTTTCCGCTCGCCGGCCAGCACAGGCTCGTGCGCGATCTCGAGACGCTCCGCACCGACGTCAGCCAGGAGCTCGGCCTGCCGGTCTCCGACGAGCCGGTGCACCTGTATCTGTTCGAAGACACCGCCCGCTACGACGCCTTCACGGCGAAGCATTTCCCGAATTTCCCGGTCCGCCGGGCGTTTTTCGTGGAGACCGACACCACGCTCTCGGTCTTCGCCCCCTGGCAGGATCGCATCGCCGAAGACCTGCGGCACGAGACGACACATGGCTACGTTCATGCCGTCGTGCCCACGGTGCCGCTCTGGCTCGACGAGGGCATCGCCGAGTACTTCGAGCTGCCCCGCGGCGAGCAGGGCGCCCATCGCGACCATATCGCCCATCTTTCGGGCAGGCTGCTCGAGGGCACCTGGCGGATCGACATGGCCCGGCTTGAATCGCTCCAGTCGGCCGGTGCGCTCTCGCAGGATCACTACGCCGAGTCCTGGTGCTGGGTGCACTGGCTGCTCCGCACGACGCCCGCCCGGCGAAAACTGCTCGAGGAATACCTCGACGACCTGCGGCGCGACGGCCAAACGGCCCCGCTTTCCGTGCGTCTCGTGCGGCTCGAAGGCTCGGCCACCGCGTGCGCCGCCTCG
>JBIIOM010000108.1:0-8346 GCA_044336925.1 Pirellulales bacterium
GTAGGAAAGCTCGACCTCGGGGGTCGCATTGACGAGGCTCAATGCGAAGAGGCCGGCGACACCGACGGCGATGAGCGACCAGACGAGATTCGATCCGGCCAACGGCGGCCTGCGGTCAGCGGGCCGCTTCGGGAAGGTTTGTTTTTTTGGCATGGTGGTTGTCCGCCCATCCTATGCCCTGCAAAACCGCCGGACAAACCGGTGGCGGCGGTTTCGAAAGTGGAACTCTCGCCCGGAAAAATCTAGACTCATCCGGTTACGGCAAAAGCCCTCGCCGGCTGCCAGCCGCTGCTCCATCGACTTTCCAAATGCCCCCACCCCCAGCCCCCGCCGCGACTTCATCCGGCGGCGGCCTGAACGTGGCCGTGCTCGGTTCGACCGGGAGCATCGGGGTGAGCACGCTCGAGGTGATCGCCGCCTCGCAGGGCCGGTTCGTGCCGTTTCTGCTAGCCGCCAATACCAGCGCCAAAGCCTTGGTCGAGCAGGCCCGGGCCTGCCGCCCGCAGTGGGTGGTCGTGGTCGATCCCGCCGCCGCCGCCGGCATCGACGCGGCCGCACTGCCGGCGGGGACGCGGCTGGCGATCGGCCCCGATGCCCTCGACGACCTCGTTCGGTCGCCCGAAGTGGATCGCGTGGTCTCCGCCATCGTCGGAGCGGCGGGCCTGCGCAGCACCTGGGCCGCGATCGAGGCGGGGAAGACGGTGGCGCTCGCCAACAAGGAGACGCTCGTCATGGCGGGGCCGCTCGTCATGCGGCTCGCGGAGCGCTCCGGCGCCACGATCCTGCCCGTCGACAGCGAGCACTCGGCCATCCACCAGGCGCTGCGATCCGGCACGCTCGACGAGGTGCGGCGGATCGTGCTGACGGCCAGCGGCGGTCCCTTCCGATCCTGGCCGCGGGAATCGCTCGCCGCCGCCACGCCGGCGGAGGCCCTCAAGCACCCGACCTGGTCGATGGGCCGGAAGATCACGATCGACTCGGCGACGATGATGAACAAGGCGCTCGAACTGATCGAGGCGCGGTGGCTCTTCGGCGTGCCCGCCGAAAAACTCGGCGTGCTGGTCCATCCACAGTCGATCGTCCATTCGCTCGTGGAGTTCGTCGATGGCTCCGTCATGGCGCAGCTCAGCCCGCCCGACATGAAGCTGCCGATCCAATACGCGCTCTCGTATCCTGAGCGGCTCGACGGCCCGGCGCGGCGCTTCGATTTCACGCAGGGCGTGCGGCTGGAATTCGAACCGCCCGATCCGGTGCGGTTTCCGGCCGTGCGGCTCGGCCACGAGGCGGCGGCCCGGGGCGGCACGTGCGGGGCAGTCTTGAATGCGGCCAACGAGGAGGCCGTGCGCGGCTTTCTCGATGGCGAACTGCGGTTTACCGACATTGCGGAAGTGTGTGCGCGGGTGCTCGACGAGCATCCGTTCCAGCCCGATCCTTCGCTCGACGATGTCCGTCGACTCGATGCATGGGCCAGACAGGAGGTCGTGAAGTGGGCGGTGTGCTGATGGCGACGACGTGGCTCGTGGCGACGACATGGCTGCAATGGATCCTCCAGCCCTCCAGCTGGTGGGTGATCCTGCAGGTGGCCCTCGGCCTCGGGTTCGTGATCTTCGTGCACGAACTGGGCCACTTCCTGGTGGCGAAGGCCTGCGGCGTGAAGTGCGAGAAGTTCTTCCTCGGCTTCGACGTCGGGGGACTCAAGCTCGCGAGCTTCAAGTGGGGCGAGACGGAATACGGCATCGGCGCCCTGCCGCTCGGCGGCTACGTGAAGATGCTCGGCCAGGACGACAATCCCGCCGCCGCCGCCAAGGAGGCCGAGCGGGCGCGGGCAGCGCTCGCCTCGGGTGACTTGCCACCGGAGCCGACGGCCGGCCCGCATCCGGCCTGGGATCCGCGCAGCTACCCCGCGCAGAGCGTGCCGGAGCGGATGGCGATCATCTCGGCCGGCGTGATCATGAACGTGATCTTCGCGATCCTGATGGCGTCATGGGCCTACGGGCTCGGCGTGAAGGAGCTCACCTGCGAGGTCTCGGGCGTGCGGCCCGGCGGGGCGGCCTGGCGGGCCGGCCTCCGCACCGGCGACGAGATCACCGCGATAGGCAAGACCAAGGATCCGATCTTCTCCGACCTGCAGAAGGGCGTCACGCTCGGCGATGTCGCGAAGGGGGTCGATTTCACGATCCACCGGCCGGCGGACGATTCCACGCAGACGCTCACGCTTCGCCCCGACACCGACCTCGGCGTGCCGACCGTCGGCGTGACGAGCCCCTTCTCGCTCACGCTGCCGGTGGATCTCCGCGAGGGACTGCCCGGTGCGGCCGGCCGCGCCCGCCCGGCGCTCGCCCCCGGCGACACGATCACCGCGGTCGACGGCACGCCGGTAAAGACCTACGCGGAATTGGTCTCGCTCCTCCTGCAGCGGTCAGACAAGCCCGCCACGCTGTCGGTCAGCCGCCGGCCGAGTGCGGCGGGGGGCGCCGCGGAGGCGCTCTCCGTCGAGCTGCCGCCGCAGGCCGCCCGCTCGACGGGCATGACGATGACGATGATCGACGTGAAGGCCGTGCAGGCCGGTTCGCCGGCCGCCGCCGCCGGCATCGAGCCCGGCGACCGGCTCCTGGCCGTCGATGGCACGCCCATCGCCGATCCGCTCGTGCTCGATGAAACGCTGCGGAGGCAGGCCGGCACGCCGGTGAAGCTCTCGCTCGCCCGCGCCGGCGTCGACCGTGAGGTGGAGCTGACACCGCGGGCCGTGTCGTGGATCGAGGAATCGCGATGGCCGGCGAGCCCGGTGTCGGTGTCGTCGCTCGGCGTCGCGGTCGGTGTCGATGCGCTGGTCGCCGCGGTCGATCCCGACGGTCCCGCGGCCCGCGCCGGCATCAAGCCCGGTGAGCGGGTGACGCGGGTGGTGTTCGTCTCGCCCGAGGAGCAGAAGGCAGGTCAGCGGAAGAATGCCGAAGGCGGGCTCGAGCTCTCGACGAAATCTCCGAGTTGGCCCTACGTGATGGCGGCACTGCAGCAAGTCGATGCCGGCACGCGGCTCGACCTGGTCGTCGAAGATGCCGAGGGCACGAAGCGCGATGTCTCGATCGAGCCCGTCGACGCGGCGGGCCGCTTCGTCGCCGATCGCGGCCTGCTCTTCGAGCCGCTCACGCGGATGGTGCGATCCGGCTCGTTCCTCGCGGCGCTCAGGCACGGCTTCGGGAAGGCGATCGACGATCTGTCGCTCGTCTACAAGTTTCTCCACAAGCTCACGAGCAACCAGATCAGCCCGCGGCTGCTCGGCGGCCCGATCGAGATCGCCAAGCAGGCGGGCAAGTCGGCCGAGGAGGGATTCAGCCGGTTTCTGCTGTTTTTGACGATGCTCAGCGCGAATCTCGCGGTCGTGAATTTTCTGCCCATCCCCGTTTTGGACGGCGGGCATATGGTTTTTCTGGTGTATGAGTGGCTCCGCGGCAAGCCGCCGAGCGAGGGTGTGGTGGCCGCACTCTCCTACCTCGGCTTGGCGCTGATCCTCACGCTGATGATGTTCGTGTTTGGACTGGACCTGGGCCTGATACCGAGGCGTTGAAGCCGTGAAAGCGTTTGTGTTTGACGTCGTGGGCACGCTCGTCGAGCCGTGGCCACGGGTCAGTCGGGCCTACGCGATCACCGGGCATCGCCACGGAATCGAACTTGCCGAGGACCTCATCGCGAAGCGGTTTGCGGCCGCCTGGCGGCGGCAGGAGGCGATCGATGCCGTGGCGTCGCCCGCCTTTGCCACCAGCCGAGCCCGCGAGATGGAGCGGTGGCAGGGCATCGTCGACGATGTCTTCGCGCACGTGCCGGTGAGCGACGCGATCTTCGCCGACCTCTGGGCGCATTTTGCGCAGCCGGAGTCGTGGCGGCCGTTGCCGGAGGGCGTGCGTCTGATCGAGGAAGCCAAGCGATCGGGAGCCGTCGTCGCCCTGGCGAGCAATTTCGACGAGCGGCTTCTGGAGATCGCGCGAAAGGTCGAGCCGCTCACGCTCGCCGACCACGTCTTCGCATCGTCGGAACTGGGCTGGCGGAAGCCCGCCCCGGAATTCTTCCGCGCGGTGGAGCGGCGGCTGGGCCGGGCCGCCGACGAATTGGTGCTCATCGGCGACGACCCGGCGCTCGACATCGAAGCGGCGCGGCGGGCCGGCTGGCAGGCCGTCTCCATCGGCGCGGCGGTGGCCTGAGACTGCCGGCGATCAGACCGCGGTGAGCGCGTCCTGCGCCACCCGGAGGCATTCGCGGATGTCGTCGAGCGGGTTCTTCGGGTTTTCCTCGTATTCGAGCGAGAGCGCGCCATCAGCGGGGAAACCGACCTGCTCGAGCGCGGCAAACACCGCGGGCACGTCGAGGTGGCCGCGGCCCAGGATCACGCCCTGCGTCTTGTCCTGCATCTCCTTGAAGTCCTTGAGATGGATGCCGTAGAGCCGGCCCTTCAGCAGCCGGATCACCTCCGTCGGCTTCTCGGCGGAACGGATGAAGTGGCCGAGATCGGCGCAGGCGCCGATCCGCTCGTCGCGGCCTTCGATCGCCTTGAGCACGTCGACGACCTTGTTGTAGCGGTGCTTCGGGCCGTGGTTGTGGATCGCGATGCGGATGTCGAACTCCCTGACCAAGTCGTCGAGGCTGTCAAACGCTTCCGGTGCCGGGTCGGCGCCGAGGATCGTGATGCCGGCCGCCTTCGCAAACTCGAACACTTTACGATTGGCCGCGGCGTCGCCACCAAAGCCGTGCACGCCGTGGGCGCTCATCGTGAGGCCGAGATCGGCCAGCCGCTTGTTCATCGCGGCGATTTGCTCGGGGGTCGACGTGATCGGATACATGCCCGGATAGAACTCGACGTACCGAAACCCGAGATCCTTGGCATGCTGGAGGGCCTCATCGACCGGGTAGCCGCGCAGCGAATAGAGCTGGATGCCGAGGTGGAGCGGGCTCGAGTCGGCCGCGACCGCGGGATTCGCGCGCGGCAACATGGTGGCGGCGGCAAGCCCGCCGCAGGCCGAGAGAAAGTGGCGGCGGGAGGATCGGTGGAAGGGCATCGCGGGTTCTTTCAGGTTTGAAATGAAAGCAGTAGGGATGAGATTGATTATATCGCCGCGCGGTGTGGGAGACAGGCACGGAGGCCTGTCGTACCCGAGACCGGTATGATCACTCGCCATGAAGAAAACGGGTGAAAGGCTTTCCGTTCCGCTGCCGCCCACGGTGCGGGCGCTCGGCTGGACGAGCTTCTTCACCGATCTTTCGAGCGAGGCAATCTATCCGCTGCTGCCGTCGTTCCTGATCCGGGAACTCGGGGGGTCGGCGATCAGCGTCGGATTGATCGATGGCTTTGCCAATGCCGTCGCGGCGATCGTGCGGCTGCCTTCGGGGGCCGTGTCCGATTGGCTCGGCCGCCGGCCGCTCGTTCTTTTCGGTTACGGGCTTTCGGCGCTCGTCAGGCCACTGATGGGGCTCGTGGCCTCGCCGCTGGGCGCGGTCGCCGTACGGGCGGCCGACCGGTTCGGCAAGGGGATCAGGAGCGCTCCACGCGACGCGCTCGTGGCCGACCTCGTTGAGCCCGCCATCCGCGGCCGAGCCTTCGGCCACATCCGCACGATGGATCACGCCGGCGCCGCGATCGGGCCGCTCGTCGCGATGCTCTTTCTGCTCGTCTTTCCGGGCCGGGAGCGAACGCTCTTTCTGCTCGCGGTGCTGCCCGGTCTCGTCACGTTCGCCGTCATCTGGCGATTCGTGCGGGATGCTCCCGCGCGGACCCCGATCGCCGCCCGCACAGCCCTCACGCCGCAGCTTGATCGTCGGCAGTGGCCGCTGCTGGCGGCCGTGGCGGTGTGGGCGCTCGGCGCATCGAGCGAGCAGTTTCTGCTCATGCGGGCCGCCGAGTTGGGTGTGCCAGCGGCGCTCGTGCCACTCGTCTGGCTCGGCGTGAGCCTCGCCAAGAGCGGAACGGCCATGTATGCCGGCAGGCTTGCCGATCGTTGGCAGCCCCAGCGGACGCTCGCCATCGGCTGGCTCCTCTTCGCCGCGGCCTACGGCGGGCTCGCCGTCAGCGGGCACCTGGCGGCGGTGCTGCCGCTGATGGCGATCGTCGGAGTCGCCTACGGTCTGGCGGAGCCCGCGGAACGCGCGGTCGTTTCGCTCCTGGCGGCCGAGGGCCGGCAGGGCAGTGCCTTCGGCTGGTACACGCTCGTGCAAGGGCTGATGGCCCTGCCGGCGGGGCTGCTCGCCGGCTGGCTCTGGCAGCAGGGGCCATACGGCCCGGCCTGGGCGTTTGGCGCGACGGCCACGCTCGCGACGCTCGCCTGCGGAATGCTCGTGGCGCTCGGTCGTAGACCGCTTCCTCAGTAGACCGCTTCCTCCGGAAGCGGATCTCAGAACCGCTTCGGGACGAAGCGGTCTACCTGGCAGGCTGAAGCCTACCCTACCGGGCGCTCGGCGCCGGTGTCGAGGACGGCCATGAAGGCTTTCTGCGGGATGTCGACGCTGCCGATGCTCTTCATCCGCTTCTTGCCTTCCTTCTGCTTGGCCCAGAGCTTCTTCTTGCGGGAGATGTCGCCGCCGTAGCACTTGGCCGTGACGTTCTTCCGCATCGCGGAGATCGTCTCCCGCGCGATCACCTTCGTGCCGATCGCCGCCTGCAGGGCGATCTCGAACATGTGGCGATCGATCTCGCCGCGGAGCTTCTTCACGATCGCCCGGCCGCGGCGGTCGGCATCCCTGCGATCGCAGATGATCGAGAGGGCGTCCACCTTCTTGCCGCCGACGAGGATGTCGAGCCGGACGAGGTCGGCCGGAAAATACCCGATCAGCTCGTAGTCCATCGTGCCGTAGCCGCGGGTCACGCTCTTGAGCTTGTCGTGGAGATCGTAGATCACCTCCGCCAGCGGCAGGTCGAACGTGAGCATCGCCCGGGTGGGGGAGAGATACTCCGTCTTCAGATAGACGCCCCGGCGATCGGTGGAAAGCTGCATGATCGGGCCGATGAATTCCACCGGCACGAGAAAATTCGTCCGCACGATCGGCTGGCGGAATTCCTCGATCTGCCCGGTGTCGGGCACGTCCTGCGGATTGGTGATCTCGATCGTCTCGCCGTCGGTTTTGAGGATCTGGTAGGTGACGTTCGGCGCCGTCTGCACGAGGTCGAGATCGGCCTCCTGCTCCAGCCGCTGCTGGATGATCTCCATGTGGAGCAGGCCGAGGAATCCACAGCGGAAGCCGAAGCCGAGCGCTTCGCTCGACTCGGGGGCAAACTCGAACGACGGATCGTTGATCGCCAGCTTCTCGAGCGAATCCCGCAGCTCCTCGAAGTTTTCCCCTTCGCTCGGATAGAGGCCGCAGTACACCATCCGCTGCGGCGGCTTGTAGCCGGGCAAGGCAGAGGCGGCCTGGTCGCCGGGGATCGTCACCGTGTCACCGATGTGGACCTGCTTCACGTCCTTGATGTTGCAGACGAGATAGCCAACCTGGCCGGCCGCGAGCTCCTCACAGGCCCGCCTTTGCGGCACGAACTGGCCGAGCTCGAGCACTTCGTGCGTCACGCCCGTCCGCAGGAAGCGGATCTTCTGCCCCTTCTTGACCGTGCCATCGATGAGCCTGACGTACGTGATCGCGCCGCGATAACTGTCATAGTGGCTGTCGAAGATCATCGCCCGCAGGGTCGCATTCGGATCGCCCTGCGGGTGCGGAATCCGCTCCACGATCGCCGCGAGCAGGTCGTCGATGCCGATGCCGGTCTTGGCGCTCGCCTTGATGACCTCCGTGGGGTCGATCGCGAGGCTCTGCTCCATTTCCGCGAGCACCTCGTCGACCCGGGCATGCACGAGATCGACCTTGTTGATCACCGGCACGATCGCCAGGTTCTGGTTGATCGCCGCATAGGCATTCGCCACCGTCTGGGCCTCGACCCCCTGGAAGGCGTCGACGAGCAGCACCGCGCCCTCGCAGCAGGCCAGGCTCCGCGACACCTCGTAGTGGAAGTCGACGTGGCCGGGGGTATCGATGAGGTTCAGCTCGTAGAGCTCGCCCTTGTGGCGATACTCCATCCGCACCGCCCGCGCCTTGATCGTGATGCCCCGCTGCCGCTCGAGCTCCATGTCGTCGAGCATCTGCTCCTTGAGCTGGCGCTTCTCCACGGTGCCGGTGGATTCGAGCAGCCGATCGGCCAGCGTGCTCTTGCCGTGGTCGATGTGGGCGATGATCGAGAAATTGCGGATGTGTTTGCAGTCGATTGGCATGGCTGGATTCTAGCGGCTTTTGACGGCGAAACGATACTCGACGCGCCCAATCCGGCTTCGGGCGACCCGTGCCCCGTCGCCGGACGCTCGCTGCGGGCATCCCTGC
>JBIIOM010000109.1:0-8265 GCA_044336925.1 Pirellulales bacterium
GGGGCTACGCGAGCGTGCGACCCACGGCTTCGGCGACGCGGCGGCAGATCTGCATCGTGCGCTCGAAGGCGGTGAAGTCGAGGGTCTGCGCGCCGTCGCTGGAGGCGCACTTCGGATCGGGGTGCACCTCGATGATCAGGCCGTCGGCGCCGGCCGCCACGCTCGCCGCCGCCATGCTCTCGACCAGGTTGGCGTGGCCCGTGCCGTGGCTGGGATCGACGACGACCGGGAGGTGCGTGCGGGCATGGAGCCACGGGACGGTCGCAAGCGGCAGCGTGAACCGCGTGTGCGTCTCGAACGTGCGGATGCCGCGCTCGCAGAGCATCACCTGGCGGTTGCCCGCGTCGAGGATGTATTCAGCCGCGAGCAGGAGCTCCTCGACGGAGGCCGCCGGGCCGCGCTTGAGCAGCACGGGCGTCTGCACCCGCCCCACCGCCTCGAGCAGCCGGTAGTTTTGCATGTTGCGGGCGCCCACCTGCAGCACGTCGGCATACTGCGCGACGAGCGGCACGTCTTCCGGCGCCACGACTTCCGTCACCACCGCCAGCCCCGTCTCCGCGCGGGCCTCGGCGAGCAGTTCGAGCCCCTTCTCCTTCATCCCCTGAAAGCTGTAGGGGCTCGTTCGCGGCTTGAAGGCGCCGCCGCGCAGGCCAGTGGCCCCGGCCGCCTTCACCGCGCGGGCCGTGCCCACGATCTGCTCGCGGCTCTCCACCGAGCAGGGCCCGGCGATCACGCCGATCGACTTGCCACCGACGACCAGCGGCCCCGCCTTCACGATGGTGGGCTCGGACTGCACCTCGCGGCTGGCCACCTTGTAGGGGGCGAGAATCGGCAACACAGAGGCCACGCCGGGAAGCGTCTCGAAGCCGGCGCCCTGCGCGTCGCGCTCGTCGCCGACCACGGCCACCACCGTCCGCTCCGTTCCCACGATCACGTGCGGCCGCAGTCGGAGAGCCTCCACCCTGGAGACCACGCGGTCGAGATCGGCCTGGGCGGTGCCCGCCTGCATGACGATGATCATGGTCTGTCTTTCTTCTCCGATTGTTTCGGCGACTCACCGCCGGAGGTGTCGTCCTCGAACCCCGGCGGCAGGGGATCGCCGCGCTTGGCCGCGGCGGACCGCGTCGTGATCTCGATCGACTCCGCGCCGCCCTTGTTTCGTATCACGTAGACCAGTTTGCCGTCGGAATTGCTCCTGGCAAGGATCGTTCGCAGGATCGCGTCGGCGGTCTGGTTCTGCGCGTCGAGGCCGAACGACTGGTTCTTCGTGATCCCGTCGAGCTCGAGATCCTTCCCGCGAATCTCGATCGGCAGGCCGATTTCTCCGGCGATCATCCGCACCGTCTTCTCGAGCGTGTCGCTCGGAAAGACGAGCGACAGCTTCCGCTGGAGCCGATCGGCGGCCGACGCGGGGGCGGCAGCTTGGCTCGCCACCGTGCGGACCGCAGCGGCGGCTGGCTGCTGCTGGATCGCCAATTCAGCGGCGAGGGCGAGATTGTGGGCCGCGTGCTCCGGCAGCAGACAATTGACGACCGCGCCTCTCCCCTCCCCGCCAGACCGCAGGCTGCCGGTGACGGCGGAGAGCATCCGCGGCAGCCGCATCACGAGCTTCCGCCCATAGGGATGCGGGTCGAGCGCATTGCAGTATTCCTCCACGGTGTCGGCGAGCGACTCGACCTTCGCAGCGACATCTTTGGCGAGCCGCGCCGCCGTTGTGCCGGCGGGGGGCAGGCAGTCGATCTCCAGATACGTGGCTTTGCCGAAGTGCAGCGACAACGCCGCCGCCTTCACGTCGCCGCCAAAACATTTGCCGAGCGGATCGACCAGCTTCGCGAACGGGCCGGCGAAGATCGGCCGACCGTCATACTGAAGATAGTGTGGCGAGCCAAAGAGCGTGAGGCAGCGGTTTTCATCGAGCATGCCGACCAAGTCTTCGAGCCCCGGCGGCAGCACCGCTTCGACCCGTTCCCGCCAGTCCGTCTTCCCGCCGGCCTCGCGGGCGGCCTGCCGCGCCTGGCTCGCCGCGACGATCTCCTCGAGCATGCGCTCGGACGCCGCGACGAGCACCCTGCCCGCCTCCGCGTTCGGCAGCCAAAACGAAAGCGGCTTGCCGATATGGAGCGTTTCGCCGTCTTGTTCTCTCTCTGTCGTCGTCCCCCAGGCCTTGCGCAGCGACTCATCCGCGGCCACCGGCAGCACATCGCGACCGCGGATCGCATAGCCGCCGATCACCTCGTCGGGCCCGCCGGCCTGCCATCCCCCCTGCATCGTTTCGATCGCTTCGATCGGGCAGCCGCTGATCGCCGCCACCGCCGCGACCGCCTCCGCGGCCCGCGGCCCGAGCGCGCGAAGGAAGAGCCGCCCCTCGTCGCTCGCGAGGATGTCGGCCGGCCGCGCGAGCAGAATGAGCTGCGATCCCGACGGCAGATAGGCGAGCGTGGGGGGCGGGCCGGATGTCGGCGATGCCCACGGCAGCGTGTCGGACTCGATCACGGTGACCACGCTCGCCGTTGCCTGTGGGCCGCGCGGAGAAGACTGCTCCGGATCGACGTTCTCTTGCTCGGCATCGGTGGAGGGCGGCGCGGGCTTCTCGGCCGTTGCGTCGATCGCCTGGCGGGGCGGCGGTTTTCTGGGCGGCGCCGCGGGCCTCGGGGCCGGACGGAAGACGAGCGGCACCACCGCCCCCACCACGATGACCGCGAGGCCGACTGCCGCGAGCGGGCTACTCCACCACGACCGGCGCTTTCGCGCGCCGGCAGCCTGCGGCACGAAGGCGGGCTCGGGCGCGACGACCGGGCCTGCGATCGGCGCGGCAAGCGGCGCTGACGCGGGCGCAGGCGTTGCCGCCACCGCTGCGGCGATGGCGGGCTTTTGCGGCGGAAGCGTGGGCGACACCGGCGGCATGCCCAGGCAGAGCGCGATCGCATCGGCGGCTTCGGCGGCCGTGGGATACCTGCCCGCCGGATCGCGGGCCACCAGGTAGGAGATCAGCGTGGCCACTTCGATCGGCACCTGCGGCGGACCGAGCGGCGGCGGACCGATGAATGCCGCCTGCGAGAGCGACCGCTCGGCGTCTCCCTGCCAGCAGGGTGGCGATCCGACGAGCAGCGCGTGAAACAGGCAGCCGAGCGCGTAGACATCGCTCCGCGCATCGGAGTGGCTCCCCGGCAGGAGCAGCTCGGGCGCGATGAAACAGGCCCGCGGCCCGAGCTTGCGGATCTCCTCCGGCGAGTCGAGTGGCGGCCGCAGCGGCACGGCATGCGGATCGCCGACCAGCGGAAACTGCATCAGCCGCATGCGTCCTTCGAGTGGCTCGCGCCGGATGGCGTCGAGCGAAAAGCCGCCGTGCACGGTGCCCAGCCGGTGAAGCTCCGCCACCGCGCCGGCGATCGCCACCATGAGCGGCCCCGCCTCCGAGATCGGCAGCGGGCCGCGGGCGGCGAGCTCTTCGGCGAGCGAGGGGCCGACGATGTCTTCGCAGACGATGAATCGCTGCGGGCCGGCCTGCTCGAGCGACCAGGTGCGGCTCGTGATCGGGTTGCGGGCCTCGTGGGCCGCGGCCGTCCGCCTCACGATATCGGTCCAGACCTCGATCCGCCGGCACGGCTCGGGATCGAGCAGCACCAGGCAGACGCCGCGCCCCGAGGGCTGGTGACGAGCCCGGAGGAGCGACGCCTTCGCGCCGCTCGTGCGCAGCTGCGCGTCGTCGAGCCGTTCGAGAAGCCGGTAGTCGCCGAGCAGGAAGGGCCCGCGGCTGCCACGGGCGAGTTGGCGGGCCTGCCAGCCGGTGATCACCTGGCGGCGTACGAGCCATTTCGCGATCGCCTCGGTGACCGCATCGCCGGTCATCCCGGGCGCGAGACTCTCGCGGCCACACTCGCGGCGCAGGCCCTCAACCTGATCGTGATCGACGAGCCCTGTGTCGGCGACGAGCTTCCAGAATTCCTCGGGCGTAGGCGTCGGCATCGACCGTTTCCTCGACACGCGGCAGACTCCGCAATCCTAGCGGTTGGCGGGGCGAATCCGCCACGCGAAGACCGCTTGTGACCGGGAAAGGGCCGCCCGTAAGATCGCGAGGCGTCGAACGTTTCGTGCAGCCAGGAGAGCCCTCGCATCATGCGTGCCAGTGAAGCCACCAGGATCTATTTCGACCGCGCGGCCGAAGAGCTCGACCTCTCGGAGAGCACCCGCCGGCTGCTGCTCACGGCGAAGCGGGAGGTGCAGGTGCAGATTCCGGTCGAACTCGATTCAGGCGAGGTGGCGACCTACATCGGCTACCGCGTGCAGCACAACGACGCCCGCGGCCCGATGAAGGGCGGCCTCCGCTACCATCCGCAGGTCGATCTCGACGAAGTGCGGGGGCTCGCGGCCCTGATGACCTGGAAGACGGCCGTCGTCAATCTCCCGTACGGCGGCGCCAAGGGGGGAATCGCCATCGACCCATCGAAGCTCTCGACGCGGGAACTCGAGCGCGTGACCCGCCGCTTCGTCGATGCCATTCACGACCTCTTCGGCCCCGACGTCGACATTCCCGCGCCCGACATGGGCAGCACGCCGGAGGTGATGGCGTGGATCATGAACCAATATGACAAGTATCACGGCTTCTCCCCCGCCTGCGTGACCGGCAAGCCGGTGGACTACCACGGCCTGCCGGGCCGCGACGAAGCCACCGGCCGCGGCGTCGGCAGCCTCACGCTCAAGCTCCTCAGCCGGCTGGGCTGCAAGATCCCCGGCACCACGATCGCCATCCAGGGCTTCGGCAACGTGGGCACCCACACCGCGAAGTTTCTGCGCGACGCCGAATGCCGGATCGTGGCGGTGAGTGACGCCCACGGCGGCTTCTACAAGGCCGAAGGTCTCGACGTCCTCGAACTCCTGCGGCACGCCCAGGCCAACGGCGGCCGGCTCGACGGCTACAAGGGCGGCGACGCGCTCACCAACGCCGAACTGCTCGCCACGGAATGCGACGTGCTCATCCCCGCGGCACTCGGCGGCGTGCTCACGAAGGCCAACGCAGGTTTGGTGCGGGCCCCGATCGTCGTCGAGGCGGCCAACGCCCCGGTGGAACCCGACGCCGACGCCATCTTCGAATCACGCGGCGTAATGCTGCTGCCCGACATCCTCGTCAACGCCGGCGGCGTGACGGCGAGCTACTTCGAGTGGGTGCAGAATCGCCAGCATTACCAGTGGGGCATCGATCGCGTGCGGCAGGAGCTCGACCGCATCCTGGGCGAAGCCTTCGAACAGGTCTGGCAGCTCGCCAAGTCGCGCAACGTCACGCTCCGCACCGCCGCCTACATGGTGGGCGTGGGCCGCGTCGCCCGCGCGACGGTGCTCGGCGGGATGACATAACGCGCGACAGGCTGAAGCCTGTCCTACTCAAGCGCGGAGGCGTCGGACGACCCGTGCCCCAGGAGCCGGCGCATGCTGACGAGCGCACGGAAGCCCGCAGCGCCAGCAAGGTCCATCCGCCCTCCACTCCAACCAACGGCGCCCCCACCCGACCCGCGAGAAACTCGCCAACTCTCCTCGCTCGCGCGTCGGGCTTCCGTATCGTCCGCAGCGAGTGTCCGGTGACGGGGTACGGGTCGCCCGACGCCGGCGCGGGCGAGTGAAGCGCTTTTTCCCGAAGTGGATCGGTATCCGCTTGCGGTGCAAGCGGTCTACTTTGCCTGCGGTCGATACCACTCGCCGCGGAGCCAGTCGGCGATCAGGTCGATCTGCTGCCGCGTGAGCATTGGTGCGGCGCCTTCGTCGGCCTTGCCGAAGCTCGGCATGCGGTCGTTGGAGTCGCCGTAGAACCGCTCGTGGGTCGGGTCGGTGATGATGCCCACGAGCCACTCGCGCGAGCCCCAGCCGACGAGGTCGGGCGCGGAGCCGAGGTCGGTCTTGTTGTCGCCGAAGCGGTGGCAACTGCCGCAGCGATCGCCGTCGGCGACGAGGGCCCTGCCCTTCTCGATCACGGCCTTCGCCACGCCCGCGTCGGCGAGCCCAGCCTCGGCGCTCATCGCGACGATGACGGCCTCGATGTCGTCGGGCTTCCAGGTCTTGGCGTCGGTGAGATCGTTTTGCACGAAGTTCACCATGTCGCCCTCCTTGTGGGCCGTGTTGCCGAAGTACGCCGGGCCGGCCACCTGCTTCGGATCGAGCAGGCCGCGCATCCACGAGGCCTTCCCAAACTCGAAGAGGTTCGCGGCGGAGGCCTTCGCGAACGCTTCGGCCGCCAGATGGCGGTCCATCGGCGTGTCTGCAGCTGGATCGACGTGGGCGTGGCAGCTCGCGCAGTGCTGGGCGAAGAGCAGCGGGCCCTGGCTCTTGGGATCGCTGCGCACGAGCTCGAGCATGCCCGCCGGTGGGATCTTCTCGGGCCGGCCGGCGAGCTCGATCGCCCGCGCGGCATCCACCTTCGCCTGCTTCGCCGCGTCGAGGAACGACTGCGAGTGGCGCACCTTCTCGAGTTTGTGAAGCTGCTTCTTCATGGCGGCGATCTTGGCAGGATCGTTGCCGAGGGCCGCCGCGAGCTTCGCCTCGTCCCCCTCGGTCTCGTCGTAGAGCTTCTGGGCCTCGGCGAGCGACGCCTTGTCGACCCAGAGGGCGTAATAGTCTTCGTTGAGGGCCAGCGCCGTCAGGAGCCCTGCCCCGCCGAGGACGGCGAGCGTGAAGGCCACGTTGAACCGATGGCCGAGATTCCACCGGCCGATGATCGGCATCAGGAACATGACGCCCATGATCAGCCCCGGCACGACGATCGCGCCCAGAAACTCGCCGGTCGCGCCCCAGCCCTCGAAGACCTTGAGAAACTGGAAGAGGAAGAGGAAATACCACTCGGGCCGGGCGGCGGCGTAGGGGAGCGAGGGATCGGCCGGCGCGCCAAGCTCGGCGCCCAAGTGGCCCGTGTCGATCGCGTGTCCGGCGAGCATGGCCTCGAGGGCCGGCACGAGGATCACGCCGAGCACCACGGCCATCACGGCGAGCATCGCGACGGCGTCCTTGAGGACCTGGTCGGGCCAGAACATCGCGTCGGGCTTCGTGATCGGCTGCTTGGCGTGGAGCCCATGCTTGCGGAAGAGCGACAGATGCACGACGAGCATCGCGATGAGCGCGCCCGGCAGGAAGCCCGCGTGCAGCGCGAAGAACCGCGTGAGCGTGTGGTGGCCGTATTCGGTGCCGCCGATCACGAGCTGCTGGATCGACGGACCGATGCCCGGAATGATCCCCGCGAGATTCGTGGCCACGATCGTCGCCCAATAGCCTTTCTGATCCCAGGGGAGCAGGTAGCCGGTGAGCGCCATGCCGAGCACGAGCATCATCAGCACGAGCCCGAGCCAAAAATTCACCTCGCGCGGCGCCCGGTAGGCCCCGTCGATCACCACCTGCAGAAGGTGCAGCGCGAGCAGCACCACCATCGCCTGGGCCATGAAGTGATGGATGCCGCGGAGCAGCCAGCCGCCGGTCATCTCGTGCTGGATGTAGTAGACGCTCTCCCAGGCCGTCTGGGCGCTCGCGGAATAACTGGCCCAGAGGAAGAGGCCCGTGATGAGCTGCGTCATGAACGCGAAGACGAGCGTGCTACCCCAGACATACCGCCAGCGGGCGCCGCCGGGCACGCGTTCGTAGAGCGCCTCGTGCATCACCGCCCGGAAGCCCGTGCGATCGTCGAGGAAGTCGCCGAGCTGGCCGATGAGGCCTTTCTTCGCAGTCGTGGCGGGCTTCGCGGCCGGACGGCCGCCGTGCTGATAGTTGCTCATTGCTGCGCCACCTTCTCCGCAATGCCGGCGCGGAACTTTTGAAACATCACTTCGACATCGCCGTTCTTCGCCACGCGGCACTCGAGGGCATCCATCGCCCGCGGGCTCGGGCTCGGGGCCACGATCCCGCCGTCGAGCGTGAACTCGCTATTGTGGCAGGGGCAGCGGAAGCACTTCCCTCCCGCTTCCATCTCGACGAAGCAGCCGGCGTGGGGACAGGTGGCGGAGAGGGCCTCGACCTGCTGCGCTCCCTTCTCGCGCCGCAGGTAGACGGCCCCGACCGGCTCGGCGGCGAAGCCCGTCCACGCGTCGACGCGGTCGGCGATCACGGCGAATTGCCGCGGCACGCCGTCGTCGGGGATCGACGAAAGATCGGTGATCGGCAGGAATGTCGCGCTGCCGCCGCGCCGGGAGAGCGGCGAGAGAAACGCCCACACGCCCGCCACGAGGGGCGGCAAGACGGCCAAGCCGCCGCAGATGATCGCCAAGAGTTCCGTCAGAAAGTGGCGGCGGCCTG
>JBIIOM010000110.1:0-8238 GCA_044336925.1 Pirellulales bacterium
CCCCGCGAGAAACGCCCCAACTCTCCTCGCTCGCGCGTCGGGCTTCCGTATCATCCGTAGCGAGCGTCCGTCGAGAGGTGACAAGCTCCGGAAGCCCGCAGCGCGAGCAAGGTCGATCGGTTCTCCACTCCATCCAACGGCGCCCCCACCCGCCCCGCGAGAAACGCCCCAACTCTCCTCGCTCGCGCGTCGGGCTTTCGTCACAATGAAACGGCTTCGGGATTCAGGGGTCCGCATATGACTGTAGGCGTCATCGGCATCGTGTTGGCCGGCGGATCCTCGCGGCGGATGCAGCCGCCGGCCGGGGCTCCACCGGTTCGCAAGGAGCTGCTCGCCCCCGGCGGCAAGACGCTCCTCGCGCGGGTGGTCGAGATCGTGGCGGCTGAAGTGGACGCGGTGGTCGTCGTGGCCGCCCCCGACATGCCGGTGCCTGAACTGCCCGGCCGGCCGCTGGTGGTGCGCGACTCGATGCCCGGGGCCGGGCCGCTCGCCGGGCTTGCCGATGGGCTCAGGGCCGCGGCCCGCGGCGGGGAGCCCACGCGGCTGGCGGTCGTCGTCTCGTGCGACGTGCCGCTGGTGCGCCGCGACGTGCTCCGGCTCTTGATCGACCGCGCCCGCGAGTGCGGTGCGGCCTGGACGGTGCCGCTGGTGGGCGGCCACCGGCAGGTGCTCATGTCGGTCGTGCGGAGCGACCTCGTCGGCAGGATCGAAACGTGGCTGGCCACGGGCCGCCGCGACCTGCGCGGGCTCATCGACGACATGGCCGCCGCCGACGCGGCCGCCGTCGCGATCGTGCCGGAAGCGGAGATCGCCGCCGTGGATCCGCGGCTCGAATCGTTTGTAGACGTCGACACGCCCGCCGATTACGACCACGTGTGCCGCGAACTGTCCCCGTAGACCGCTTCCTCCGGAAGCGGATCCCCCGAGATCCGCTTCGGGACGGAGCGGTCTACTTGAGGAAGCGGTCTACGCTATTTCCTCGCGATGCGGTCTATAATCCGCCGCCATGAGAGGGATCTCCTGATGGCGCGGCATTCCCGGGCTTTCGGTGGCGGGCCGCCGCGCCGCCGCCGGCGCGGAATCTTCTGGCTCGTTGGCGCTCTCGCGCTCGGCTGGCTGGTGCCACATTTGATTGCGCTGACCCCGCTGCGAGACGAGCCCTTGCGGCTGGCCTTCGCGGGCATCGACGGCCGGCTTGCGAGCCGATCGGCCGCCTGGGCCTGGTCGCGCGGGATCGAATACCGCGACATCGTCCTCTTCGACCGGGCCGACCGCCCCGTGGTGGTGGTGAAGCGGGCGGTCGTCGATCGCGGGCTCCTCGCGCTCCTCTTCGATCCGACCCACGTGGGCACGGTGCGGCTCATCGGCGGGGAGGCGCTCGTCGAGGTCCGGCGGGGCGGCTCGAACCTCGAAGACATCCTCGCGCCGTATCTCGCGAGCATGGCGCAGGCACAGGCGCTGCCCGTGTCGTTCGACCTGGAGGTGGTGGATGGCGCCGTGGAGCTGGTCGATCTCGAACGGCAGGACACCTGGCGGATCACCGACATGGTCGCGGCCGGCACGGTGAAGGGCGGCGTGGAGATCGCCGGCTGGACGGTGTCGGGCCGCGTGCAGCATGCCGGTGAACCGGTCCGCGACCTCGCGCAGGTGGCGCTGCGGCCGGCGGCGGCGAATGCACCTGCGTCTGCCCCCGCCCGTCTCGACCGTGCGACGATCGCCGCCGGAGCCACGGCCACGCTCGCCCGCGCCGGCGGCTGGTCGGTGTCGAGCCCCGAAGCGGCCCCGCGGTCGCCGCGGTCGCTCGTGATCGCCGGCACCCGCGTGCCGCTGGGCATCTCGAGCGTCTGGGCCACGCGGTTCGCCCACGAGCACCTGCTCGATGGGCTCGCCGATCTGCGGCTCGACATCACGCTGCCCCCGGCCGACGTGTCGGGGGAGCAGATGGCAGCGTCCAGCCGCGTCTTCGGCACGCTGACCGGATCGCAACTCGCCGTCTGTCGCTCCGACACGCTCGAAGAGGTGCTCGCGATCGATCGGCTGGAGATGCCGCTCGACGTCTCGACCGACGGCCACACGCTCGCGATCCGCAGCCTCAAGGCATCGTCGCCGCTCTTCAAGGCGGAGGCCTCGGGACGGATCGGCCTGCCGCGCACGACCTCGTGGGAATGGGCGGAGTCGTTGATCGGCGACGATTTCGCGGTCGCGGCCGACATCGATCTCACCGCCGCGGCCCGTGCGATTCCGGGAGGGCTCGCGGTGCGGCCCGACGTGCGGGTGACGGCCGGCCAGGTGCAGTTCACCGCCGTGTCGAAGGCCGACGGCCACGACCGCGTGCTCGAGGTGCGGGCCACGTCGGAGGATCTCGCGGCCGTACAGGGGGAGCGGCAGTTGCGGTGGAACGAACCGTTTTCCGCCTGGCTCCGCGGCCGGCGCGGGGCTGTCAAAGGGGAGCCCTTCCGCGTCGAGGAGGCGCGGATCGCCTCGCCGGCCGTCGAACTCTCGGCCGCCGGCACTGCCGAATCGTCGAGCGTGCAGTGGACGGTCGACCTCGACAGGCTCGTGCAGGAGGCGGCGGAGGTGCTCGACCTCGGCGGCACGAAGATCACCGGCACTGCCCGCGGCCGGATCGACATCGCCGCGACGGAAAACCGCACCGCTTCCACCGCGAAGATCTCCGCGGGCCTCTCCAATTTCGTCTGGTCAACGCCCGGTCGGGCGACGTGGTCCGACGAGGAGATCTCGCTCGAGGCCGAAGGCGCCGGCAGCCTCTCCGGGGGCGCCGCGCTCGTCGATTCCGCGCACGCGATCGTCGCCGCCGACGACGATCGGCTCGAGATGACGCTCACCGGCGGCGCGATCGTGAATCCCGCCTGGTTCTTCGCGGTCGGCGCGCCGGACGCATCGCCCTGGCTGTGGGCGGCTCCCAATGCCGAGGGACTCTCGGCCGATTGGTCGCTGTCGGGTGACCTCGGCCGCTGGCAGCCGCGGCTCGAGGCCGTGTTGCCCACGGTGACGAGCGGCGGCCTGCGATTCGGCGGCACGGTGCGGGCGTCGGCGGCGCTCGCGGCCCGCGGCGACATCTGGCAGGTGACGCGGGCCGGCGCCGAGATCGAGAAGCTCACCGCCAACGACGCCACGCGGCGGATCAGTGAGCCGCGGCTCGTGGCGAGCGCGGCGGGACTCTTCAACCCGGCGACCGGCCAGATCGAGATCTCGTCGGCCGAAGTGCTCACGGCCACGATGTCGCTGCGAACCGGCGGGCTGGCGCTCGCGCCGGCGGGACCGCAGGATGGCGGGATCTTCGGCCTGATGAATCGGCTGCGCGGCCGCGCCCAGTGGCAGGCCGACATGGGCCGGCTCGAAAAATGGCTCGTGTCGACGCCGCAGGCCGCCCGCTGGCCCATGGGCGGCCGAGCCTGGGGCACGATCGACGTGATCGACACGCCGGCGGGCATGAACCTGCTCATCGACGCCACCGGCAATCAGCTTTCGCTCGCGCACGAGCCTGCGGTTGGCGGGCAGGGAGGCGACGGGCAGGCCGCCGGTGCTGCGGCGCCACGCGAGGTCTGGGCGGAGCCGCGGGCACGGTTCGTCGTCGAGGTCACCCGCGGGCCGGCGGCACCGGGAGCGCCAGAGGAAGACAGCCTGGTGGTGAATCGATTCCTGGTCGAATCAGCGACGCTCGCCATCGCGGCGGCCGGCGGTGTCGATGAGTGGTCGTCGCGGCGGCTCGTCGATCTGGGGGGCACGATGCGATACGACTGGGACATGGTCTCGCGGCTGCTCACGCCCTGGACGGGGGGCCGCCTGCGGCTTGCTGGTGCCGGGCCGCGACCATTCGCCGTGCGGATGCCGCTGGGCGCGATCGCCTCGGCCGCGTTTCCCGAGACCGCCCCGCCGCCGCGGGCCGCGGCGGCCACGAATCTTCCTTCTGCCGCCCCTCAGCCCGATTCGGTGCCGCTGCCCGAAGATTGGCTCTCGGCGATCGGTGGCGCCCCGGCCGCCGGCGAGGCCCCCAAGCGGCTCGCGCTCCCGGTTGCCGAGGCCAAGCGACCCCAGCCGCTGGCGATGGCCGATTGGCTGCGGCTCGTCTCGATCGACACGTCAGCCGCGTGGACGGCGGCCGACATCGACGGCTTTCAGATCGACGCCGGCGAGATGCCGGTGCGGCTCTTCGAAGGACAACTCGCGCTCGGGCCATTCGAGATCGCCGCCTCGGGCGGACGGCTGCGGGGCGCGCCTTGGATCAAGCTTCTGCCGCTGCCGGGCGAGCTCA
Source organism: Pirellulales bacterium (assembly GCA_044336925.1). GTDB lineage: Bacteria > Planctomycetota > Planctomycetia > Pirellulales > UBA1268 > RGVT01. The sequence goes on from JBIIOM010000110.1 coordinate 4,277, forward strand.
TCGTGCCCCCCGGCCGCGCGATCGATCGAGTGGCCCTTTCGAGCCGGCTCTGCGACCAGTGGATCTCCTGGGCCGTGCCGATCATCGGCAAGTCGGCCCGCATGCAGGGCGTCGCGAGCCTCGATCTCGCCGGGGCGCGGTTCCCGCTGGCCGACCCGTTTGGCGGCGAGTGCTCGGGGCAATTCATCTTCGAGAATCTCGAAGTCACGCCCGGTCCGCAGCTCGAGCCGTTGGCGATGCTGATGGTGAAGCTGCAGTCGCTCGTCGATCCGCGGTTTGCGTTCGGCGACAAGGCGGTGCTCCTGCGGGTGCGGCCCGATCCTGTCCGCGTGCGGCTCGTGGACCGCAGGCTGTGGCACGAGGGGCTCGTCATGGACATGGGGCAGCTCGTCGTGAAAAGCGGCGGCAGCGTGGGCGCCGATGGTTCGCTCGCCATGGCGGTCGAGGTGGCCTTCCGCGGTGACATGGCCGCCCAGACGCCGATCGTCACGCAGCTTTTGCGAACGCCGCTGGTGATCCCGCTGGGCGGCACGGTGAACCGGCCGCAGTTCGATGCCGGTGCGCTCGACAAGATCCTCGGCCGAATCGTGGAGAACACGGCCGAGGCCGTGATCAACGACGGTCTCAAGCGCGGGCTCGAGAATCTCTTCGGCAACCCGCAGCCCCCCGCCGGTGCGCCGTAGACCGCTTGCTCCCCGTAGACCGCTTCGTCCCGAAGCGGATCCCCCGGATCCGCTTGCGGAGCAAGCGGTCTACGAGAAGCGGTCTACTTGACTTCCATCCGCTATGCTGACTTCATGAACCACTGGCTGATCAAGAGCGAGCCCGACGTTTTCTCGATCCGCGACCTCGCCAAGGCGCGCGGCAAGACGACGCACTGGGAAGGCGTCCGCAACTACCAGGCGCGCAACTTCCTTCGCGCGATGAAGAAGGGGGACCGCGCCCTCTTTTATCACTCCAATGCCACGCCCTCGGCGGTCGCCGGCGTGGTCGAGATCGTCCGCGAGGCGTATCCCGATCCGACCGCCTGGGACGCGAAGAGCGATTACCACGACCCGAAGGCCTCGCCCGACAATCCCGTCTGGTCGATGGTCGACGTGAAGCTCGTCGCGATCTTCCCCCGTGAGATCCCGCTCGACGAACTGCGGGGCTTGAAGTCCTTGGCCGGAATGGAGCTGTTGCGACGCGGCAGCCGGCTCTCCGTCACACCGGTGACGCCCGCCCAGTTTCGCACGATCGAAAAGCTCGCCACCACATAGCCACCGGCCTCCGCGGGCGGCGGTTTGGCCGCCGAGCCGCCGGTCTACAATGCCGGCATGCCCTGCCGCATCGATCCGTCAGCCCCGCCGCCAGCCCGCACCAGGGCGCCGCTGCCCGACGCGCTCGCCTGGATCGAAGGGGAGATCGAGGCGCTCAGGGCCGAAGGGCTCGAGCGGCCGCACCGCGTGCGTTCCGGGCGGCAGGGGGCTGCGGTCACGCTCGACGGCCGTAGCCTCGTCAACTTCGGCTCCAACGACTACCTCGGCTATGCCGGCGACGTGCGGCTCACGAAGGCGGCCTCGAAGGGCTCCTGCGCCGAGGGTTTTGGATCGGGCGCAAGCCCGCTCGTGAGCGGTCACTCGCAGGCGCACGAGACGCTCGAGCGGGCGATCGCGACGCTCCTCGACGTCGAGGCGGCCCTCGTCTTCCCCAGCGGCTTTGCCGCCAACACCGCGACGATCGCCGCCCTCGTCGGGCCCGACGACCTCGTCGCCAGCGACGACCGCAATCATGCGAGCATCATCGACGGCTGCCGGCTCTCGCGGGCCCGTGTGGTCGTCTATCCGCACCGCGATCTCGCCGCGCTCGATCGCCTGCTCGCCGCGGCACCAACCGCCCGCCGGAAATTGATCGTGACCGACACGCTCTTCTCGATGGATGGCACGCTCGCGCCGCTGGACGGACTCTGCGAACTGGCGCGGAAGCACGGCGCGATCCTGATGGCCGACGAGGCACATGCGACGGGCGTCTTCGGCCGCCGCGGCAGCGGGCTCGTCGAGGAGCTTCGCTGCGGCAACGGCGTGCATGTGAGGGTGGGCACGCTCTCGAAGGCGCTCGGCGCGGCCGGCGGCTTCGTCGCCGGCAACGCGCAGCTCGTCCACTGGCTCAGGCACAAGGCCCGCGCCTGGATCTTCTCGACGGCTCATCCGCCGGGCGTGGCGGCGGCGGCCACCCGTGCGATCGAGCTCGTCGGTGCGGAGCCGCAGCGCCGTCACGAGCTTTGCCGCCGGGCCGCCGCGTTCCGCGACGCGCTTCGCCACCGCGGCATGGATATCGGCGGGGCGGAGGCGCAGATCGTGCCCATCGTGGCCGGCACGCCCGCGGCAGCCGTCGCGCTCGCCGGCCGTCTGGCCGACCGCGGCTTTTTCGTGCCGGCCATCCGGCCGCCGAGCGTGCCGGCAGGGAAGAGCCTCGTGCGCGCGAGCCTCTCCTGGCTGCACGACGAGCGTGATCTCGAACGCCTCGCTAAGGCTCTTGGCCAGCCATGAGTGCTCCTGCACAGGATCGAGATCGCCGCGGGAGCGCCGGCCGCTGGTGCGTGATCGGCGCCGGCCCCTCGGGGCTCACGGCGCTCAAGAACCTGCGTGCGGCGGGCCTCGACGCCGAATGTCTCGAGCGCGAGGATGGCATCGGGGGCAACTGGTATTTCGGCTCCGGCGCGTCGGCCGTCTTCGCCTCCACGCGACTCATCAGCTCGAAAAAGCTCACCGAGTATCCCGATCACCCGATGCCGCGGCACTGGCCCGCCTATCCCGATCATGCGCGGTGCCTCGAGTACCTCCGTGGCTATGCCCGGCACTTCGGCCTCGACGCGCACATCCGCACCGGCATCGCGGTCGAGCGGATCGAGCCGGTGGAGGGCCCACGTGGCGGCTGGATCGTGCATGCCGCCGGCCGTGAGCCCGCGGCCTATGACGGCGTCGTGATTGCCACGGGGCATAACCGCCTACCCCGGTTCCCCGACATCCCGGGGGCGTTCGCGGGCACGCTCCTGCACGCCTGCGAATACAAGTCGCCGCTCGAGCCGGTGCCGATCGCCGGCATGCGGGTGCTCGTGATCGGCGGGGGCAACTCGGCCGCCGACATCGCGGTCGAATGCTCCCGGCACGCCGCCCGCACGGTGCAATCGACCCGCCGCGGCTATTACGTCGTGCCGCGGTTCATCCTCGGCCGCCCCGCCGATCTGCGGGGCGAGCGGCTGCTCAAGATGCACGCCCCGCTCTGGCTGCGCCGGCTCGTGAGCCTGCGGATGATCGACCGCACGATCGGTCTGCCGCACCGGCACGGCCTCCGCAAGCCCGACCACGGGCTCTTCGCCTCCCATCCGGTCATCAACGAAGAACTCTACGAGCGGATCGACGCCGGCGCCATCGCCCAGGTGAGCGACGTCGTGGCTTTCGAGGGAGCCGAGGCCGTCTTTGCCGACGGCCGCCGCGAGCCGTTCGACGTGGTCATCTGTGCGACCGGATACCGAATCGCCCATCCCTTCATCGCGCCGGAGCACCTCGGTGAGGAGGATGGCTGCCCGCGGCTCTTCATGAATCTCCTGCATCCCACCCGCGACGACATCGCGGTGGTGGGGCTCATCCAGCCCGACAGCGGCCAGTGGGGGATCACCGACGTGCAGGCTCGGCTCGTCGCGCAGATGGCGATCGCCGCACGACGAGCCCCGCGGGCCGCTGCCTGGCTCTACCGGCAGCGGCAGCGGCCGACGGCGAAGCCGCCGATCGAGTATGTCGATTCGCCGCGGCATCGGCTCGAGGTGGAGCACTTTTCGTATCGGCGTCGGCTCGAGCGGCTGACCCAGAGCATGGATCGCAGGCTGCGCGCGGTAGGGTAGGCTTCAGCCTGCCGTTTGGTAGGGTAGGCTTCAGCCTGCCGTCGGTAGGGTAGGCTTCAGCCTGCCGTTTGGTGGCAGGCTG
>JBIIOM010000111.1:0-8203 GCA_044336925.1 Pirellulales bacterium
ATCGGCCACGAGGGGGCTGCCGCGGACGATCGTGCCGAGCAGTTTCTGCGGCCGGCCGACTGGATCGCCCGTTTTCTTGTCGAAGGCGTAGACCTTCGCGCCATCGTCTAGAAAATACACGCGGTCGCCGAGCACCACCGGCATCGATCGGCCGTCCATCACGCCCTTCTTCTGCCAGACGGCGGCGGTCGCCGTGATGTCGCCCATGCCTGCGGCCTTGAACACGGTCGCCGAGCCCATCGACGTGTTGTCGAGGTTCTCCTCCGACTGCGAGATGATCACCGTGTCGCCATCGACGAGCGGCGGCGTGTTGGTGCCGCGGCGCGAGAGCTTGAAGTTCCAGACGGCCTTGCCGGTGCGCGGCTGGAAGTTCCAGACGCTGCCGTCGGAGGAGCCGAAGACGAGCGCGGCCTGTCCGCCGAAAACGGCGAGCGACGGCGTGCTGTAGGTCGTGTCTTCGGGGAGTTCCTTCGTGCCGTTCATCCAGCGGACCACGCCCGTCGCCTTGTCCATCCCGAGGAAGCGGTGGGCGGGCCGAGCCGTGTCGCCCCAGCCCGTCACGACGGCGCTGGCGATGACGAGATCCTCGAACACGACCGGAATGTTCGTGCGGCCGCCGTACGTCGAGAGAAAGCCAAACTCCTCGTGCAGCGACCGCTGCCACTTCGTCTTGCCCGTGGCCGCATCGATCGCCGTGAACACGCCGCACACGCCGTGCGCGAAGACGGTGTCGCTCGCGGGATCGGCGACGACGGCCGACCAGCCGACCCGCTCGGCCGGCACGTCGGAGAGATAGACGTTGAAGACGTTCTCCCAGAGCTTCTTTCCCGTGCCGGCGTCGAGGCAGAGCACCTTCTCCGCCTCCTCCTGCGTGCCCGGCTTGTGCCGCACGAGCGTGAAGAGCCTGCCCCCCATGATCACGGGCGTGGAAATGCCGCCGGCTTCGTCGTTTTTCCAGACGACGTTCGTGCCCTGCTCGGGGTCGAACGACGTGACGAGCGGCGGGCCCGCGTAATGGCGGTCTTGGTTCGGCCCGCGCCAGTCGGGCCAGTCGGCGGCCCTGCTCCAGCCGCCGGCGATTCCGCCTGCGAGGGCGACGACACACACCATCACATCACGGCCGAAAACCACATGCTCCTCCTTCGACGCGAGCTTCAGAGACCGGCTTCCTTGGCGTCGGCCGGCAGTTGGGGGTCGACGATGGCGCGGGCGCCACGGCCTTCGTTCATCCGGCTGTCGACGTCGTCGCGGATGCTGTCGATGTCGGCGTCCCACCAGCGGCGGCGGTCGGCCGGTGCCGGCTCCTCGAGCGGCCGCACGATCCGCATGCCGACGCCGAGCGCCGGTTCTTCCGTGTACCACCACGGGCTCTTCGGAAAATTCGGATCGACATCCTTCCAGGCCACGTCTTCCGAGCCGCGGCGGGCGGCGCTGCGGCACTGCGCGGGCTCGTCGTAATAGGCGCCGCCGCGCACGATCCGCGGCGAGAGCTTCGTGGGCCACTGTATCGCGGCCGCCGCGGCCACCGGCTGCGGCAGCGCGGCCTGTCGGGCGTAGCCCCCGTCCACGAGCTCGTCGACCACCCACTCGGCCACGTTGCCATGCATGTCGTGCAGGCCGAAGGCGTTGGGCTTCTTCGTGCCCACGCCGTGCGTGGTCTCCTCCGAGTTGTCGGCGAACCAGGCAGAGTCGGCGAGCGCTGCGGCGTCGGCGCCGCTCGACCAGGGCGTGGTGGTGCCGGCGCGACAGGCATACTCCCATTCGCTCTCGCTCGGCAGCCGGTAGAACCGCGCCGTGAGGCTGCTGAGCCAGCCGGTGTATTGGCGGGCGGCGAACTGCGACATCGTCACCGCCGGCTGCGCCGGGTCTTCGCCGTTGGTGAACGTCATCGTCGGATCGTAGAGCGACGAGGGGGCGGTGATCGCGTCGGCCTTGTTGGCGTCGGTGACCACGCGCTTGCCAGCAGCCTGCAGCGACTTGAAGAGATCGCAGGCCGCCATGTAGGCGCGGTATTCCTGCCAGCAGACCTCGCACTTGCCCATCCAGAACGGCGCGACCTTCACCTCGAACGCGGGACCCTCGTCGGCTTTTCGGCCGTTTTCTCCATCGGGGCTTCCCATGCGGAACGTGCCCCCCGGGACGGGAATCATGCGAAACGTCACGTCCGTGCCGGGGATCGTCTCGTCGTAGGCCACCATCCAGCCACCCGGCACCTGGATCGCCGGGCCATCGCCAGCCGGTTTCGCATCGCCCGCCACGAAGCCGGGGCGGTCGTCGGCCACGGTCGTCGAGGTGGCAAAGGCCAAAGCTGTCGTCATCACGCTGGCTCTGGCCAGCAGGCAGGCAAGCCGCGGGATCGGCATGGGTGCTCCAAAAGGCGTGAGGAGAAAGGGCGGCCAAGAGGCTCGGAGCCTGAGAGTGTAATCTGTTCAAGGACCCCCTGCCCACACACGAGCACGCATTCCGTGGCCGCTCCCAAACCCACCAAGCCCCAGTCTGCAAAGTCCTCCGGCAAGGCGAAGGCCGACGAGAAGCCGGCCGAAAAGGTCGTCGCCGAAAACCGCAAGGCCCGCCACGAATACGAGATCCTCGACACGCTCGAGTGCGGGATCGCGCTGGTGGGCAGCGAGGTGAAGAGCCTGCGGGGGGGGCGGATGTCGCTCGACGAGGCCTACGGCCGCGTGGAGGGGGAGGAAGCCTGGCTCCTCGGCTGCGACATCCCCGAATACGAGAAGGCCAACCAGCTCAACCACAAGCCGAAGCGGCCGCGAAAGCTCCTGCTGCACCGCCGCGAGATCAAGAAGTTTGCAGCGCAGGCCTACGAAAAGGGGCTCACGCTCGTGCCCCTCAAAATGTATTTCAAGAACGGACGCGTGAAGGTGCTGATGGGGATCGGCCGCGGCCGCAAGGCGCATGACAAGCGGCAGAAACTCAAGGCCGACACGGCGAAGCGTGATATTGAAATCGCCCTCCGCGGCCGAGGCCGCGGAGGGCGATGATTGATTCAACTGCCCCGGCGGCGGGGCGGCGATGCGTGACGATCAGGCTTCGCCGGCGCCGACGAGCGCGCCGGACGATTCGGTCGAATCCTCGGGGTGCCAAAGGGGCATGCCGCGCTGGATCCGCTCGGCAAGGATGTCGAGCTTCTGCCTCGAGCCGGCGGGTGCCGTGGTGGGGACGAACTCGGGCGTCGTATGGGGCTCGAAATTCTCGTCGTGGCCGTAGAGTTCGATGATTTCGAAGACGTTGCGGATGCGAGCCATCGGAACGAAACAACTCCTGTGTAAAAAGTGGATTCCTTCACCCATCAAGGCGGCGGGGCGATCCCGAGCCTCTGGGCTTTTGTTTCCGGTCGTCGATTCAACATGCATGTCGAGCACGAGCGCGGCCGGGGAACGGACGCGTCGTCATGCAACCCGCGGATGGGACGGCCGAGGGCGCCGCGGCGGGAGGCAGGTCGAACAGAGCACCGCCATTATGGAGCCTCGCTTGCGCGAGTCAAACATTTGGCGCGGCCGCGAAAAAATTCCGAAACGCAGGGCATTTCTGCCGTCAGGATCGGTGCAGCTTCCGGCTAAGGCGTCGGTCCGCCGGGGGGGAGCGCGATCTCGATATCGCCCGGCGGGGGGGCTGACGAAGCTGCCGGTGTGTTGGCCGCGGCTGACGGATCGAACTTCGGCGTGTCGGTGCCGGTGCGTGCCTCGAGATCGGCTGTCAGGTGGAGGTGTTCACCGCCGCCGGCGGGCCGCACTTCGAGCAGCGTCACGCCCCATTCCTGGCCGAGCTTCTTTCCCTCGACGACGACCAGCCCGCCGCCCTTCGGGCCCTTGGCCTCGAACTGCATCGCCGCGATGCCGTCGGTCTCGTTGGCGCGGCCGGCGACCGTGGGGCTGAATTCGATCGGCCCGCCGAGCAGCTCGATGACGCGGGCATTCTTCGAGACCTCATCCTTCGCCACGCCCACGATCGGGTGGTTGGCGATTCGGCCGCAGCCGACGAGGCAGAGCAGCACCGCAAGGAGCGTCGTCAATCGCAGCATCATCGTTCCTCCGTGAACGGCGTGGGGAATCGGCGAACCGTGTGGGACTCAGCCCTTCGCGTCGTTGGCTCGGCACCAGGCGATCTTGTCGGCCGTCGTGGTCGGCAGCGCCCCGCCGGCGGCCGCCTTCTTCGCCTTGGGGGCGACGGTCGGCTCGGGTGCGGGGGCCGCTTCTTCGACGGCCGGCTCGGCAACGGGCGCGGCTTCGGCAGGGGCCTTCTTGGCGCGGGCTGCGGAGAGGATGTCGGCTGTGGACGGCTTGGCGGTGGCCGGCTTGGCCGGGGCTGCTGGGCCCCCCGACTTCGCCCGCGCGGCGGCGAGGATGTCGGCCGTGGAGGGTTTGCCGGCGGCGGCCGGTTTGGCGGCGGGCTTTTCGGCGGCCGGCTTCGGCGCCGCGGCCGCCTTGGCCGGCTTCTCCTCCGGCGGCTTGGGCAGCGGCTTCGGCACGATCTTCAGCGCCGAGGGGTCGATGTCGTACCAGCCGATGTTGTTGAATTGATCGAACTCGACCAGACAGCGGCCATTCATGTTGACCGTCTTCACCTGGCCGGTCGTCTTGGCGAACCGGGCGAGCTCGGGGGCGGGGAAAGCGATCACGACATACTTGTCGGTCCACTCGGACTTCAGCCGCTCGATGACGTCAAACATGACTCTGTTCCAAAGGATGCCGCCGGCGCTGGTCGCCGGGAAAAACCTGCCAAACCGCCTAAGAATCTGATCGATCGCGGGGGGGTTCGCAAGGCAGGAGCACCAGGCCGCGGGCAGAGAAAGCATAGACCCACTGGATCGTCGCGGGCAGGGAGAGGCCCGCCAGCGGCGGCGCGATGGTCGCGGGGCCGGCCGGGCCCCGGTAGGTCGATCCCAGCCAGGCCGGTGGCTCGATCGAGCGGCAGGCGATTTCGAAGAGGGCTCGATCCGGGTCGAGGGGATCCGGGCCGATGCTGGCCGAGAAGTGCGACCGGCCGGCGAGCCCCACGCCGAGGATGGCCTCGCCGCGCGGCGTCTGGAGCCGCGAGAGTTCCACGATCACGGGGGAGGCCGGCCAACGCGGGTCGCCGTCGGCCCGCGGCCCCTCGATCGATTCCCAGGCGCTGCCGTCGCGGAGCGTCACGCGGTGCGACCAACGGTCTCCCGCCCAGGCAAACGCGATCGTCACCGGCCCGATCGCGAGCGTGAGCGGGGCGTGCGGTGGCGAGGCGGCCATCGGAACCTGGACTGCGGGATGGAGGCGGTGACTTCGTGGTCGAGCGCCGCGGGCGCGGCGGAGGTAGCATACGCTCGTCGTTTCCCTTTCGATATGGAGCCTCTCCGTGGAACCGCGCCGCTCGCTCGGCTGGCCGATCTTGTTGGGCGTCGTGCTCATCGGGTCGATCATCGCGCTGGGCGTGGGCTGGGTGCTCGTGAGCATCGCCGCCGCGCTCGGCTCGACGAACGCGGCCTTCTATTACGCTGTTCTCGGGGTCGGCGTGGCCCTGCTCGTGCTCGTGCTCGTGGGGGTGATCGTCTATCTCGCGCTCACGGTGAAGGCGATCGCCCTTTCGCAGCGGCAGAGCAACTTCATCGACAGCGTCACGCACGAGCTCAAGAGCCCGCTCGCCTCGCTCAAGCTCTACCTGCAGACGCTCAACCGTCGGCCGGTCTCCCCCGAGCAGCAGGCCGACTTCCACCGCTTCATGCTGCAGGACGTGGAGCGGCTCGACACGCTCATCGACCACCTGCTCGACGCCGCCAAGACGCTGCAGCGGCGGCCGGCGCAGGCGACGGAGACCGCGCCGCTCGAGCCGGTGCTCGCGCGGGCCTGCGCCAATGCGGTGCGGCGGTATGGCGTGGCCGAGGCGAGCGTGCGGCTCGATTGCGATGCCGGCCTGCAGGTGCGCGGCCGCGAGGCCGATCTCGAGATCGTGTTTCGCAATCTCATCGACAATGCGGTGAAGTATTCGCTCCCCGATCCGCTCGTCGAGGTGACGGCGCAGGCCTCGCCGCAGGGCAGGGTGGTCGTCAGCGTGGCCGACAACGGCCCCGGCATCCCGATTTCGCAGCGGACCAACGTCTTTCGCCGGTTCACGCGACTGGGAAGCGAACTCGAGCGGTCGACGCCCGGCACCGGCCTCGGCCTGTTTCTCGTGCGGTCGCTCGTGAAGCAGCTGCGCGGCAAGGTGACGGTGAGGGGACGCCTGCCCGACCGCGGCACGATCATGGAAGTGGAGATCCCCGCGGCCGTGTAGACCGCTTGCTCCGCAAGCGGATCCCCGCGGGCTCTCGTCGAATGGCGAGCCAGTGATTTCCCTCGCTTGCGCAACGGGCTTTTTTCACGCAGCGAGGCTGGTCTAATCGGGGCATGCATCCGATCCACACAGCCCACCACGGCGGCCACTCGGCCGCCACCCCTGCCGTCGACGTCGTGCCGATCCGGCGGGTGCTCGTCAGCGTGTTCGACAAGACCGGCATCGACCGGCTCGCCACCGCGCTCAAGAAGGCGGGAGTGAAGGTCGCCAGCACCGGCGGCACGAGCACGGCGCTGGCCAGCCACGGCGTCGCCGTCGAAGACGTCTCCGCGATCACCGGTTTCCCAGAGGTGCTCGACGGCCGCGTGAAGACGCTCCACCCCAACATCTTCGCCGGCATCCTCGCCCGCGGCGACCGCCCCGACGATCTTGCCGTGCTCGCCGAGCATGGCATCGAGCGGTTCGACGCCGTGATCGTGAATCTCTACGCCTTCGAGAGCGTGATCGCGAAGCCCGACTGTCAGCCCGCCGAGGCGATCGAATTGATCGACATCGGCGGACCGAGCCTGGTGCGGGCGGCCGCCAAGAACCATGCCTTCGCGGCGGTGGTGACGAGCCCCGATCAATACGACGATTTTTGTGCCGCCCTCGAGCGCGGCGGCACCACGCTGGCCGAGCGACGGCTCTTCGCCGCGCGGGCTTTCGAGCATACGGCCGGATATGACGCCGTGATCTCGCGGTGGATGGCCCGCCACGCCGGACTCGTGGCCACGCCCGGCAAGTTGCCTGCGTCTGACCGCGATGGCGCAGCGAGCGATGCCCCGCCGCTCGCCGCCCGGTTCGCGCTCGACCTCGAGCAGCGGCTGCCGCTGCGCTACGGCGAGAATCCACATCAGTCGGCGGCGATGTATGCCCCCGTCGGCACGCACCTCGGCCTCGCGGGGCTCAAGCAGCTCTGCGGCAAGGAGCTCTCCTACAACAACCTGCTCGACCTCGACGGGGCCACGCGGCTCGCCGGGCTCATCGAAGAACCGGCGGCCGTCGTCGTGAAGCACACCAATCCCTGCGGCGCCGCGAGCGCCACGACGGTGACCGAGGCGCTCGCCACGGCCATGGCGGCCGATCCCACGAGCGCCTTCGGCTCGATCGTCGCGGTCAACCGCACGTTCGACCGGGCCTGCGCCGAACTTCTACTCACACCTGGCCTCTTCGTCGAAGTGATCGCGGCCCCCGCCTTCGAGCAATCGGCCGTCGAACTGCTCACGACGAAGCCCACGTGGAAGGCGAGCGTGCGGCTCGTCGAGGTGCCACCGGGCGATCCGTGGGAGGCGACCGGCGGCATGGAGCTGCGGAGCATCGCCGGCGCGATCCTCGCCCAGCGGCCCGACGTGCTCTGCGACGACCCCGCCGCCTGGAAGGTGGTCACGAAGACCGCCCCGCCGCCGGCCCTCACGCAGCCGCTCGACTTCGCCTTCACGATCGTGCGGCGGCTGACGAGCAACGCGATCGCCGTCTGCCAGGGCACGAGCCTCGTGGGCGCCGGCATCGGCCAGACGAGCCGCGTCGACGCGACGCGGATCGCGCTGGAAAAGGCGGGCGACCGGGCGAAGGGGGGCGTGCTCGCCTCCGACGCCTTCTTCCCGTTTCCCGACTCGATCGACTTGATCAAGCGGGCCGGCATCGCGGCGATCATCCAGCCGGGCGGCTCGAAGCGCGACGCCGAGGTGATCGCGGCGGCCGACGCGGCGGGGATCCCGATGGTGTTCACGTCGCGCCGGCACTTCAGGCACTAGCCTCAACTCGCCAAGGCCGGCTTCGGGTGACTCGTACCCCTCTCTCCGGACGTTCGCTATGGGCATCCATGCCCTTCGCTCACTCGATGCTGACTGCGCTCTCGGCATCCTGCCTTCGCTTGTCAGCAACGCCGGCGAGCGGGGTA
>JBIIOM010000112.1:0-8164 GCA_044336925.1 Pirellulales bacterium
ATGGCCGCCGCTTGATCGCGAACCGCCCCAGCTCGGCCGCCGTGAAATGCACGTATGGACCTAGAATCAGGGCAACTTTCGACAAATGGTACGGCCTCGTGCACAATACTGAGCAGCCGGCCGCCGCTACTTTCGTGACCGAACGACTCGTCCTTGGTCAGGCCCCCGGCGGAGGCTCGAGCACGCGAATCGCCGTGCGGGATGAAAGGACGGCGCGGTACAGCGTCTCCTTCTCCGCGCTGGGAGACAGCGAAAACCCGAGCGTCCGCGCCGTCAGCCGCGGCGGCTCGTCGGCCAGCGGCGCAGGCAGCGGCCGTGGAGAGGGCGGACCGCGCAGTGGCCACCGGGGGCGGGCGAGAGTCAGATCTGCGTGTGTCGAGCCCTGCCAATCTATCACCGCATCGCTTTGGGCAGGCTCGACGCCGCAGGATCGTTGCGATCGTCATGATCGGAACGTGGACGGCCGGGGGGCACAAAAATCTTGCCGGGGCTGTGACACGGGGCCATGAAGCGGCAACTCATCTATTGAGAGCCGGGCCGGCGGAGAGCCTGGCAGTCCGAAACCTCGTTCAGGAAAGTTACAGAGTCATGGATCCCCAGATCATCAGCTGGATCGTGAGCCTCATCGCCGGTAGCGCCGGTGGCAACATCGTCGGTGCGCTCCTCAAGAACCGGAACCTCGGCCCGATGCTCAACACGGTGCTCGGCCTCGTGGGCGGCGGCTTGGGCGGCAAGGTGCTGCCGATGCTGGTCCCGGCAATTGCTCAACTCGCGGGCGGCAGCGACAGCCTGGTCGGGACGGGCGGCCTGTCGGCGATCGTCGGCGCGCTCCTGCCGCTGATCGTCAGCTTCCTCAAGAAGCCGGCCGCTGCCTGATCGGCCTGAACGGGTCGAACGGAAGCGATCAACAAGCCGGGGGTCGGGGAAATCCGAGGTGGAGTGGCGAATCAACGCCTACCTCTTCGCGGGTTTCACCGGCGCCCGGCCCGTTTTTCCGTGGCCATGGCGGTCGCGAATGCCGTCTCGAGATCGCCGAAGGGAAGCCGTGGCGGGCACGGGTTCTGGAGGCCCGCACCCGCCACGGCCGAATTGATTTTCCGGACAAGAAATTCTCAGCGGCTGAATGAGGGCCGGAACCCGCGGGCCGGCATCCGAGCCGAGGCGACCTGACGATCGCGGAGCCGCGACACCTGCCGCGACACGGTGTGACCGATTCGCTTCGTGGCCCGATCGACCGCCGTGTTCCAATCGGAATCGACGACGGCCGCCATCAGCATGCCGCAGCCCTGCACCTTCGCCAGAATCCGGCAGACCTTGTCGATGCCCCCCTTGGGGCCGTTGTGGTCGTGCAGGAACACCGTCACCTTCTCGACGCGGCTGCCGAACCGCGCGAGAGCGAACCGCAGCCGCCGGTCGAGGTAATCGGGCAGATCATGGGGCCGTCGCACGCCCTTGTCCTTCAATTCCCAGTTCATGGCATGGCTCCGAAAAGAGCAGTGGTGTCTCATACGAGGCAATTATTCGGTCCTTCTGACCCCCGGGCAGCCCCGATTCTTTCTTGCCTAACCATCGGAAAAACCTATGCTTCGGAAGAACCCTGAAGGTCGCCGCGGATGGACTGGCTCAACTACCACCACCTCCTCTATTTCTGGACGGTCGCCCGCGAGGGGAGCATCGCGCAGGCCTGCCGGCGACTGCATCTCACGCAGCCGACGGTGAGCGGCCAGATCCGCCTGCTCGAGAAGGCAGTGAAGGCGAAGCTGTTCGAGCGGTCGGGCCGCGGGATCGCGCTCACCGACACGGGCCGGCTCGTCTACCGCTACGCCGACGAGATCTTCGCCCTCGGCCGCGATCTGCAGGATGCAATCCACGACCGGCCCCGGGGCCAGGCCCTGCGGTTCGCGGTGGGCGTGGCCGACACGCTGCCGAAGGTGCTCGTGCACCGGCTCCTCGCCCCGGCCTTTGCAGTTGGTGAGGAGATTCGCATCACCTGCATCGACGGCTCACCCGATCGCCTCCTCGCCGAGCTCGCCCTGCATGAGCTCGACCTCGTCGTGAGCGACTTTCCGGCGAACCCACGGCTCGGCATGAAGGCCTTCAACCACCTGCTTGGCGACTGTGGCGTGACGTTCTTCGCCACCACTGCGATCGCCCGCCGCCATCGCCGTGGCTTTCCCCATTCGCTCACCGGCGCGCCGGTGCTTCTCCCCTACGGCAATACGACACTCCGCCGATCGCTCGAGCAGTGGTTCGATGCCCAGGGCATCCACCCGCGGATCCGCGGGGAATTCGCCGACAGCGGCCTGCTCAAAGCCTTCGGCGGATTCGGCGACGGCATCTTCGCGGCCCCGACGGCCGTGGAGGCCGAAGTGAAGCGGATGTATGGCGTCGCGGTGGTGGGCCGAGAGCCGACCTTACGGGAGCGGTTCTACGCGATCTCCGTGGAGAAACGGATCAAGCACCCCGCCGTCGTGGCGATCACGCAGGCAGCCCGCCACGCGCTCTTCAAGGCCTGACGAGCCCGTTGGCCACCGGACTCATCGCGCCGCCGCCGGCGAGGGGCACGAGGCGGTCGGGCCCGGCCTTGCATGGCGTGTGCCTAAAAACCATGCTCAAGCATGCGTTGTGAGTTAATCTCCGTTTATCCGACCACGATGTCGCCGCCATCTAGCGAAAGGCAGCCGAGCAGGGGATCCCGTATCAGAGCCTGATCTCCAGACTTATTCACCAGTTCGTCGAGGGCAACTCTCCACGCGATCGGACGGATAGCGGCACGCCGCCTCACCAGATACCCAAAGCAGGGACCATGCGATTGCCACGCCCACGCCACATTGAGATTGGTCGCACGTTCTCCTCGCGTTGCAACCGCTGGACGCTCGCCTGGGTTGCCACAACCGCGTTGGGAGGACTCTTGATGACCCGAGCGGCCGCCGCCGAGCCCGCCGCCCCTCCGCCCGCCGCCCCTCCGCCCGCCGCCCCTCCGCCCGCCGCCGTCGTGCCCGGCCCGCGGATGCTCGCCGACTTCATGAACGCCGAGGCGAATCGCCTGCTCGACCGGCGCGACGCCGAGATCGCCGCGATCACCACACCGGAGCAGATTCGCGAGCGGCAGGCCCGGATGCGGAAATGGTTCGCCGAGAAGCTCGGGAACATGCCGCCGAAGGCCACACGGCCGCCACGGATCACCGGCGAGATCGACTGCGACGGCTACCGCGTGCAGAAGGTGATCTACGAGACCTGGCCCGATCATCCCGTGACGGCGGCCTTCTATCTGCCCGACGAACGAGCGGGCAGACCGAGCCCGTTTCCTGGCGTGCTCGTGCCTTGCGGCCATTCCGACGCTGCGAAGGCTCATGATTCCTACCAGGCCGCCTCGATTCTCCTGGCCCGCCATGGCTTCGCCGTGCTCTGCTTCGACCCGATCGGCCAGGGGGAGCGGCGGCAGTTTCCCGACCGCGACTGGGGCAGCTATCCGTCGCTCGAGGAGCACATGGAGGTGACTGGCGCGGCACTGCTGATCGGCCGACAGGCGGCGAGCTACTTCGTGGGCGATCTCGTCGGCAGCCTCGACTACCTCGCGTCGCGGCCCGAGGTCGATGCCATGCGGCTCGGCTGCACCGGCATCTCCGGCGGCGGCATGCAGACGGCGTATTTGATGGCCCTCGACGACCGTCTGAAGGCGGCGGCACCGGGCTGCTTCATCACCGGCTACCGCCGCCAGCTCGCCACCCGCGGCGTTGAGGAGGCCGAACAAAATATCGGCGGCCAGCTCCCGATCGGCCTCGACCACGGCGACTATCTCACGATGGCCGCTCCCGTGCCTTCGCTCGTGCTCGCGGCCACCCGCGACTTTTTCGACATCAGCGGCACGCGGGCCACCGCCGCGGAGGCCAGGCGGCTCTTCGGGCTGCTCGGCCACGCCGAGCGGATGGAGATCGCCGAACGCGACGTGGAGCATGGTTTCGACCAGCCGCTCCGCGAGGCGGCACTGTCCTGGATGAACCGCTGGCTGAAAGAAAATCCCGCGGCCCCGGCCGAGACGCCTCCGCAGCTGCTCTCCCGCCAGCAGCTGCAGTGCACGCCCGAGGGCAACGTTTTTCGGGCCGGACTCGGGAAGACGACGATGGACCTGATCGCCGACGAGGAGCACGTGCTCGCCCGAGAGCGGGCGAAGCTGGCCACCGAACGCACGCCCGCGGAACTCGCAGCGACGGTCCGCGGGCTCCTGAAACTGCCCGCCAAGGGGCCCCCCGCGAAGGTCGCAGCGCCGCCCGCCGCACAGGAAGGCGCGATGGCTCAGCGGCTGGTCTTTGCCACCGAGCCGGGGATTGCGGTGCCGGCGCTGCTGGCCGCGCCGACGGCGGGCGACGCAGCACAGGCACCGAAGCCGCTTGCGATCATCATCGCCGACGGCGATCTCGACGAAGCGATGCGTGGCGAGGTCGCGGCCGACGCGCTCGCCCGCGGCATGCGGGTGCTCGCGATCTCGGTGCGCGGCACGGGAGAGTCGGCCCCGAAAGTGAGGCTCAACGAGCAATTGGCGCCGCTCTTCGGCCACGACTGGCAGGAGGCGCTCTTGGGCGTGCTCCTCGACCGGCCGCTCCTGGGGCAGAAGGTATCCGACGTGCTCGCCGTGATCGGGTGGGCGAATGAAACCTACGGCGCCGACGTGCCGATCCACCTCCACGGCCGGGCGGCGACCGGCCCCGTCGCCCTTCATGCAGCCCTCCTCGCGGATGTCGAGAAAGGTATCGCGACCGTCGCGATCGCAGAGTCGCTCACATCATGGCGATCGCTGGTGCAGGCCCGGTTCCACGATCGGGAACTGGCCAACGTCGTGCCGGATGCGCTCGTGCACTACGACCTGCCCGATCTCGCCGCCGCCCTCGGCGACCGGCTGACGACCGACCGCGCCGGACCGCGGACGCCGTAGGGAAGTTCGGTCACGGTAAAAAACGCTTCCGTATCCAGCGTTGCTCCCATGACGTTTGGGCACCGAGCCGGTCGTCGCGCCGCATATGCCCGCAAGAGTCAGTGCCAGAACTGGACTGAGTTGGCTTTTCGTGAACCGCGCACATACCGAGAACACTTGCAGTCGCTGAAAAGGTTTTGCAAAGATTCGCACGAGTCTTTAAGACGCCACCTTAGAGCTTTTCCTCGTGGACAACGCTGGTTTCTGCCATTCCGGAAGTCGCGTGCGCCCAAGCATGCCGCGCACATGCTCGACCGCATAGTCTCGTCTCCGGGCGATGTCGGCTTTGCCATGAGCCGGGCGACTTAAGCCAACTCGAGCGGCGAGTTGGCGTCGCCAAAGCGGCCCACTGCCACGCCCATTCGCTGCATGAGAGCCAGGTGCAGCCGGCAGAGCCGGCGGTCCTCCCGGCCCCGCAGATCGTGCACCCTTCCCCCCTGGATCGTGCCCCCCCCGCCGCCGGCCAGCACGATAGGCAGTTCCTTCGAATCGTGGGAATTGCCATCCATCAGGCTCGAGCAGAAGAGCACCATCGAGTTGTCGAGCAGCGTCCGCTCTCCCTCGCTCGTCGCATCCATCTTCGCGAGCAGCCGGGCCAGGAGGGCCACGTGATACTCGTTCACCCGTTGATACTGTTCGAGCCGATCGGGGTTGTTGGCATGGTGGCTGAGTTCGTGCTGGCCGCCATGAATGCCGCCCAGGAAGCCGAAGTTCATGTTGGAAAGATCGTTGTTGAGCATCATTGTGGCCACCCGTGTGCGATCCATCTGGAAGGCCAAGACCAGGATGTCGCACATCAACTCGAGGTGTTCGCGGGGGTCCGTCGGGATGCCAGGGCCGGGCCGCTCGAGCGACGGCTTTGTCAGCGTCGGCCGCCAGCCGTGGCCAGCGGTCTCCCGCCGGCTCTCCTCCGCCGACTGCTCGATCCGCCGCTCGAGTTCGCGGACGCTCGTCAGATATTCATCGAGCTTGGCGCGGTCGCGGCCGCCGAGCCGGCCGCGGAGGGATGCCGCCTCGGCCGCGACGAGATCGAGCACGCTCGCGTCGGCCCGCCGCCGGCTGCCGTCGTCGAAGAGCTGGTCGAAGGCCTGCCGGGGCACGATCTCCTTGGGGGCGGGCGTCGTCGGACTGCTCCAGGAAACGTAGGCAGAGTAGATCGAGGTATATCCCGAATCGGTGCCGTAGCCCGGCGGCTCGGTCCCCAGCACGATGCTCGGCAGCGGCGTCGCTCGGCCCACCGCCCGGGCCATGATCTGATCCACCGACGTGCCCACCTCGACGTCCGTCGTGGTTCGCTTGACCTTCAATCCCGAGAGCACATTCATCTTCGGGAAGTGACCGTTGCCGTTGTCGTCGGTCGTGCTTGGATTCCAGAGGCCGTGGAAGACGTTCACCTTCGCGGCATGCGGGGTCAGCGGCGTGAGCGATCTGGCAAACTCGATCCCGGCGGAGCCCATCGTCGCTCCCCAGTGGTGCTTGTTGACGCCGTTGCCCATGAAGAGCGCGGCGAACCGCACCGGCGGGCCAGCGGCCTCGGCGGCCGGGGCCAGCGACTCGAGCCAAGGAAGCCCCAGGGCCACGCCAGCCCCGTGGAGAAACCGGCGGCGGGAGAGATTCGGCACGTGACGGGCGACATTCATCGGCCGACCTCCTGGGGGGATGGGAGCGATGCCTTCGATATTTCATCGGCCGACGCACCGCGGCGATTGAGGAACTGCCTGCTCTGGACGATGCCCAGCACCGCCGCCGAGATCCCGGCGTCATCCTCCATAATCCGATCGCGGAGGTTCTCCACGAGCGGCAGGTCGGTGGGCAGGACGGCCCGGCCCAACGCGTATCCGAGCAGCTTGCGGCAGAATTGCAGCATCACCAGATCGCGGCGGTCGGCGAGAAAGCCGCGCAGGCCCTCCAGGCCGGTGAACTTCGTGCCATCGACGAACTCCGCCGAGAGATCGAGCGGCGCGGAGGCGTCGTCGCGGTCGCGGCGGCGGCCGAGCACGTCGAAGCCCTCGAGCGCGAAACCAAGCGGGTCGATCCGGTCGTGGCAGGCGGCGCAAGCCGCCGCCGCCCGGTGGGCTTTGAGCCGGTCGCGGATGCCCGCCCCCGCGGCGGCCGAATCCTCGAGCGGCGGCACGTCAACAGGTGGCGGGGGCGTCGGGGTGCCGAGCACCGCGGTGAGCACCCAGTTGCCCCGGAGCACCGGGCTCGTGCGTTGCGGATACGAGGTGCTCGCGAGGATCGCGGCCATGCCCAGGAGGCCGCCGCGGCCGTGTTCGGCCACCTCGACCCGGCGCAGCTCGGGCCCGGTCACGCCTGGTACGGCATAGAGGGTGGCGAGTCGCTCGTTCAGGAAGGTGTGGTCCGCGCCGAAAAGATCGCGCAGCGGCCGGTCGTGGCGGATCATGTCGGCCAGGAAGGCCGTCGCCTCGGCCTCCATGTCGGCCTGGAGTTCGGGGGTGAATTCGGGAAACACCTGCCGGTCCACCGGCGCCCGCTCGGCGAAGCCGCGAAACCGCAGCCACCGGGCGGCGAACTCGCGGGCGAGCGCCTCCGACTTCGGATCGGCGAGCATCCGCCGCACCTCGGCGGCAAGCCGTTCGGGTTGAGCGAGGCTGCCGTCGGCCGCCGCCTGCCGCAGTCGCTCGTCGGGCAGCGACGACCAGAGAAAATAGCTCAGCCGTGCGGCAAGTTCCCAGATGCTCACCGGCTGCTCCGCCTCGTGCTGTTCCTCCATGCGAAACAGGAACCGCGGTGCCGCGAGCACCGCGGCGACTGCCTCGCGGGCGGCCTGCTCGCGGAGCCCCCCGGCGGAGGTCTCGTCGCCGGCGGCCAGCGTGGCCCGGTAGATACCGTGCAGCCGCTCCCGCTCCTCGGCCGTGAGCGGGCCTCGCCACGCCCGCGCGGCGAACGCGTCGATGTGGGCGAGAACCCGAGCATCCCATTCGCCCGCCTGATCCGACGAGAGCGTCAGGCCGCGGACGATCTGCCAGTCGTCGCGGATCGCCGCATGCATGGCCCGATCCGGCTCGTTCGAGAGTCGCAGCAGCTGCTCGTCGGAAAGCCAGTAGACACGCGGTGTCGTCGGAGGGGTGCGGAAGTTTTCCGCGATCCCGGAGAGCCGCAGGCTGAAGTTTTCAGGAAACACCTTCTTCATGAATTCGAATTCGCGCATCAGGCTCTTGTGCGCGTCGG
>JBIIOM010000113.1:0-8125 GCA_044336925.1 Pirellulales bacterium
GACGAGGCCCGCGTGAGCGTGTTCGACCACGGCCTGCTCTACGGCGACGGCGTCTTCGAGGGCCTGCGGAGCTACTCGGGGCGGGTCTTCCGGCTCGACGCCCACATCGACCGGCTCTGGGCGAGCGCCCGGGCGATCTGCCTCGAAATCCCGATGACGAAGGAGGCAGTCGCGAAGGCGGTGATCGACACGCTCGCCGCCAACAAGCTCACCGACGGTTACATCCGCCTCGTGGTGACCCGCGGCGCCGGCAGCCTCGGCCTCGACCCCAACCGCACGAAGAATCCGCAGGTGATCGTGATCGCCGATACGATCAGCCTCTACCCCGCCGAGTTCTACTCGAAGGGGCTGAAGATCGTGACCGCCGCCACGCAACGGGTGCAGTCGGCCGCCCTCTCGCCGCGGATCAAGTCGCTCAACTACTTGAACAACATCATGGCGAAGCTCGAGGGCCTGCGGGCCGGCTGCGTCGAGGCCTTGATGCTCAACCACAAGGGCGAAGTGGCCGAGTGCACGGGCGACAACGTGTTTGTCGTGCGGTCGGGCAAGCTGCTCACGCCGCCGCCCGACGCCGGCATCCTCGAGGGCATCACCCGCAACGCCGTCATGGAACTCGCCCACGCAGCCGGCATCGACTGCCGCGAGGCCACGCTCACGCGGCACGATCTCTACACCGCCGACGAGTGCTTCCTCACCGGCACGGCGGCGGAGGTGATTCCGGTCGTCGACATCGACGGCCGCGGAATCGGCGCGGGCACGCCCGGCCCGATCACCGCCCGCCTCACGGCCGACTTCCACACGCTCGTCCGGCAGTAGCGGCCCCACGGAAGCCCGACGCGCAAGCGAGGTGAGTTGAGCCGTTTCTCGCGGGGCGGGTGGACGCGGCGTTGGACGGCGTGGAGGGCGAATCGACCTTGCTTGCGCTGCGGGCTTCCGTCAGCGGTCTACGGGAGGAAGCGGCTGCCCTACCGGCGATGATCCTCGTCGCCGATCGCGTCGTAGCGCGAGACATACCCCGGCTGCTTGGCGCGAACGATCTCCGACTCGTATTCCCGCACGACGCGGCTCTGGATCTGCTCCCGGCAATGCGCGTTGATCGGGTGGGCGATGTCGGCGTAAAGCCGCAGCCGGCCGTCGTCGTCGCGCGGGAGGCTGCCTTCGGGCTGCTTCTTGCCGCACTGGTTGCAATAGCAGGCCCGCAGCGGGTTTTTGAAGCCGCAGGAATGGCAGTGCGAAGAGAGTTTGCGGCTCGGCATCGCCACGAATGGCCCGCTCGGGCCGCCGATGATCTTCAGATCGCGGACGACGAAGGCATGGTCAATCGTGATCGAACAAAACGCGAGCAGACGTTCGGCTGCGTTTTCGATGAGCTTGATGCGGACTTCGGTGATTTCCATCGGTGCGTTCCCCCCGCTGAGCTGCCTGTGTGACTCCCCACTGCCCAGGCTTTGCCGTCCGCGCCTCCCCAGGCCGACGGCTTCGCCGATCGTTCATTCACTCCGTGAGTATACCTCCCAGTCTTCCCGGCCTGACACGCACCGGAAAGACGCCTGGCCAGCCCGCCGCGTCGAGGCGGGCCGCGATGCCGCGGGCCTCCGGCGCCGTGCGGGCGATCGCAAAGCAGGCGCTGCCGCTGCCGGTGAGCATCGGCCGCGCGGCGCCCGCCGCCGCCATGGCGTCGAGGAGCCGCGCCACGTCGGGGCAAAGCGCCCGCGCCGGCCGTTCGAGCGCGTTGTGCATGAGCGGTTGGGACGAATGCAGCCGGCCGTCGGCCAGAGCCGCCGCCAGCCGCGCGGCCTCGCCGCGTCGCGAGGCGTCGGGCACGCACCGGCCATAGACCTCGGCCGTGGAAAGCCCGACGGCCGGGCAGGCGATCACGGCCGGCAGAGGCGGGATGCCATCGACGGGCTCGATCCATTCTCCGCGGCCGCCCGCCACCGCCGGGCCGCCCGCGAAGAACCAGGGGATGTCGCTGCCCAGCCGGCTGCCGAGCGCGGCAAGCCGCTCTCGGCTCCAGTCAACGCCCCAGGCGTCGGCGGCCGCGGCGAGCACCGCGGCGGCATCGCTCGATCCACCGCCGAGCCCCGCGCCCGATGGAATTTCCTTGATGAGTTCCACCTCGAGGCCCAGCGAGACGCCCGCCTCCTCGGCGAGCAGCCGCGCCGCCCGCACGACGAGGTTGGAATCGTCGGTCGGCACGTCGCGGCGGAGCGCGGCAGCCTGCGGCTGGGAGAGCCGTCCGCCGAAGGCCACGGAAAGCCGGATGCCCGGCTCGTCGGTCACCCGTAGCCGGAGGGTGTCGTGCAACGACACCGGTACCATGAGCGACTCGATCTCGTGGAAGCCATCGGGTCGGCGGGCGAGCACCGCGAGCGACAGATTCAGCTTCGCCGGCGCATGGACGGCGATCGGTGGAGCCTGCCGAGAGGCGACCGATGAGAAGGCTGGACGCAACGACATGGCTCGCCGCTCGATTTCCCGGGCCCCGGACCGAAACCTGACCGAAATCTAATAGGCCGGCCGGAGGGGGTCAACCTCACCGCCAATTGGCAACGAAGGCGAGCGTTCCGAAGGCGAGGGCCAGGCCGATGGCGACAAGCACCGACAGCAGCACTGAGATGCTGCGGCCGGCCCAGAGGTCGTCCCGGATCATCTCAGTCCGGTCGGTTTTCTCGAAGGAGCGGTTCCAGACCGGAAACGCCCGCTCGTCGTAGACCCACTGCGTGCGTTCCTCGAGTTGCTTTTGGCTCATGGCAGGGCGGATGTCCGCAAAATTCGTTGGGGTATGATGGCGTCGAACCCCTAAAACTTTACCTCTCCCGCGGGCGGCATGCCAGAGCCGGCCGGCCCCTCCACGCCATGCACCACATCCTCGAACCCGCCACCGGGGATTCAGCCGGCGATGCCCTGGCGGCCTGGCTGACCGACCAGGGGCAGCCCGCCTGGCGGGCCAAGGCGATCCGGCGATGGCTCATCGCCCGACGGGCGTCGTCGTTTGCCGACATGACCGACCTGCCCAAGGGACTGCGGACGGCGCTCGAGGGCGCGTTTCGAATTTGGACCACGTCGATCG
This sequence comes from Pirellulales bacterium, assembly GCA_044336925.1. GTDB lineage: Bacteria > Planctomycetota > Planctomycetia > Pirellulales > UBA1268 > RGVT01. The sequence continues at coordinate 3,074 of JBIIOM010000113.1, forward strand.
CCCGCCACCATCGCGCCGACGACGGCACCGAAAAGCTCCTGCTTGAGCTGCACGACGGCCAGCGGATCGAGTGCGTGCTCCTGCGCGACGGCGACCGGCGGACCGTCTGCATCAGTTCGCAGGTGGGCTGCGCGATGGGCTGCGTGTTTTGCGCCAGCGGCATTGACGGCGTCGTGCGGAACCTCACCACGGGCGAGATCATCGAGCAATTGCTGCGGCTGCAGCTGCTCTTGCCGGCGGAGGAACGGCTCAGCCACATCGTGGTGATGGGGATGGGAGAACCGCTGGCCAATCTCGATCGCCTGCTGCCGGCGCTCGCCAGCGCGCAGGATCCCGACGGCCTCGGCATCTCGCAACGCAGGATCACCGTTTCGACCGTCGGCCTGCCGGCGGGAATCGACCGGCTCGCCGACGAAAACCCCGGCTACCATCTTGCCGTCTCGCTCCATGCGGCCGACGACGAGCTCCGCACCCGACTCGTGCCGGTGAACAAGGCGATCGGCCTGGCCGACGTGATGGCCGCGGCCGACCGCTACTGGGAGACATCGGGCCGACGGCTGACGTTTGAATACGTGCTACTCGGCGGCGTGAACGATTCCCCCGAGCACGCAGCGAGCCTCGTGCGGCTGCTCGGCGGCCGCGCGGCACTCGTGAACATCATTCCCTACAACGCCGTCGCCGGCCTCCCCTGGCGCGAGCCCACACAAGGGTCGCGCGAACGCTTCCTCGACGTGCTCCGCGATGCGGGAGTCAACGTGCAGGTGCGCCGCCGCAAAGGCGCCCGCATCGACGCGGCCTGCGGCCAACTCCGCCGCATCGCCCTCGGGCAAGCGTAGACCGCGCAAGTAGACCGCTGCTACGGAAGCCCGACGCGCGAGCGAGGAGAGTGGGGCGTTTCTCGCGGGGCGGGTGGGAGCGACGTGGGTAGGAGTGGAGGGCGGATGGACCTTGCTCGCGCTGCGGGCTTCCGTGCGCTGCGGGCTTCCGTGCGCTGCGGGTGAACGTGCGCTACGCGAACCAGCCGAGCAGGAGCACGGCCGCGAGCACGAGGCCCAGGATGCCGCCGAGCCATACGGCCCAGTGGATCGTGGCGAAGCGGATCTCAGCCGGATCTTCGTGGTGGGTGGCGGCGAAGATCAGGCTGGCCAGCGCCATCAGCGGCAGCCCGAAGAGGATGCCGGGCACCCGGTCCACGAGTTGGGCGAAGAGGAGCGGGAACGAGCCGAAACAAATTCCGGCGATCAGCGCGGGCAGGGTCATGGTCGCTTCCTTGCGGGGTTAGCGTGGCTTGGCGTCTTTGCCTTCTTTGTGGGCCTTGCGGTCTTCGTCGGTGGGCGAGCCGAGCGGTCCGGCGAAGGCGTCGTAGATGACGAGCACGTTGAGCATGCCGGCGAGCATCGTGTAGAGCGTGCCGATGTCGAACCAGCGGCCGAGACGGCGCTGCCAAATGGAGACCTGTTCGCCGCGAAACTGCTTGAGCGGCGGCTTGTCGAAGAACGCATCAGCGTCGATCTCGGGATCGCTGCGGGTGAGCACGTCGGCATAGGACCGCGAGACATACTGCCCCGGCGAGAGGGGCGGCGCCATGAACGTGGAGCAGAAAAGCGGCTGCTTCGCCACGCCATGGATCTGCATCGATTGCAAGACGGCGGGCAGGGCGACGAGACCGGCGCCGGCCTGGCAGACATAGGCCCAGCGGGTGTCGCCCGGCCTCCACGAGGCATAGACCACCTTGCCGCCGCCGAGCCACAGTCCCGCGAGGAACGTGCCGAGGATCGCGCCCATGAAGAGGCGGCCCTTGTGGGTGCGGCCTTGATAGAGCTGGCCGAGCCCCGGGACACACCACGAGAGCAGCGCCGCGAGCGCCGGGTTCTTCAGTTCGATGGCGGAGCCGTCATCCGGCGAGATCGCCACGATGCGAGGACGGGAGTTTTCTATTTTTCGCGGAGTCACCGCCATGGCGCAGACCTTTCCCGGAGTCTACGCGATTTGACGTCGCAGCCGGAATAGGCGGGGCGTCGGCCGCACGCTTTTGAAGCCGGCCGCTGGCTGATACGATTCTTGCAATCATCATTCGCTTCGCCATCCGCAAGGTCGCCATGCGCCGCGATTCTCGAGTTATGCACCGCCGTGGCTGGCTGCTCCTGCCGCTCGCGCTCGTCGCCGGCTGCTCCGGCACGAAGAAGGGGAAAGCCGCCAAGAAACCGACCGCCCAAGCGAGCAAACGGCGGAGAAAGGAACAGACCATGGGCGACCTGCTCGTGGACACCTACATCGACGACCTCAAACAGGGGTCCGTGGCCAAGCAGATCACGGCCGCCCGCGAACTCGGCGAAATGGGGACGGCCGCGAAAGCAGCGCTGCCGGCGCTCGAGCCACTCGCGGAGCATGCCGACGAAACCCTGAGCGCGGCCGCCAAGCAGGCGATCCAATTGATCAAGAAGTGACCGGCGGCTGGGCTCAGCCCCAGAGCCGCCGCACGACGCGGACGTGCGGATTGGCTGGCGGAGGATCGTCTTGTTCGGCCTCGTCGTCGGCGATCTCGAGCGCCGTTTCCGCAACGGGCCCACTCGCCGGCACGAGTTCGCGCCAGGCCCGCTCCACCGTGGCGGCATCCACCTTGTCGAGCCCGTCGCCCGCCGCGGCCACGAGCGCGAGCTGCGCAAGCCGGCCCACCACCCGCGGCACACCGCCGGCAAACCGCGCGAGTGTGGCGGCTGCCTCGGGCGTGAAGATCCCTTCGTCGCCGCCGACCCGCCGCAGCGATCGGGCGAGGAAGCCCGCAACGTCGTCTTCACCCCACGGTGAAAGTTCGATCCGCACGGCGGCCCGCTGGCGGATGCCGCCCGCGAGCCGCGCGAGGCCTTCCGGCGTGGCTGTCGCAACGACCACCACCCGCGCGTAGCGCGGCTCGGCCGCGCTGATCAGCCGCTCGATGCCGTCGATTGCATCGACCGGCGCCCGGTCGAGATCGTCGAAGACGAGGGCCGTCGGCCGTTCCATGAGCGTGTTTTCGCGGAGCCTGTTCTCGAGCTTCTGCCAAGGACGCAAGGGCTCCGCGCGGCTCAGCGCATCGAGCGGCAGCCGTTCGAGAAGCAGCTCGATCCAGTCGCCCGCGGTGAGCCCGCGGAGCGAGAGCATCGCGACCTCCGCGCCGCACCCGCCGAGCCGCCGGGCCGCCATCGCGCAGAGATGGCTCTTGCCGCAGCCCTCGCCGCCGACGACGAGGCCGAACCGCTGCCGCTCATCGACGAGCCACTCAAGCCGCGCCAGGGCCTCGTCCTGCGGCGCACCGGTGTAGAAAGTGGCCGGCTCGAGCGAGCCGTCGAAGGGGGGCGCGGTGAAGTTCCAGTGGTCGCGTACCATGGCGGCGGAGTGTAGCCGCTCCACCCGGCCGGGTCAGGACGAAACTCCCCCGTGAAAACCGCATCATGAGTGAACGCTTCCTGCTCGAGAGCCCGCCCCGCGACGGCCGCGCCACCCTCACGGGCGACGAGGCCCGCCACCTGGCGCGGGTCTTGCGGGCGAAGGTCGGCGACGAGATCCGTGTCTTCGACGGCGGCGGTCAGGAATGGCCCGCGCAGGTCGCCATGATCAATCGCGACAACGTAACGCTGTCGCTGGGCGCTCCCCTACCGCCGCAGCCCGGGCCGGCGCGGCCGCTCACGATCGCCGTGGCGCTGCCGAAGGGGGACCGCCAGAAGTGGCTCGTGGAGAAGCTGACCGAATTGGGCGCCCAGCGGCTTGTGCCGCTCGTGACGGCGCGGGGTGTCGCGGAGGCGACGGCGTCGGCGCAGGCGCGGCTCGCCCGCGGCGTGATCGAGGCCTGCAAGCAGTGTGGCCGCAACACACTCATGGAGATCGCTGCGCCGGCAACGCTCGAGGCGCTTGCCGACCGCCATCCCGATGCCCTGCGGCTCATCGCCCACCCGGGCGGCGGGCCGCTCGATGACGTCATCCGCGCTGGCTCGGGTGAAATCGTCGCCGCCGTCGGCCCCGAGGGGGGCTTCACGCCCGACGAGATCGCGGCCGCCGAGCGCCTGGGCTTCGAGCGCGTGTCACTCGGGCCGCACATCCTGCGGATCGAGACCGCCGCGATCGCGATCGCCGCCCAATCGAGCCTGCTCGCACGCTGAGCGGTCCACGGAAGCCCGCAGCGCAAGCAAGGTCCATCCGCTTTCCACTCGCATCAACACCGCGCCCTCCCGCCCCGCAAGAACCTCCCCCACTCTCCTCGCTCGCGCGTCGGGCTTCCGTTTCCCCGGCATCAACCACGCTCTTCCACGCTCAACTCCGGCGCCCTACTCCTCACAGCAGGCGCAGCGCGCTGGCACGTCGAGCACGAGCGTCGCCGCATAGGCCGTCTTCTCGAAGCCCTCCCCCTTCTCCTCGGGTTTCACGAGGTGGGTCACGACGAGCACGAAGTTGCCCTCCTTCGGCGTGTAGCTGCACCGCCCTTCGGCGTCGGTCTTGCGTTCAAACTCGGGATCGAAGCCTGCGGCGAGCGTGGCCCCTCGCGGGATGAACGAGACGACCTGGTCGGCCAGCGGCTTTCCCTTGAAGAGCAGTTGCACGGTAATCGGCTTGCCGGGCCCGCAGCCGATGACCGGGTGCGACTCGAGCACGAACTCGAGCGGATAGCCGAGGGGCGTTGCATGTTCCTTCGTTGGCGCGCCCACCGCGTCGAGTTTCTCCGCGACGAGAAAATAGGCTTTGCTGCTCTTCACAGCCCGCGTCGTGCGGTGCAACTTGTCAAGCGTATGGGCAATGCAATGGAGGCCCGCTTCGGCTGGTTTGAAGCGGCCCGAGTAGTAGCCTTCCTTGGGGGCGTAGCCAAGATCGACGAGCGTGGGCATCAGGTCGGTCCGCTTTCCGCTCGGCGAGCGGACCTCGATCACGGCCCCTTCCATGGAGCTGAGTTTGCTCGCGAGTTTGAAATCACGGTGGTCGTTGCCGTGGTTTCCCAGGCAGAAATCGACGTGCACGACATCGTTTGGCCGTACGCAGTTGGTCGCCGTCTGGACCCACGTGTCGTGGGCAAGCGTGCGGGCG
>JBIIOM010000114.1:0-8047 GCA_044336925.1 Pirellulales bacterium
AGGAATGGATCATCCGGCAATACGATCACGAAGTGCAGGGGGCGAGCGTGGTGAAGCCGCTGCTCGGCCCCGGCGAGGGCCCCGCCGACGGCACCGTGATCCGCGGCGTGCTCGGCCGCGACCGCGGCATCGTGCTGGGCGTCGGCATCCGCCACCGGCTCGGCTGGCTCGATCCCTACCAGATGGCCGCCGGTGCGATCGTGGAGGCGATGGCCAACTGCATCGCGACGGGCGCGGATCCGGCGAAGATCGCGCTGCTCGACAACTTCTGCTGGGGCGACACCCGCCGCGAGGATTCGCTCGGCACGCTCGTGGAGGCCTGCCGTGGCTGCCACGACACGGCGATCGCCTTTGCCGCGCCCTTCGTGAGCGGCAAAGACAGTCTCAATAATGTCTTCGCCTGGACCGATGCGGCGGGGAAGCAGCACGAGATCTCGATCCCGCCCACGCTCCTGGCGACCGCGATGGGGCAGGTGGACGACGTGCGCCACGCCGTCACGCCCGACCTCAAGCAAGCCGGCAACCGCCTGGCGATCGTGGGGCTCTCCCGCGACGACCTCGCCGGCAGCCAGCTCGCCCTCACCGGCCGCGTGAGCGGCGGCCGCGTGCCACCGGTCGATGCCGCGTCGATTCGCGCGGTCTTCACGGCCATTGCCGCCGCGATCAAGGAGGGACTCGTCGCGGCCTGCCACGATTGCTCCGACGGCGGTCTCGCCGCGGGAGTCGCCGAGATGGCGATCGCCGGCAGACTCGGGGCCCGCGTGGAACTGGCCAAGGTTCCCGCCGAGACCCGCGACGCAGCGGGCACCGGCCGCGACTTCGCGATCGCCTTCACCGAGACACCGGGCCGATTCCTCTGCGAGGTGCCGGCCGCTCGAGCCGATGCCTTTGCCAAGGCGGTCGATGGCGTGGCATGGGCGTGGATCGGCGAGGTGACCGGCAGCCCCTCGCTCGAGATCGTGACCGGCGGCGGCAGCGCCGCGATCGCCGTGGATCGCTTGGACCGCGCCTGGCGCGGTGAAAGGAAGGAGTCTTGATGCTTTCCCCCCGTGCCTTGATCCTCCGCGCCCCAGGCACCAACTGCGACCACGAAACGGCACACGCCTTCGAACGGGCCGGGGCGATCCCTCGCCGCGTCCACGTGCGGGCCTTCGCGGAGAAGCCGGCGCTCGCCGACGACTTCCAGATTCTCTGCATCCCCGGCGGCTTCTCCTACGGCGACGACATCGCCAGCGGCCGCATCTTCGCGCTCGAATTGAAGCTGCGGCTCGGCGACGCGCTGGCGAAGTTTCGCGACAAGGGCGGCCTCGTGCTCGGCATCTGCAACGGCTTCCAGGTGCTCCTGCAGACGGGCCTGCTGCTTGGCGATCCCGCCACGGGCCGGCCGCGGGCGGCGCTCGCCCACAACCATTCGGGCCGGTTCATCGACTGCTGGGTGCCGCTCGAGGCTCGAGCCCACAATTGTCTCTTTCTGCGCGGCATCGAGAGCTCGTTCGATCTGCCGATCGCGCACGGCGAGGGCCGGTTCGTGACGCGGTCGCCGGAGGACCTCGCCGCGCTCGAGGCAGCCGGCCAGCTCGTCCTGCGGTATGGCCGGGATGCGCACGGCCACTCGGCGAATCCCAACGGCGCCGCCGCCGACGTGGCGGGGGTCTGCGACGAAACGGGCCGCGTGCTCGGCATGATGCCGCACCCGGAGCGGTTCATCGACGCGACCCAGCACCCCGCCTGGAACGGCCGGCTCGACGCCACCGCCGCCGGCGCCGGCCTGGCGATCTTCGCCAACGCCGTGAAGGCGGTCTCGTAACGAAAGCCCGACGCGCGAGCGAGGAGAGTTGGTGCGTTTCTCGCAGGGCGGGTTGGCCTCTCTACGAAAGCCCGACGCGCGAGCGAGGAGAGTTGGTGCGTTTCTTGCAGGGCGGGTTGGGCTCTCTACGAAAGCCCGACGCGCGAGCGAGGAGAGTTGGTGCGCTTCTTGCAGGGCGGGTTGGGGCGGCCTTGGATCGAGTGGAGTGCGGATGGACCTTGCTTGCGCAGCGGGCTTTCGTGCGCAGCGGGCTTTCGTGGGCGGGAAACGGCTTTCGGCCGGCGTTGACTCCCCTGCGGCGCCGCGGCTACCCTCCCCGCCCCAACAGCCCCCTTTCGCGGATACCTGCCGCCATGCGCCCGCGCGCACAGACCCGCCTCATCCTCGCGCTGCTCTGCACCTGCGCAGCGGGTGGCTGCCGCTTCACGCTGCTCTCGAGCTCCGTCTGGCAGCAGCCCGAGCCGCTCGAGACCGTACTCGGCGACGACGGCCGCGCGCCGGCCGCCGCGCGCCCCGCGCCGAAGACGATCCCGATCGAGATGGTCTTCGTGCGAAGCGACGAACACGACGAGCAGCTCGGCGACGAGCTTTGGACATTCGTCGACGAGCAGGTGCTCGACGACGCCCTGCGGCGCAAGCTCGCCGCCAATGGCCTGCGTGCGGGCGTGATCACCGGCACGCTGCCGGCGGCGCTCGCCTCCCGATTCGAGCGGCAGTCAACGGCCGAACCCGATCAGCTTCCGGAAGGACCGACGGCCAGCCCGACGGTGGCGCGGCGGATGCTGCGGCTGCTGCCGGGCCGCGAGACCGAGATCGTGGCCGCCACCGGCTTGGCCGAGCTCGTGCTGCTCGAGCACGACGGTGAGGCGGTGCACGGCGGCACCTACCGTGAGGCGAGCACCCACTTCGCGCTCAAATCGTGGCCCGCCGCCGACGGCCGCATCCGTCTCGAACTCACGCCCACCGTCAAGCACGGCCCGATGCAGCGATCGTGGGTGGGCGAGGAAGGGGTCTTCCGCATGGAGAACGGCCAGCGCCGCCACACGCTCGACCGACTGCGGTTCAGCCTCACGATCCCCGCCGATGCCCTGCTGCTCGTGGGGCCTGCCGGCGACGGCGCCTCCACGGTCGGGGACGCGTTCTTTCGGGATCGCTCCGCCCATGAGCCCAGCATGCGGCTGCTCGCGATCCGGCCGCAGGCGCGGACGGTGGATCCGCTCTTCGCGGCCGACGCCGACGACGACGAGACCACGCGCCGCTGACTTCTCCGGCGGCTTCTGTCGGCGGCAAATCCGGCAAGGTGCGGCGACCCTGCCGACGGATTCCTCGAGGGCACGTCGGAAAATACGTAGGCCGGGCAAGTGAAGCCTTTGCCGTGATCCGTCCTGCTGACCGGGCTCACATCCTGTCGATGACGTTCCGAGGCGGGATCGGCGGAATAGTGGGGTGAACGCGAAGGGCTTTCGGTCATGAGCACCAACGGACGCACGGCGAAGCAATCGGGCAATGGGCACCGTCCCCGTGCCGCCACGGTCTTTGCGGCTGCCTTCATCGCGGGAGCGGCAGCCGCGTTCGGTGTGAACCGGGCGCTCGATGTGCACCTCGCGCAATCGAAGCCCCAGGTCGAGAGCGAGCCGATCTTCGTGGCGCTGCGTTCGCTGCCACAGGGTTCGGCCGTGACGGTGTGGGACGTGGCGCTGCGCGACTGGCCGAAGGCGATGATGCCTGCGGCCGCGATGCGGCCACAGGATTCATTCGAGGGTACCGTCCTGAAGCATCCGATCCGCGAAGGGCAGCCGCTGCTGGCCTTCCAGCTCGTCAAGGTTGCGACCGAGACCGACAGCCAGATGGCGGGCGCCGTGCCCGCCACCCTGCCTGCGCCCCATCCAGTGGATGCGATCCCGCAGCCCGATCTCTGGGCGCCGGGCGAGCAACCGGCCGCGCCGGCCACGGCCGTGACCACGGCCACAGCCGCAGCCGCGCCGGCAGCCGCGCCGATCGAACCGGCCGCCGAGGCTGTGATCCCGCCGACGACCGGCGAGCCCACCGTGGCAGTCGCGCCGCCCGTCGAGCCGGCGACCACCGCCGCCGAACCGGAGGTCGTGTCGGTCGTGCAGCCGGCCCCGACGACCGACATCGAAGCCCCGCCGGTCGCGGCCCCGCAAGCGGAGACCGTCGCCGCGGCGCCGGCCGTGCGGTATCTCGTCGTTCCCGAGCGGATCGCCATGCAGGCCGACCGGTCGTTCGTGTCGCCGGCCCCGCAGCAGCAGCCGGTGATGCCGCCGGTGCAACAACCGCAACCAGTCGAGCAGGTGAAGCCGCAGCCGCAGCAGGTTGCCAAGCAGCCCCCGCCGGTGCGCGAGGCGCCGCAGTCGAACCAGCAGCGGGCTCGCACCGCGCGGCAGCCGCGGACCACGGTGAATCAGCCGCAGCAGCCCGCGGTGCAACGTCCGGCCCCGACCAGCCAGCGGCCGGCGCCGGCGAAGCCCCGTGGCAATACCTCCACCTTCCAGTCGATGTTTCCCAATCTCTCGGCCGGCATGACGGCCGTCGAGGAGCAGCTGCAGAAGATCAAGCGCGATCGCGAAGCCGCCGGCGAGACTCAAGACGAGCAGACGAAGCCGCCGCAGCGCTCGGCCCGGTCGTTTTAGTATCCCGCTTCGTCACTGGTCGTCCGCTTCGTCCCATGTAGTCCGCTTCGTCCCGAAGCGGAACTCGGGATCCGCTTGCGGAGCAAGCGGTTTACCGAGGCAGGCTGAAGCCTACCCTACCTGTGGCAGGCTGAAGCCTACCCTACAGTGGCTCGATCACGATTTTGCCGCCGACGGCGCCTGAGCGGGCGATCGTGCTCGACTCCTGCAGCGCGTGGGCCTCGGCGGTCGCGGAAAGCGGCAGCACGCGGTCGATCGGCACCCGCAGCTTCCCGGCCGCCATCCAGCGGTTGAGGTCCGCCGCCACGGCGGCCTGCTCGTGGCTGTCGGCCTTGAACATCACGAAGCCGAAGAGCCGGCAGCCCTTCACGTAAAACGGGCCGACCGGGAACGGCGGGCGGGCGTCGCGGCCGGCCATGATCACCATCCGTCCGCCTTCCCCCAGCATCGCCACGGCCTGGTCGAAGAGCGGCTCGCGAAGCGTCTCCCAATAGACGTGCACGCCCTGGGGGGCCGCCGCCAGCACGGCCTCCACGAGATCGTCGCGGTGATAGTCGAGCACGAGATCGGCGCCGAGCCGGCTCACCCGCTCGCGCTTCTCGGGCGTGCCGGCCGTGGTGATCACGCGGGCGCCGAGTGCCTTGGCGATTTGCACGACCGCCGAGCCCACGCCGCCTGAGCCGCCATTCACGAAGATCGTCTCGCCCGGTTGCAGGGCCACGTTGCCGACAAGCCCCAAGTGTGCCGTGATCGAGACAAGCGCTGCAGCCGCCGCCTCGCGGTCCGACACGTTTTCGGGCGTGCGATGCAGCCAACACTCATCGACGGCCGCGAGTTCCGCAAACGTGCCCTGACGGCCCAGCACGCCCTGATTCGAGCCCCAGACCCGCATGCCGGGCTCGAGCCGATCCACTTCGCTGCCCACGGCCACGACCTCGCCGGCCAGATCGCAGCCGACGATGAATGGAAACGTCAGCGGCATCGCGACGGTGCCGGCGCGGACGTAGGTATCGATGGGGTTCAGGGCGCAGGCCCGCACCCGCACGAGCGCCTGCCGCGGCCCGGGCACCGGATCGGGCAGGTCGCCATGCACGATCTCCTCGGGGCCGCCCGTCATCCTGATGAACGCCGCCTTCATCGCCTGCCTCCCGCCGCCGGTTGCGCCACTGCCCGTAGTGCCGCGACGGCCGCGGCGAGGGCGCCGAGCCCGCCAAGGATCTGCAGTCCACGGGAAACCCCGTCCGAAAACCGGCTGACTCGCAGGAGTTTCTCCTCCTCCGGCGTGCGCGGCCGGGCCACGCCCGATCGGGAGAGCCCCTGCTTCCATGCCTTATAGATGTCTTGGTCGGGCGCGGCCCGCACGGCGGCCCGGAGAACCTCGAGATCGACCGCGCTGTCGGCCCGCGGCAGGACGAGCAGCGAGGCCGCCCAGGAAATGACCGCCACGGCGGCGCCCGCGAGCAAGACCGCATGGGCCGGGCTCCAACGTGTCTGCGTCGAAACCGCTGCCGGCTGCTCCTGAAGCCGCGCGAGTTCACGAAGCTTCGGAACGTCGATCGCCCGCCCACAAGAGGGGCAGGTGACGCGACCACCCGCCAGCCCAGCCGACACGGGAATGTCCACCGAGCAGGAGCAGGGAAGGAGGAAGTTTTTCATCGGCTGCAGTTCTCGACGGACGGACAGGAACCGAGGAGGCACGTCACGGCCGCCGGTGCCGGCGGCCGCAGAGATTCTCCGGCCGGTTTTTTTTACCATTTCCAGCGAGATTCACCGAAAATCACCCGTTTTTTTCCAAAAAAAAGTTGGCCTCGCGACCGACGCGCCGCCATAATCTCGAGCCCTCCGGAAACCCTCGCCAGTGACGATGGTTCCAACTCTTCTCACCCCAGTGGCCCCAAGTTGCCCAGCCACGTTCACCGTCCGCCATTCGGGCTGTTTTTTTGAACACTGGAATTGGCGGCGCCTTGAATCACACTGTCGGCCACACGAATGATGGAAACAGACGCTTGACGGGACGTGTCTGGAGCGGCACGCGGAGGACAGAAATGTCCGCTTGTATTGATCCTTGAAGGAGCATTGCCTTGTACGACTCTCTGCTTGACGAACTCGAAGACGATGTTGTCTCCAATCCCCAAGAGGTGGAGGATCTGACGGTCAAGGTTGTCGATGCCGAAGAGGCCGACGCCGACCTGCTCGTCGACGATGACGCTGGCGTGCTGCCGGAGGGCGAGATCGAGGCCGAAGCCGAAGCCGAGGTCGAGGCGGCGAACGAGTCTGACGACGGCCTGATCGAGCAGGTCGAAAACTGGTCGGACGATCCCGTTCGCATGTACCTGACGCAGATGGGCGAGATCCCGCTGCTCACCCGCGCCCAGGAGATCTTCCTGGCCCGTCAGATCGAGACGACCCGCGCGCAGTTCCGCGCCAAGTTGCTCGAGTGCGAATATGTCTGCCAACAGGCTTACAAGGTGCTCGCCCGGGTGCACCGCGGCGAACTCCCCTTCGATCGCACGGTGCAAGTGTCGGTGACCGACCGCCTCGAGAAGGACCAGATCCTCGGCCGGCTCCCGCACAATCTGCGGACGCTCGACGTGCTGCTCAGGCAGAACAAGTCCGACTATCGGATCGCCCTCTCCAAGAAGCGGAAGATGGCGGAGCGCCGCGAGGCCTGGGCCCGGCTCGGCCGCCGCCGCCGCCGCTGCGTGCGGCTCGTCGAGGAACTCGGTCTGCGGACGCAGCGAATCGAAGCGATGATCCCGACGCTCGAGGGTTTCGTCATCCGGCTCAAGGAACTCAAGAGCAAGATCGAATCCCACAAGAAGTCGAAGCAGCCCCCTTCGGCCCGCCAGAAGCTGGTCGATGAATACCGGATGATCCTCAAGGCCTGCCAGGAGACGCCGAAGAGCCTCAAGCGCCGCGTCACCGAGATCAAGCAGATCTACGCCCAGTATCAAAAGGCGAAGCGCGGCTTGTCGGAGGGCAACCTACGGCTCGTCGTGTCGATCGCGAAGAAGTATCGCAACCGCGGTCTCTCGTTCCTCGACCTGATCCAGGAGGGCAATGCGGGATTGATGCGGGCGGTCGACAAGTTCGAATACCGCCGCGGCTTCAAGTTCTGCACCTACGCCACCTGGTGGATCCGGCAGGCGATCACCCGCGCGGTGGCCGATCAGAGCCGGACCATTCGGATTCCGGTGCACATGGTGGAGACGATGTCGCGGGTGCGCAACGTCGCCCGGACGCTGCTCCAGGAATACGGCCGCGAGCCGACGATCGAAGAGATCGCCGCCCGGGCCGGCACGCCGGTGGACGAGACGCGTCGCGTGACGGCGATGAGCCGCTACCCGATCAGCCTCGACCGCCCGGTGGGCAACAGCGAAGACAGCCACTTCGGCGACCTGCTCCCCGACACCGGCGCTGAAAACCCGGCCGTCGGCGCCGCGCAGGAGATGCTGCGGAACCGGATCGCGAAGGTCTTGAAAAGCCTCTCCTACCGCGAGCGCGAGATCATCAAGCTCCGCTACGGCCTCGGCGACGGCTACAGCTACACGCTCGAGGAAGTGGGCCACATCTTCAAGGTCACCCGCGA
>JBIIOM010000115.1:0-7991 GCA_044336925.1 Pirellulales bacterium
CGGGCTTTCGTTCGGGAATGCCGGCTGCTACCATCCGGAGACCTCACTCGCCCGAGTGGCGGAATTGGCAGACGCGCAAGATTCAGGTTCTTGTCCAGGTAACTGGGTGGAGGTTCAAGTCCTCTCTCGGGCATTTCATTGGCCGCGCACTCGGCGTGGTTGCTCCCGCGGGCAGTCCCGGTAGGATGGTTTCGGGACTGTAGCTCAGTTGGTTAGAGCATCGGACTTTTAATCCGTTGGTCCTGGGTTCGAGTCCCAGCAGTCCCATTTCTGCCGGCATCCTTCCTGTGCCCCCCCCGATCCCATGCGCTCGGCCACAAGCCCGTCGTCTCGTGGGTTTTCGTTCGTCGAGGTGCTGGCGCTCCTCGCGGTCGCGGGCGCGGTCGTGGTGGTGCTCTTGCCGGCGATCCAGCGGGCCCGTGAAACGTCGCGGCGTTCGCACTGCGCCGACAACTGCCGGCGGTTCGGGCTCGCGCTCCGCGGCTACGAGGATGCGAAGCGGGAGTTTCCCCCCGGCAGCGACGCCTTCACGGCCGACCGCGTGAAGGAGCCGCCGCGGCTGCATGCCTGGTCGTCGTTCATCCTGCCGTTTCTTGCCGAGCGGCCCGCGGCGCTCGAGATCGATTATGCGAAGCCGTGGAACGATCCCGCCGGCAACCTCGCCGCGTCCCGCGCCGACCTCGCGGTCTACGTCTGCCCCAGCGGCGTGCAGCGCTATCCGGGGAAGCAGGATTACGGCGGCGTGATGGGCACGGCGATGAAGAGATCCGGCGACGAGCATCTCGTCGCCGATTGGGTGCATGCCGGCGTGCTCTATGCCACCGACGACGAGGCCCACCGGCAGCCGTGCCGGCGCGAGATGATCACCGACGGCCTCGCACACACGCTGCTCGTGGCCGAGGCCTCCGATCGCGGTGCGATCACGGAAGAGGGCAGGCCGACCGACGAGGACCTCGCGGCCTCGTCCCTCTGGGCGCATGGCACGAACTGCATCCTGCTCTCGTCCCGCGTCGTCAACGATCCGGCGGTCGACTCCTTTTGGAGCACCCATCCGGGGGGCGTGCAGGCTCTCTTCGCCGACGGCCGCGTCGTGTTTCTCACCGATTCCGTCGATGCCGACGTGCTCGTCGCGATCTGCACGAAGAGCGGCGGGGAAGACGTGCCGGACGGGTTTTGAGAAACGCGTTATCGTGTGGCCGACCAAAGCCCGCAGCGCGAGCAAGGTCGACCCGCCACCCACTCCAACACCCGCGGCGCTCGTGGTTCGGGCGCACGTCGCATGCCGTTCAAACACCCATCGGGCAGCCTCGCCGTCATCGTGCTCGCGGTGGCCGCGTATCTGCTCGGCCTCTCGTCGCTCCGCATGCCCACCAATGGCGACGAGATGATCTACGCGCAGATCACGCGGGCCACCGCGGCGAGCGGCCATTGGCTGCCGCTTCAGTCGGAGATGCCCGACATGGTCAACACGAAGCCGCCGCTGCTCTTCTGGCAGGGCCTCGTCACGACGGATTGGGCGCGGCAGTGGTCGCTCGTGGCCCTGCGTTGGCCGAGCGTCGCCTGGACGTTCGCGACGGCCTTGCTCGCGGGGCTCGTCGCCTGGCGGGCGACGGGGGGTGACGCGGCGAAGGGCGTGCTCGCGGCTGCGATCTATCTCGCATTGTTGAGCACCTACCGCTACGGCCGGCCGTTTCTCACCAATCCGCCGGAGACGTTTTGGGTGTTTCTCTGTTTCTTCCTGATGCTCTGGTGGCGGCCGCGGTCGTTTGCATCGCGGTTCGCGGTGCCCACGATCGTCGGTCTCGTCGTCGGCATGGCCCTGCTCACGAAGTCGTTCGCGCAACTCGTGCCGATCGGCGCCGGTCTCGCCGCGTGGCATCTCCACGAGTGTCGCTTGGACTGGCGACGATTCCTGGTGCGGTCGCTGCCCGGGCTCGCGTGGACGGCGGCGCTCTCGCTTGCGATCTTCGCCCTGTGGTTTCTGCTCGACCCCGATCCGCAGGCGATCTGGCAGGAGTTCGTGGTGCATGAAAATCTCGGCAAAATGAAGGCGGGGCGGCCGAGCTATCTCGGCGCGCTTCTCTGGGGCAAAACGAGCCTTTGGGTCTATTCGCTCACCTGGTTTGCCAACGCGGGCCTGCTGGCGCTGCCTCTCTTGGGCACGATGATCCGCGGCTGGCAGCAGCGCCGCGAGGCGAGCGACGTGGAGCGGCTGCTCTGGCTCCTGGTGGGGGCCTACTTTTTCGTCTTCCTGATGCCCACGCAGCGGTCGGGCCGGTATCTGCTCGAAGCGATGCCGGCATTCGCCGTGCTCATGGCCCTCCATTGGCACAGGCTTTTGCCATCGGCCTTGGCCACGACGGCGATCGGGGCGGCCGCGGTCGTGGGGCTCATCGCGTGGCTCTCCGCGATGCTCGTCCGCGAACTGGGCGGCGGCTTTGGCTGGAGCCACTGGGCGATCCTCGCCGGGGCCGCGGCGGTGGCCGTCGCACCGCTTGTGAATCAGCGCTGGCTGTCGGCACTCGCGGTGCCGGCGGCGCTGGCCGCGCTTCTGGCCCTCGGAAGTTTCCTGCGGGTGTTCGACCCGCCGCTCGGGGCGTTTCCGACGGAGGCCGTGGTGGCGGCGCGGGGCCGCGTGGTCTGGTCGCCCGAAAACTTTCGGGCCGGCGAGGAGCTTTATCGGTTCGTGCTGCCCGGCGCGATGATCCGTGGCTATCCGCTCAGCGTGGGCAGGCCGGAGCAGGGGAGCGTCGCCGCCGACGATTTCGTGATCCTCGTGCGCGATCTCGCTGATCCGGCGCCTCCCGGAGCCATCGGCAGCCGCATCGACCTGAAGGGGCGGCATACGATGGAGCAGGTGCTCGCGATGCTCCGCGGCGATGTGATGGAAAATCTTTTCAGTCGCGAGTGGCTCGTGCCGGCGGATGTCCCACTC
Source organism: Pirellulales bacterium (assembly GCA_044336925.1). Taxonomy (GTDB): domain Bacteria; phylum Planctomycetota; class Planctomycetia; order Pirellulales; family UBA1268; genus RGVT01. The sequence goes on from JBIIOM010000115.1 coordinate 2,936, forward strand.
CGCGGCACGGAAGCCCGCAGCGCAAGCGAGGTCCATCCGCCTCGCTCATCCACCCCGGGATCGAAGCCACCCGAACTCTCCTCGCTTGCGCGTCGGGCTTTCGTGGCAGCCTGAAGGCTGAAATACCGGTGGCAGCCTGAAGGCTACCCTACGGGTGGCAGCCTGAAGGCTGAAATACCGGTGACAGCCTGAAGGCTACCCTACGGGTGGCAGCCTGAAGGCTACCCTACGGGTGGCAGCCTGAAGGCTACCCTACTCGAGCAGGTCGTGCGGGGAGCGGCCGGCGGCGCGGAGGTCGCGGATCGCGAGGCCGCCGGACCGCTTGGCGAGGCGGCGGCCCTCGGCGTCGCGGACGAGCGGGGCGTGGCACCAGGCCGGTGGCTCCCAGCCGAGCGCTTCGTAGAGCAGGATCTGCCGCGCGGTGCTGGTGAGCAGGTCCTCGCCGCGGACCACCTCCTCGATCTCCATCGCGTGGTCGTCGGCCACCACGGCCAGCTCGTAGGCGGCGAGGTCGTCGCGCCGCCAGACCACGAAGTCGCCGAAGTCGATGCCCGCTGTGCGCCGCACGGTGCCGTGGAGCGCATCGTGAAACTCGATCGCGCGTCCGTCGGGCACGCGAAACCGCCAGGCCACGCCGCCGGGCGCGGTCGCGCGGTCCCAGCGGGCGGGCCGCAGCGATGCGGGGAAGAGTGATTCCATGGGGGAGGGGGCGACGTCACGAGGCAGGCTGGAAGCCTGCCCCACAGTCCGGTGGGGCAGGCATCTTGCCTGCCTGGCATCTTCACCGTCGTGCGGGGCCTGACCGGCTTCTTCGACGTCCTTGCGCGAGTGGGGGCTCGGGTAGATCGCGCGGGCCGCCTCGAGCCGCCGCCAGACATCGAGATACCAATCCCCCCTTTGGCTCTGTAGATAAGGCGCATGCGGCCCGCCGATGTCGGGCCCTTCGGTCCATTCGAGGCCGAGCCAGCGAAGGTCTTCGAACGCGGCCGCGATGAATTCTGCGCGGCACCGTGCGCGGTCGAGGTCTTCGATCCGCATCACGAGGCCCGCGCCGGCGGAGCGGGCGGCCGCGAGCGCAAACGTCTTCGCGTGCCCCACGTGAAGGAGGCCGGTCGGCGTCGGGGCGAGGCGTCCGCGTTTCACACCAGCCACCAGTTGCCCGTCGCCACGACGTAGGCCCCGAGTGCGAGGTTCGTGCCGGCGTGGGCGAGGATCGTGTCGATCGGCCGTCGGGTGGCCGCGGCGATCCCGCTGACCACCGCAAACCAGGAGAGTGCGGCGATCGCTTCGGCGGGGTGCGCCGCCACCGCATAGAAGAGGCAGGCGGCGGTCGAGGCGAGCGTGAGCTTTCCGAAGGGCACCCGCCAGAATTCCTCGTGGATCACGTAGCGCATGAGGAAGCCGCGCAGGAAAAGTTCCTCGACGATCGGCACCGCCACCGCGAGCCCGAGCGCCCGCACGGCGAGAAAGGCCCAGGCCGCCGGCGCCCCTTGGCCCCACTGCGCGAATGGATTGAAACTGCTGCGCTCGGTCATGCCGGCCCAGCCGAGTTCACGCTGCAGGGTCGCGAGAATGATCCAAGGCACGACGAGCACGAGGCCGAGCAGGAAAGGCCAGCCGGTCGTCCACCCGATCCAGCGGCGGGCTGGGCCCCACGACCAGGCGACCAGGGCGAGCGTCACGGCAAGGCGGAGCGTGTAGATCAGCGGATAGGCCGAGTAAGGGATGCCCAGAGCCCCGGCGAGGCCGCCGCCGCTCGCGGTGGGCTCGAGCGCCCCGGCCGCCAGGAAGACGACGAACGGCGCCACGCAGGTCCACCACGGCCGTTCCGGCCCAAAATCCTCGCCAGTGATGGAATTCATGGCTGAAACAGGCTCGTCTTGCGCGATTTTCCTCGGGGGAGTATATTCCAATTTCGCCGCTCGCCCGTAGTTCCCCCCTTCGGCGGCGTTCCCTGTCCGTTTCCTTCCGTAGGTGATCTGTTTCCATGGACCTGTCCAAGCTTCGCAACATGGGCATCTCGGCCCACATCGACTCCGGCAAAACCACGCTTTCGGAGCGGATTCTGTATTACGCCGGCCGTATTCACCGGATCCAGGAGGTGAAGGGCGGCGGCGACGGCGCGACGATGGACTACATGGACCTCGAGCGCGAGCGCGGCATCACGATCACCTCGGCCGCCACGAGCGTGAAGTGGCATGACTGTGACATCAACCTGATCGACACCCCGGGCCACGTGGATTTCACGGTCGAGGTGGAGCGCAGCCTCCGCGTGCTCGACGGCGCCATCCTCGTGCTCTGCGCCGTGGGCGGCGTGCAGAGCCAGTCGATGACGGTCGACCGCCAGATGAAGCGCTACAAGGTGCCGCGGCTGGCGTTCGTCAACAAGATGGACCGCACCGGTGCGAACTTCCAGCGCGTGGTGAAGCAGCTGCGCGAGAAGCTCGGCACCGACGCGATCCCGATGCAGATCCCGATCGGCGCGGAAGACAAGCTCGAGGGCGTGATCGACCTGGTCACGATGAAGGGCTACTACTTCGACGGCGACAACGGCGAGACCGTCCGCGAGGAGCCGATCCCCGCCGCCTACGAGAAGGCCGCCGCCGAGGCCCGCCACGTGATGCTCGAAGGGCTCGCGATGTATTCCGACTCGCTGATGGAGAAGCTCCTCTCCGAGCAGCAGCCGAGCGAAGACGAGATTCACGCCGTCGTGAAGGCGGCCGTGCAAAACCAGAGCATTACCCCCGTCTTCTGCGGCTCGGCCTACAAGAACAAGGGCGTGCAAAAGCTGCTCGACGCCGTCGTGCGGTATCTGCCGAGCCCGCTGGAGCGGAAGGTGATCGCCAAGAAGTGGGACAACCCCGATGAGGCGTTCGACCTGGCGCCGGAGCCCGCCAAGCCGCTCGTGGCGATGGCCTTCAAGATCGTCGACGATCCCTACGGTCAGCTCACGTTCATGCGGATTTACCAGGGCAAGATCTCGAAGGGCGAGGCCTACATCAACCAGCGGACGAGCCAGAAGCAGCGGTTCAGCCGCATCGTGAAGATGCACGCCGACAAGCGGGAAGAGATCGATGTCGGCGAGGCCGGCGACATCGTGGCCGTGATGGGCGTCGATGCGGCCAGCGGCGATACCTACGCCTCGGAAAACAAATACTGCACGCTCGAGAGCATGTTCGTGCCGGAGCCGGTGATCAAGATGTCGATCACCCCCACCAACCGCGACGGCCTCGACAAGCTCAGCAAGGCGCTGCAGCGGTTTACCCGCGAGGATCCAACCTTCCGCGTCGCCACCGACGACGAGACCGGCGAGACGCTGATCGCCGGGATGGGCGAGCTCCATCTCGACATCTACGTCGAGCGGATCAAGCGCGAGTTCAAGGTGGACGTCGAAGTGGGCGCTCCGAAGGTGAGCTACCGCGAGGCCCCGACCCGCGCCACGGAATACGAATACAAGCACAAGAAGCAGACGGGCGGCTCGGGCCAGTTTGCCCACATCGTCGGCCGGCTCGATCCGCTGCCGGACGATGCCCCCGAGACGTTCGAGTTCGAGGACGCCGTCGTGGGCGGCCGCGTGCCGCGTGAATACATCCCGTCGGTGGAAAAGGGCTTCCGGGCCTCGCTTTCGAAGGGGCCGATCGCCGGATTCCCGATCGTGGGTGTGAAGGCCACGCTCTCCGACGGCTCGTATCACGACGTCGATTCGAGCGACATGGCCTTCCAGATCTGTGCCCGGGCGGGCTTCCGCGAGGCCTTCCTCAACACGAAGCCGGTGTTGCTCGAGCCGATCATGAAGATCGAGGTCGAGGTGCCGGCCGACTTTCAGGGGCCGGTGACGGGCGAGCTCAACAAGCGCCGTGGCCTGATCATCTCGACCGAGACCGTCGGCAACACGTCGACGATCATCGCCGAGGTGCCGCTGGCCGAGACGTTTGGCTATTCGACCGACCTCCGCAGCATGACGCAGGGCCAGGGCGTCTTCACGATGGAATTCAGCAAGTACCGGGCGACGCCTGGCAACGTGCAGAAGGAAATCGTGGAGGAGCGCAAGAAGGCCGAACTCGCCGCCGCGAAGTAGGGTAGGCTTCAGCCTGCCACCAAGTAGGCTTCAGCCTGCCAAAGTAGACCGCTTGCTCCGCAAGCGGATCTGGATCCGCTTCGGGACGAAGCGGTCTACTTCAGGCAGGCTAAAGCCTACCCTACTGGGCCGTGATCGCATCCCAGAGATCGATCCGCGCCTCGATGCATTCCCGCGCGGTCTGCGAGGCCTCGGCCCACTTCACCGGGTCGTCGCCGCAGAGCCGGGCCACGATCCGGCGGCAGACCGGGGCGTGCTTCTCGTCGTCGTGGGCGATGTGCCGCTCGAGATAGAAGCGGAAGCGGCCCCAGGCTGCCGGATCCTGCTCCGCCAGCGACACGACGAGGTGGCGAAACATATCGGGGATCACGTCCTCGCGGCCGTAGGTGAAGGCGGCCACGATCCGGTGCGTCGAGCCGCTTTCGATCACGGCGAACGACCGCCGCACGAATTCCGCCGCCGGGGCCGGCACGCCCGCGCCGGCGAGCGCCTGCGGCAGCGGAGCGCCGCTTCGCAGGAGGTCGAGGAGCCGTTCGATCGGCCGCGTTTCGGCGCCCGCGGCCCGCATGCTCTCGAGGTAGAGCTCGAAGTGGGAGGCGGAGCCGCCTTCGGGCAGTTCGTCCGATTCTTCGTCGAGCACGATCTCGTTGACGAGCCGGCGGGCCTCGCGGTCGGGCGTGGGGAGCCAGGGCACGCTCGTGCAGGTGAGCCGCTGCTGCATCGCCTTGAGCAGGCTCTGGAAATCCCAGACGGCGTAGACGTGCATCTCCATGAAATGCCGCAGCCGCTCGGGCGAATTCACGAGCGCATAGAGGCGGTGGCTGACGAGCCGTTCGCGGGCATCGCCGAGATCGATGGTGAGCGGGGCCGGGGGGCGGGCGAGGGTGGTGGTCATGCCACTGTTGTAGCCCCCAGGCCGAGGAAGGGGAGTAGGGTAGGCTTCAGCCTGCCTTTTGCGATCCGCTTCGGGACGAAGCG
>JBIIOM010000016.1:0-24936 GCA_044336925.1 Pirellulales bacterium
TGCCGACTTTGCATCAATGGTGGAAAGGCTCGGCCCACCGCCACGTGTTATCTGGCTCCGATGCGGCAACACATCAAACGCTGCTCTGAAAGATCTCCTCGCCCGCGCGTTGCCGGATTGCATTGCTAGGCTGGCAGATGGCGCCGCCATCATTGAGTTGGGCCGTGACCCGGACAGCGAACCAGGCGTTGGAGCAGACTCGCGATAGCGTCCTGCGGCATGGCGAGCCGCTAGTCGCGAACTGCTCAACTTATTCGTTATATCTGTGGTAGAATGAGCCCATGATCGACATAGCCCAGACCCTTACCGAACTGACGGCCCTACCGATCCACGATCGCCTGCGTGTGGTTGAGTCGTTGTGGGACAGCATCCCTGCAGACACTCCCGTTGAGATTTCCCCCGAGCAGTGGGTGGAACTCCAGCGGCGTATCGCCGCTCACGAGCGGTCGCCTGAGCAGTTGCTCACGTGGGACGAGGTTCTTGATCGCCTGCGTGATCGTCGATGACCTTCGTACTTCGGTATCGCCCCGAAGTAATCGCGGATCTCGATGCTGGGCGCAGGTGGTATGAGGAACGGTCCGCGGGGCTTGGTTCCAACTTTATCGTCGAGTGCTCCGAGGCCCTGGCCAGGATTCAGCGGAATCCAGAGTGGGTCGGCGTCGATGCGTACGGAGTGCGATCCCTTCGGATTCGCCGATTCCCCTACGTCATCCACTACCGCATCGAAGGCGAGATGATCGTAGTCTTCGCTATCATGTTTGGGGGCCGCGATCCGTCGGCCTGGCAGGGGCGGATATAACCAGACGCTGGATCAGACGGCGGCCATCGTCCAGCGGCATAGAGGATCAACTGGGCCGCCGCTGATCAGCTTTCCGGTTCCACCGGCCTTGGCGTGGCACCTTTTAGCGGTAATACTTTCGGCATGAAAACCGCTGTCTCGATCCCTGACGATGTGTTCGAGGACGCTGAGCGGCTCGCATCGCGGCTGCAAACATCGCGGAGCAAACTCTACGCTCGCGCGCTTGCCGAGTTCGTGGCTCGTCACGACGATGACCGAGTCACAGCGCTTATGGATGAGGCTGTCCGCGAGGCTGGCGGACAGCGTGATGCATTTGTCGCTGCGGCTGCAAGGCAATCCATGCAGCATGCCGAATGGTGATCGGGCAAGGCGAAGTCTGGTGGGCCGACCTTGCTGAGCCAATCGGATCAGCACCCTGTTATCGGCGGCCGGTAATCGTCCTTCAGTCAGATCCGCTCAACCGTAGCAAGATCGCCACAGTCGTTTGTGTTGTCCTCACAAGCAACCTTCGTTGGTCGATAGCCCCAGGCAACGTAATGCTGACTGCCAAGCACACGGGGCTCGATCGCGATTCTGTGGCCAATGTGTCGCAACTCGTTACCGTCGATAAGCGGCAGTTGATCGAGCGAACGGGAAAAGTGCCCAAGAGACAATTGGAGAGCATTTTTTCCGGAATCGACCTGATCATGGGTCGATAGGAACGGAAGGGGGAACCAACCGATACAGCGAACTCGCGATAAAATCGGGCGGTGTGGTTCGCGTAAGGTCGCAAGCCGCTGATCGCAATCGTTCTCCCGCTGAAAGCCGCTCGCGCCACGCATCTGTACGGACGTTCTGTCTACTGGTATAATCGGTGCCTTCGGTTCCTGCCCCTAGCGACGTGAGGTGCTCCGATGACGTTTACTGCCGTCTTCATGCCGGTGCCTGAGGGCTACATCGGCTTTGTCGAGGAGATCCCCGGCGCCAATAGCCAGGGCGAGACGCTCGACGAGGTTCGAGAGAATCTTCGCGAGGCCGTCCAGCTGGTGCTCGAAGCAAATCGGGAATTGGCAGAGCAAGCTCTGGTCGGCCAGAAAGTCGAAAGAGAGCCTTTTGAACTGGCTTCGTGATGAAACGGGTCGACTTGATTCGTCACATCGAGGCCCGCGGTTGTGCCTTTCTGCGCGAGGGCGGCAGGCACACGGTCTACGTCAATCCGACTACAAGGAAAGTATCCACGGTACCGCGACACCGTGAGATCAACGAATTCATGGCGAAGAAAATCTGCCGTGAACTCGAAATCGACGAACCCGGCAAAGCGAAGAAGCCCGAGCAGGGAGAACAAAGTGATGCAGCGGACTCGCGATAAAATCGGTCGGTGTGGTTCGCGTAAGGTCGCAAGCCGCTCATTGCATACGTTCTGGCAGAGTCAGGATGCGTCCATTTGGTACAAAGGGAGTGTTGCAGGAGCAGTCGATGTCCACAGATATCCAGATTGAATCGATGTCGGTTGCTGAAAAGGTGCAGTTGCTTGAAACCGTGTGGCAAAGCCTGTGCGCTCATCCTGGCGATGTGAGGTCGCCCGAATGGCACCGCGAGGTGCTCGAGGAGCGCGCTCGCCGGCTCGATGACGGGCGTGCGACGATTTCGAACTGGGCTGATGCGAAGGCCCGCCTGTTGCAGCTCGGTCGATGATCGTCAGTATTTCCTCCGATGCGGAGGCAGATATCGCCGAGGGTTATTGGTTTTATGAGCGGCAGTCACCGGGGCTCGGTGATTATTTCAGAAGCTGCTTGATTGCCGACATCGAATCGCTTGCCTACTACGGTGGCATTCATGAAAAGGAATATGGACACCATCGATCGCTGTCGAAGCGATTTCCCTTCTGCATTTACTACATGCTGAGCACAAACATGCTGGTGGTCGTGGCCGTTATGGATGCCCGACGTGATCCGCTATGGATTCGACAGCGGCTCGAATAGCGTCACCGCCAGAACAAAGCGATGCAGCGGACTCGCGATAAAATCCGTCGGTATGGATAATCCCTTGGCTGCGAGCGGCTGAAGACTGGCGTTCTCCCGTGCGGAAGCGATGCCGTGTGTGGTAGTCTGAAGCTGGCGTCAGAGCGTTTTTCGCAGTCCCGCAACTGGAGCCTTTAATGACCGCGACTCCTTACACGGCCGTTATTCGGCGCGACGGACGGTGGTGGATCGGCTGGGTTGAGGAAGTGCCTGGCGTGAACTCGCAGGGCCAGACGCGCGAAGAGCTTCTGTCAAACTTGCGCGAAGCCTTGGCCGAGGCCATCGAGATGAATCGTGAAGATGCGCGGAAGGCGGCTGGCGAGCAGTTTGAAGAAGTATCGCTGCAGCCGTGAAGCGACGCGACGTTGTTTGCCATATGGTTGATCATGGTTGCGAGTTGGTTCGCGAAGGCGGAAACCATTCGTGGTGGGGAAATCCGTCACTAAATCAAAGGTCCGCCGTGCCGCGTCATCGCGAGATCCCTGACAACCTCGTGAAGAAAATCTGCCGCGACCTCGGCATCCCGGCTCCGGGCGAGTCAGACGAAACGGGCGAACCGCTCTATGGCCCCTGGAGTCAAGTAGGCGCACCGATATCGTTGACCCCGAAACATTTTCATTTTTCCAGCCGATCTTCGGCTTTCTTTGTTTCGGGTTCGAGCGGGGGTAGCAGCGGGCCCTGACCGGTCGGCGACGCGGAATCCTTCTTCATGGGGAGTCGGTGTGCCAGGTATCTCCTGACACGACCGCGCCAAACATCTCTCTGAGGCTCAGCCGCAGACCGAGGTGCCTGTGAGGTGTCCTCCGTTCAGGTCGGCTCGTGGGACCGGCAGAGAGCGTGTATGAGTCAGTGGTTCGTGCTCGTCTCGCTGTCTGTGATCGTGCATTGTGGCGGGCGCTGGCCGGTGGCTCATCAAAGCAAGTGAGTCGACGGTCTTTCGCAAGTGTCTTCGCCTCGTGCGTGCTGCTCGACTGGCGTCCCCCTTTGGGGACCGCATCGCTCAGTTCGACAGTCGGCTCACCGACCAGCCCCGCGTGTGCGGTCAGCCTTTCATGGCGGCCTCCTCCCGGGTGCGGACGCCCTTGGGCAGGCTGCTCTTCCAGAACCGCTTGGCGTCGTGGAGGAGCCGGGCGATCTTCTCGGAGTCGATCCGATCGTTCTTCGCCTTCCCGCTGGAGAATCGCCGCTGTTCACGATAAAATCTCATCATGGCCCTCCTGTTGGTGTGTGACGGATGAGCCTCGTTGCCGGCAACGCTTCGGCACAAACGACGCCGAGCCTCAGGCTCGTCACGGGTTTTTAGGACTCCGTCGCCTCCATGCAGGAGGCCATGATGAGCATCCAAGCGATGCAGCGGACTCGCGATGAAGCCAAGCGGTGTGGATAATCGCTTGGCCGTGAGCCGCTGATCGCAGCCATTCGCTCGCTCCGTGAAAGGAGGGCACCTGTTTTGTCCTGCCGTGCCAGACGCCCGCGACCGCGCTTCACCGCGAAGGCATGCGTCCTTCTTGTCGCTGCGTGCGCGTCGACGGCGTCTGGCGACGACGTGCCTGCCGTCGTTTCACCTTCGGAGGCAGTTCGGGCTGCAGCGCCAGCCGCTGGCACCGAATCCGACGCGCGTACGGAACACGCGGTCTTCGAAGACCACGACTGGAGGCGGCCGGGAGCCGTGGCGGCCGCCACGAAGGTCGAGGCTTCCGCGACGCCCGAGGCATTGCTCGAGACCGAATTCGTGCCGCCGGTCGTGCTCTTCGATTCGACGGACGACGAGACCATCACCTGCATGGCCGAGTTCAAGGGGAAGCTCTACCTCGGCTCGTGCAGTCGACCGGGGGATACGGACACGGGATCGATCTTCACGTACGACCCGGACCTTCACGAATGGAAGAAGGTGTTTCAGGTCAACGAGCAGGGCATCATCCGGCTCGAGGCCCATCGCGACACGCTGTACGTTCCCGGCTATGACGCCAACGACGGCGGCTGGGATCTGGGCAATATCTACGTCCACGACGGGCAGACCTGGGTCGAACGACGGAAGGTGCCGAGGGCCGTCCACACCTACGGCCTCGCCGTGCTCGACGACCGCATCTACCTCTCCGCCGACGTCTTCGACGAGGGGCTCGTGGGCGACAACAGCAAGAGCCGAGTTAATCTCTACGGCCGGGTGATGAGTTCCGGCGACGGGGGGCTCACCTGGAGGGAGGAGTATCGCAGCCCCGAGCCGGGGCAGGACGTCGGCCTCCTGGCCGTGTTCAAGGACCAGCTCGTGCTGAATGCTCGCGGCGACCTCGTCGTCGGCGACGGCCGCGAGTGGCGGCAGCTCAATCCAGACGGCGCGAACTTCCTCTACGTGCTCGAGTTCGCCGCGGATGGGGATCGGCTGCTGCTCGGCACGCCGTTCGGCCTGTGCTACTTCGATGGCCGTCGCAGCTGGCGGTCTCCTTTCTTTTCCCATTACCCAGGGCTCGGCATCGTCCGCGGCATCACGCGATTCAAGGACCAGTGGGTGCTCGCGAGCTATCGTCGCGGCGCCATCAGTCACGGCCCGGGAGGCACGCACACCTATCCCCGACTCGACCGCGGCGACGGCAAGTGGCCCGAGGGCTTTTTGTGGGTCGTGTCGCAGAAGGCCCTCGAGCGGGATGCAACTGGCGGGTCGCTCGATTGGGAAAAAGACGGGATTCGACTGGCGCCCGTGAAGGACGTTCCCACCTGCTGCCGCGGGTTTCGCGGCCGCGTGTACGTCGGGACGCACGCCGAGGGCCGCGTGCTCGTGCTGCCGGTGGCGAAGGAGGGCAGTCTCGATGCGGCCCCGCGGCCGATTCCTCGGGCCGGCGACCATCGGCTCCGCTGGGACGCCGCCACGCCACCCGGAACGACCGTCACCTTCCAGCTGCGAACCGCCGCGACCCGTGAGGCGTTGGCCGACATGCCCTACGTCGGCCCAGACGGAACCGCTCAAAGTCGGTTCGAGCGGCCGGACTCGCCAGTGAATGTGCCGCGGGCGGGCTTCATCCAATACCGCGCCACTTTGAAAACCGAAAATCCGGCGCTGACTCCCTACCTAAAACGTGTGATCCTTTCCGGCCCGCCTCCATGACGGCGTGAAAAACAGCAGCCAAAGGGAATCAGATGTCTTTCAGCGAACAACGCAATGCAGCGGGCTCACGATAAATCTGGCGGTGTGGATACTCTCTTGGTCGCGAGCTGCTGATTCCTCGCGTTCGGCGGCGGGGTAGGCCGGGAGGAGCGTAATGCGAAAGCGTGTGCGTAAGAAGCGTCGGCTTGGCGAATTCCTGGAGTTCGGATTTCGCGTCCGCATGGTGACCGCCACCGGTTTGACAGATGCCGAGCGCGACCGGCTCCTGCGGCGAGGAATGTTCATGCAGCATCATTCGATAGGTATGTTTCCGCCACGCGACTTTGGGCCGGCATCGCCGCCATGTTGCTCGTTGCGATGATGAGCGTGAGCCTCGTGACCGGAGTGGCCCAGGAGCCGTTCGAGATCGTGCGGGAGATCGACCATGCGTGACATTGCCATCAAGACTGAGCGTCCTCGGGTTGAAACGCTATTCGCACCCTACCGAATTGCGATCGGCCAAGACTTCGATGGCTATCGAAACCATGTGTATCGCTGCATCACCTATGCCATGCACTTCCTGGGGAATGCCGAGGAATACGAACACATCGTTGAAACTGCGTTCGTATACCACGACATCGGTCTCTGGACGGACAAGGAATTGGCCTACTTGGAGCCTTCAGAGGCTGCCGCTCTGCGCGACAATGAACAGTGTGGCTGGGGATTGGACTCCGACGCCCTGCGCGGCGCCATCCACTGGCATCACAAGATATTCAGGTATCGAGGAAAAAACGCGGACGTTATCGAGGCCTGCCGGAAGGCTGACTGGATCGACGCAACGCAGGGCTTGTGCCGCAAAGGAATCAGACGGTCAGCCATCGCCAAAGTCGAGTCCGTATTTCCGAATTGCGGGTTTCATAAAAGCCTCATGCGCTTGGCCAAGGATTACGGTGGCTCGACGCTTGTCGGTGGATTCAAGGTCATGCGCGGCATTGTGAAATTGTGACCTCGAGCCGGAGGTTCTCTGCATGATGCTGTTGCCGAACTGTGGAGCGGCGGTGACCGCGGCACTGGGATGCCTCGGCCTGCTGGTTCCCAGCGCCGTGAGCCGCGTGCTTGGAATCCGCCCCGACGGGCCGCTGGGCATCTCGGAGTTTCGTGCCACCTACGGCGGGTTTTTTATGTGCCTGGGCATCGGATGCCTGGTCGTGCAGTCCGTGCCTGCCTTTACCGTCGTCGGGGCAGCCTGGTGCGCGGCCGCCGTGGCAAGGCTCGTCTCAGCCGCAGTGGATAACAGCCGCTCGTGGCAGAATCTCGTCGGGATCGGTTTCGAGGCAGGCGTGGGCCTGTCGATGCTGGCAGCGCAGCTCTAGCAACCCGAAGGGATGCAGCCGAGGACTTTTTCCCGGCGTGGAATGGCACCTAATTAGGCGAGCAGGATTCGCAGCATCCGGCGCAGCGGCTCGGCCGCGCCCCAAAGGAGCTGGTCGCCGATCGTGAAGGCGCCGAGGTAGTCGGGCCCCATCGCGAGCTTGCGGATGCGGCCCACCGGGATCGTCATCGTGCCCGTCACGGCCACGGGCGTGAGGTGCTGGAGCGTCGCCTCGCGGGTGTTCGGCACGACCTGCACCCACTCGTTGTCGGCCGCGATCATGGCCTCGATCTCGGCGACGGGCACGTCCTTGCGGAGCTTGAACGTGAGCGCCTGGCTGTGGCACCGCATCGCGCCGACGCGGACGCAGAAGCCATCCACCGGCACCGCCGGTGAGCCGAAGCCCTCCCCCCGCCCCAGGATCTTGTTCGTCTCGGCCATCCCCTTCCATTCCTCCTTCGATTGGCCGTTGCCGAGATCCTTGTCGATCCAGGGAATGAGCGAGCCACCGAGCGGCACACCGAAATTGGCCACCTCGTCGCCCGCGAGGCTCCGCTGCCGGGCGATCACGCGGCGGTCGATCTCGAGGATCGCGCTCTTGGGGTCGTCGAGCAGGGCCTTCACCTCCGCGTTGAGCGTGCCGTATTGCCGGAGCAATTCACGCATGTGCTGAGCGCCGCCCCCCGAGGCCGCCTGGTAGGTCTGGGTGCTCATCCACTCGACGAGCCCCGCCTTGTAGAGAGCGCCCACGCCCATCAGCATGCAGCTGACGGTGCAGTTGCCGCCAACCCAGGTGGTGCCCCCCTTGGCGAGCGCAGCCTTGATCACCGGCATGTTGACGGGATCGAGGATGATGACCGCGTCGTCCTGCATGCGGAGCGTCGAGGCGGCGTCGATCCAGTGCCCCTTCCAGCCGGCCGCCCGCAGTCGCGGATAGACGTCGCTCGTGTAGTCGCCCCCCTGGCAGGTGACGACGATCGCGCACTTCGCGAGCGACGCGATGTCGTGGGCATCGCGCAGCCGCGTCTCGTTGCGGGCCATGGGAGGGGCCGCGCCGCCGGCGTTCGACGTCGAGAAGAAGACCGGCTCGATGAGGTCGAAATCCCGCTCCGCGACCATCCGATCCATGAGCACGGAACCGACCATGCCGCGCCAGCCGACCAATCCGACCAACCTGCTCACAACAGCACCTTTCGAAGGATGAACGACGACCGATCCGTCGGAAAACGATACCTTCGCCCCCTTTTCGGCGGTAGTCGGCGGCGCCGCGGACGGCGATCACGCCATCGGCAATTGCACGGCCGCCGCGGCGGCGCGAAGCTCCTTGGGGAGCGGGAAGTAGACGTCTTCCTCGCGGATCGTCCGCTCCTCGACCGTGGCGCCGAACCGCTCCATCAGCCACCGCACGCAGTCCTGCACCACGCTCTCCGGGGCGCTGGCCCCGGCCGTGATCAGCACCGTCTCCTCGCCGGTGAACCAGCCGGGATCGATTTCGTTGGCGCCATCGATCAGGTGGGCGGGGATGTCGCCGTCGCGGGCGAGTTCGGCGAGCCGCTGGCTGTTGGAGCTGTTTTGGCTGCCAAGCACGATCACGATGTCGGCTTCATCGGAGAGGAGCCGCACGGCCTCCTGCCGGTTCTGCGTGGCATAGCAGATGTCGTCTTTCGGCGGGCCGACGATCTGAGGGAATCGTTCCTTGAGCCGCTTGATGATCTTCGAAGCATCGTCCACCGAGAGGGTCGTCTGCGTGAGGTAGGCGAGTTTGTCGTCGGGGCCGAACGGGAGGGCATCGACCTCTTCCGTATTATCCACGAGCGAGAAGGCCTCGGGGGCCTGCCCCATCGTGCCGATCACCTCGTCGTGCCCTTCATGGCCGATGAGCACGATCCGGTAACCGGCCTTCGCATACTTGATCGCCTCCAGATGCACCTTCGTGACGAGCGGGCAGGTGGCGTCGATGGCCCGCAGCCGACGCTCCGCCGAGATGCGGCGGACTTCGGGGGCCACGCCGTGCGCGGAAAAAAGCAGGACGGCCCCTTCCGGCACCTCCTCCACCGTGTCGACGAAGACGGCTCCCTCGCGGACGAAACGATCGACCACGTGCTTGTTGTGGACGATCTCGTGATAGACGTAGACGGGCGTGCCGTGGAGGCGGATGGCGGTTTCGAGCGTCTCGATCGCCATGTTCACGCCGGCGCAGAAGCCGCGGGGGCTGGCAAGCAGAATCTTCATGGGGGGCTGGCTCCGCCGGGAATGCCAGATCGGGCTGCGGCCAATCCGGCTATCATCACGAGGTCATGGTAGTGAAGTTATGGCGGTCCGGCCAGACAACCGCGCGGCCGTCGGCCCCCTGCCCCGCCTCGGCGCCAGCCCCGATGCAAGCCCCGACTCAAACACAGACTCTCTCCCCGACACCGCCGCTCGCCGAAGCCGAGGCTTTTTGCCGCGCGTTGGCGACCAGCCATTACGAAAACTTCACCGTCGCCACGCGGCTCGTACCGCCCCGGCTGCGGCAGCATCTGGCCAATGTCTATGCCTTTGCCCGTTGGAGCGACGACCTCGCCGACGAGGCGGAGTCACCGGCCGTCGCGGCGGGCGCCATCGCCGATTGGCGGCGGCAGTTGCAGGAGTGCTTCGCCGGCCGGGCGACGCATCCGGTGTTCGTGGCGTTGGCGGATACCGTGCGCCGGACCGGTCTCACGATCGAGCCCTTCGAGGATCTGCTCGATGCCTTCGAGGAGGATCGGGCGTTCGACGAGGCCGGTGTGGCCTGCCGCTACGCGAGCCGCAACGACGTGCTGGCGTACTGTCGCCGGTCGGCCGACCCGGTGGGCCGGATCGTGCTCGGGCTCGAGGGCTGCCGTGATTCGGCGCTCGTGGTGATGTCGGATGCGATCTGCACCGGGCTGCAATTGGTGAACTTCTGGCAGGATGTCCGCCGCGACCGTCTTGCGGGGCGTGTCTATCTTCCCCGCGACGACATGCGACGCCACGGAGTCGATGAATCGATGCTCGATGCGCCGGCGGCCTCCGCGGCGCTCAGGAATCTCCTGCGCGACGAGGTGGCCTGGGCACGCGGCTGCTTCGACGAAGGGGCACCGCTCGTCGGCCTCGCGCCCCGCGTGTTGCGGCCGGCGATCGGCTTGTTTCTGGCCGGGGGCCGTTCGATCGCCGACGCCATCGAACGGGCAGGCTACGACACGCTCACGGCACGTCCCGTCGTGGGCCGCTTGCGCAAACTGCAACTCGCGGCCCGCGCCTGGTGGAGGCTGCAGACCGCGAGTCTCGCAGGGACACCATGACCCCAGCCATGCTCATGACCCCAGGCTCGCTCGCCGCCGACCATGCCGCCTGTGCCGACCTGCTTCGCCGGTCGCGGTCCAACTTCGCCCTGCCCATCCGTCTATTGCCGAAAGAGAAGCGGCGCGGCACGACCGCGCTCTATGCGTTTTGCCGCCGGGCCGACGACATCGTCGACGATGCCGCGGAGCCCGCTGTGGCCCGCGTGCGGCTCGATGCGTTCGAGCGCGATCTCGAGGCCGCGCTGGCCGGCGGCCAGTCCGCCGAACCGGTGATCCGGGCGGTGGTCGACACGGCGCGGCGCTTCGCCGTGCCCTGCGAGCACCTTCGCGACATCCTCGATGGCGTGCGGATGGATCTAACGCAGCATTCCTACGAGACATTCGCCGACCTCGAGGAATACTGCCGCCGCGTGGCGAGCGCCGTCGGCCTGGCGGCGATTCATATCTGGGGATTCCACACGCCGGAGGCGATCCCCGCGTCGCATGCCTGCGGCATGGCGTTTCAGCTCACGAACATCCTCCGCGACATCCCGGAGGATCTCGGCCGCGGCCGGATCTATCTGCCGCGGAAGGATTTCGCATCGCACGGCTGCTCGCCTGCAGATCTCGCGGCCGGCCGCATCGGTGCGGAGTTTGCGCGACTGGCCGATTTCGAGATCGGCCGCGCCGACGCCTATTTCAAGCAGTCGCGGGCGCTCGATCGCATGCTCTCGACCGACGGCCGCCTCGTCTTCCGCGCGATGCACGGCGTCTACCGCGCCCTGCTCGGCGCCGTGCGGCGGGGCGGCAGCCGGATCTTCACAGAACGTCTGCGGCCGCCGAAGCCGGTGATGATCGGCTCGGCCATCGCGAGCCTCGTTGCAGGGCCGCGCGCATGACGACTGGCGGGCACAAAGCGCGCGTGGTGATCGTCGGCGGTGGCCTCGCAGGCTTGGCCGCTGCGGCGGCGATCGCCGATGAATGGCTCGAGATCACGCTGCTCGAGGCTCGACGGAAGGTCGGCGGCCGGGCGGCGTCGTTCGAGGATCCGGTGGCCGGCGGCCTCGTCGATGCCTGCCAGCACGTGGCGATGGGCTGCTGCACCAACTTCCTCGACCTCTGCCGGCAGGCGGGCTTGGCCGACGCCCTGCGGCACGACCGCACGCTCTTCTTCATCGGCCCCGACGGCGATCGGGCCGCCTGCACGCCCTCGCGCCGGCTGCCCGCCCCGCTCCACCTCGCCCCGCTGCTTCTCGGCATGCGGCATTTTTCGCTCCGCGAGAAAGTCGCGCTCGCTCTGGGCATGGTGCGGCTCGCGCGGTTTCGGGGCGACGATGCGGATCGAACGCAGACCGCACGACCGTGGCTCGAGTCAGCCGGGCAGCCCGATCGGGTGATCCAGCTCTTCTGGCAGCCGGTGCTCGAAAGCGCGCTCGGCGAATCGATCGATCTTGTGAGCGTGGCCGCGGCACGGAAGGTGGCCGTCGATGGCTTTCTTGCGCATCGTGAGGCGGCCGATCTCTACGTGCCGACCGCGCCGCTCGGCGAACTGTTCGGCGACAGACTTGCCGCATGGCTCGAAGCGCGGGGCGTGCGGCTGCAGACCGGCCGCACCGTGACCGGCATCGAGCGGGATGCCGCCGGGCGGGCGATCGCCGTGGTCTGTGGCGACGAACGAATTCCCTGCGATGCCGTCGTCGTCGCCCTTCCCTGGAAGCAGGCGGCGCGTCTTGTGCCCGACGTCGTGCCGGCGGCGGAAGACAGGCTCGCCGGCTCGCCGATCACGGCGGTGCATCTCTGGTTTGATCGCGACGTGGTCGACCTGCCGCATGCCGTGCTCGTGGGCCGGGTGTCGCAGTGGGTGTTTCGCAGCGACGATGCCGCGGGGACGTCGCCGGGCTATTGCCAGGTGGTGATCAGCGCGTCGCGCGGGCTCTTCGCCGGCGACCGCGGCCGGCTGCTCGAGGCGGTCGTCGCGGAATTGCGGGAGGTTTTTCCGGCGGCCCGTGAGGCAAAGCTCGTCGATTCGCGGATCGTGACCGATCCGACGGCCGTCTTGTCGGTGCGGCCCGGCGTGGAGTCGGCGCGGCCGCCGGCGCAGACCTCCATCGACAATCTCTTTCTCGCCGGCGATTGGACGGCCACCGGCTGGCCCTCGACGATGGAGGGGGCCGTCCGCAGCGGCAGGCTTGCCGCCGAGACGGTGCTCGCGAAGGTGGGCAGGCCGCGGCGACTCCTCGTAGCAGACCTGCCCCATGGGCCGCTGGTCAGGCTGCTCACGGGCCGCTGACGGCATCACGCGATTCAGGGAGGCGGCCGATCAGCCGCTCGAGCGCGTCGGCGAGTGTCCGGGCATCGACGACGGCGTGTTCCCAGAGCCGCCACATGTCGACCGCGGCGCCGGGCCGACGGCTGACGGCCCGCAAGGCCGAGCCGAGCCGTCGGAACGACGACTGTGGCTTCACGAGCGCGGCCATCTCGCGCGGCAGTTCGTCGCTCGCGGTGTCAGACACGACCCGCAGCCCGACGCAATCGATGCCGACTTCGCGGGCCGTCCGAGCGACGCCCCAGGTCTCCATGTCGACGAGCTCGGCGCCGGTCGTCGCCAGTGACTCTTTTTCGTGCGCCGTGCACGCCACGTGGTCGATCGTGACGATCGCCCCGGCGTTCGCGAAGCCGCTCGCGGCGGCGACTGCCAGCGGGATCGACTCTTGCTCGGCGCGGATCGCCCGCGAGGGCGCGACCACGCTGCCCCGTTCGATCCCCGCCACGAGCCCGCCCGCAAAGCCGGCCGAGATGATCAAGCCCGGCCGATGGCCGTCGATCAGAAGGCGGCAGGCGCGCTCCGCCCGCGCGAGCCCTGCCCCCGCAACGACCCAGGCCACGCGGCGGCCCCCAATTGTCCCTTCGTGAAACTCGAGTCCGGCCGCTTGCATTCGGACCACATCGCGGCCACGGGCCGCGAAAGCGTCGGCCTCCACGGGCATGGCGAAGACGATACCGGCGGCGGAGGCTTCTCGTGGCATCGACGGTTTAGCGGCCAAGCAGGCAGGAGACCCAACTGACGGGGTTCCACCAGCATAGCGGCGCTCCACCGCTGCATGCCGCACAGTGGCACGGCTCCGCGGGCACCATCTCGACCTCGTACTTCGGCACCCGTTCCATCTTCTCGGGGCCGTCGGTCTTGTAGAGCCGCTTTTTCACGATGATGTCACCGCATGGCGGGCTACAGCGGCATTCGGGCGGGGGCGCATGCCACGAGTCGCGGCCCCGCACGCAGGCGTATTCGCACTTCATCGAGTATTTGGGCTTCTTGGTCTTCGTCTCCTCCCAGGTCGCCCTGCAGGCGGGCACGCATTCGGGGCATTCGCCCGAGCCGGTGCAGGAGACGTGACCGCAGGAGCAATCGGCGGCACCCACGGGCGGCATTTCCGCCAGGATGACGACGCCGGCCAGGGTTGCCGCGAGAATCCACCGCATCGAAACCTCCTCGTCTAGAAGTCGAAGGCCAGCCGCGTGCCGAAGCCGTTGACGAAGCCGCTGCCGTTGGAGCTTTGCCCGGCCACCACGGAGCCTTTGTTGGGGCCGCTCAGTTCCTTGGCCCACGGCGTGCTCACGAAATCCCTGTACGTCAGGTCGTAGTTGAAGTAGATGCGGGCATTCGGGTTGAGCAGCCAGTTGAGCCCGAGCGTCATGCCGTTGAGCACGCCGCCGTTCACCTCGCCGTCATTCAGGCAGAGATAGTTGTAGCGCACGCCCACTTGCCAGGCGCCCTCGCTCAGGCTCAGGCGGCGGCCCGATCCGCCGCCACGGATGGCGTAGAAGTTGTTGTTCGGGATCGGGCGGTCGAAGCGGTATTCGATCTTCGAATAGGTGCGGCTCTCGCCCGTGAGGAAGTAGAGCACCTCCGCGTAGCCGCCCTGGTAGTAGACCGTGCCCACGTTCGTGCCGGGCTTTGGCTGGTAGCCGTTGGTGACGAGCGGGCCGGCGGAGGTCGTCCGGGTGTTGTAGAGCCACGAGCCGAAGTACTCCGACTGGAACGACCACGGGCCGTTGTTGCCCACGAACTCGAGGCCGATCATGTTTTGCCAGGAGCCCTGCAGGAGGCCGCTGTCGGCGTAGATCGAGTTGAGCGGTCCTGGAGGTCCGTTGCGAATGTCGCCGCGGCTGCGGAATCTGACGGACGGGATTTCAGGCCCGCGCGGCAGCCCGGTGAGTGGATCGAACGACGTGTACGTCCGTCGCGGCTCCATCGTGCGGCCCGAGAGTCCGAGGTGGAGCAGCTTGCGGCCCTCGTCCTCGTAGACCGGCAGGTAGACGAGCCGGCCAACGGTCATGCTGCCGCCGTTTGAGTTCGAGAATCCGAACGGGTTCGTCGTGTTCTTGAACTGGCCCACCTGCCAGGCGATGTCACCCTCCTCGTTATTGTTGAGGATCTGGATGCCGGGCACGAAGCCGTTGTTGAACGGTCCCTCGAAGGCATCCTGGCTGAACGATCGCTCCATGAAGTTGAGCCAGCGGCTGCTCGTGAGGTGCTCGTAGCCGTAGGGATCCTTCTGGTTGCCGATCCGCACGGTGCCGAGGATCGGGATTTCGCGCAGCTGCAGCCAGAGGTCGGTGACGGCGGTGATCGGGCCGGAGTCACGCTCCGTGGGGAAGACCTCGTTGTTGACGTTGAGCTCGTTGATGTAGTCGTATTCGCAGGCGAAGTCGTAGAGCTCGTACATCCGCCCCTCGATTCGCAACCGGCCCCGGCGGAAGTTGACGGTGTTGGCGAGCGACGGGTCGAGGCCGCCCTGGTTGGGTGGCTGGGTCGGTCCGGGGCCGCCCGTGAAGGCGACCGCATCGACCTGCGTACGGCCGCCGATCTTCACGCGGAAGTCCTTGTTGGCCGATTCCGCCTGGAAGCCGTCCTTCCAGGTGTCTTTCAACGCCTTGTCGCTGCCGATCTCGTAGGGCTCTTTCGGCTTCTTTGCCTCGGGCTTCTTCGCCTCGGGCTTTTCGGCGCCGTTCTCGAGTTCCTGCAGGCGGGCCTCGAGCGCGGCCACCCGCTTCCGGTCGGCCGAGAGCGCCTCGGAGACCTGGTCGAACGATTCGAGCCTGGCCGCCGGGCTCGGGAGTTGCAGCGGCTGGGCGTCGGGGTCGCCGGCCAGCACGATGAACTCAGCGGCCGGCTCGTCAGCAGCCCACGCGGCAGCCGGCATCCCGGCCACGATTGCGATCAAGGCGACGAATGCAGCCACCGGCCGCCCACAGGCCGCCTGGTTTTTGCGATCGCTTCTTCCTGCGCACACGGCAAAAGCCTCCTGACTGCTTCTGTCGTGGAAATCGGCACAGTTTTCGGCCGGGCTTCAACGGAAAGCACCTTGCAGTTGCTTAAACCTGCCGCAGGTAGCCCGCCGCGGCAGGTTGGGCGAGATGGGGTGGCGCAGGGAGCGTGACGGTGAACACGGAGCCCCTGCCCACCTCGCTGTGTACTCCGATGCGACCCCCGTGCCGTTCGACGATGGAGCGGCAGATCGCCAGCCCCAGGCCACCGCCCCGCCCGGCTGCGCCGCGATCGCGGGCGTCGTCTGCCTGGAAGAACCGGTCGAAGACCCACGGCAGATGCCGCGGCTCGATGCCGCAGCCGGAGTCTTCCACCGTCAGGGTCACCGTTGCCGACTGCGAAACCTGCCGCAGCGTGACGATCACGCTCCCGCCGGCCGGCGTGAATCGAATCGCGTTGTCGAGCAGATTGCTCAGCACCTGGCGGAGTTGCCGGGCGTCGCCCCAGACGGTGACACCTTGGGAGGCGTCCACGACGAGGCGGATCGAACGGTCTTCGGCCACTCCGGAAAACATGGCCGCGGTCTGGCTGGCGATGGCCGACCAATCCACGCTCGTGCGCATGTCGGCGTCCGTGGGCGACTCTCCCTCCGCGAGCGTCAGGAGGTCGTTCGTCAGGCGTGAAAGCTGCCGGGTCTCGTCGAGCGCCTCCTCGATCGTGTCGCGGTAATCGGCGGCGGAGCGATCCCGCGAGGCGGCCACCTCGAGGTTCGTCTGGATGGCCGCCAGCGGGCCACGGAGCTCGTGGGCGGCATCGGCCACGAACTGCTGCTGCCGCTCGACGTGGCCGGCCACCTGGTCGAGCAGCCGGTTGATCGTGAGGGAGAGCCGGTCGAGCTCGTCCTTGGTGCCGCGAACCTCCAGGCGGTCGCCGAGCCGCGTGGGGCGGAGTTGATCGGCCGTCCGCAGGATCTCGGCGATCGGGCTCGTGGCCCGCAGCGCCAGCCAATAGCCGGCCAGCGGAGTGAGCAGCGACAGCGCGATGCCCACGGGAATCAGGATGCGGGACAGCGCGTCCACGTCTTGCTCGAGAAACGCCGTCGGCATGCCGATCCGCACGTGGAAGGCCTCGTCGCCGGGCGGTGTCACGGTGCGGCGCGCGAAGCGGTAGGGTCCCGCCTGCACGAGGTTTTCCGTCTTCTCGACAAGGATTGGCCAGGTGGCGATCGCGTCGGGGCAGTTGTCGCTCTTCCAGATCGTCGCGCCGCCGCCATCGAGCAACTGCGCGAACCAGCCCCGCTCCCGGTGGCCGACCGTCTTGCGGCGGAGTTCCTCCACGACGGCCTGCCGGTCAGGATGCAGGTCTTCGAGCGCCATGCTGATCTCCCGCACCTCGCCGCGGAGCACGGAATCGGCCTCGCGGTAGAGGATCGAGCGGGCGGCGAGCCGCACGGCGAGCAGGGCCGCGATCGTGGCGAAGAGCACGACGCCGGTGTTGAGCAGCGTGAGGCGGACGCGCAGCGTGGCCCACGGAATCCGTCTAAACAGACGCGAGGGCATAGCCGCGGCCCCGGATGGTGCGGATGAGCGAGTCTTCCCGTCCCTTGTCGATCTTGCCCCGGAGCCGGTTGATGTGCACCTCGATCACGTTCGTGGGGCCGTCCCAATTGAAGCCCCAGACGTGTTCGCACAGCATCTTCCGAGTCACGACCTGGCCTTTGAACCGCATCAGAAGTTCGAGGATGGTGAGCTCGGTGGGGGTGAGCTCGACCGAGCGGCCGTCCAGCGTGAGTCGCTTCGTGGCGAGGCTGAGGTGGAGGCTGCCGGCCGTGAGCTCCATCGCCGGCTTGTTCGACGTGCGGCGATGCACGGCCTCGATCCGGGCCAGGAGTTCGTCGATCTCGAAAGGTTTCACCAGATAGTCGTCGGCCCCGGCCTGGAATCCCACGAGCTTGTCGGTCACGGTGCCCAGCGCCGTCAGCACGATGACAGGGGTGCGAATCCCTGCGGATCGCGCCGCCTCCAGCACCTGGAGGCCGCTGGCCTTCGGGAGCATCAGGTCGAGCACCACGATGTCGCTCGACAGGATCGTCTGGTCGCGGATGGCGATCTCGCCGTCCGGGATCCAGGTGCACTCGTGGCCGGCCTCCCGGATGGCCGTGCGGACCGCCTTGGCGATGGCGGGGTCGTCTTCGATGATCGCGACGTGCACGGCGATGAGCCCTCCGAGGGTGAATGCCCCCAGTATGCCATGCAACGTCGCGGGGCCGGGGCTTAAAAATGCGACAGTCGGCGGAGATTGGGGTCGCGTTCCGCCGCAGCGTCGGTAACCTCTTGAAACACGCGGCGCCGCGATGGTTTGGCCCGGGATCGTTTCGCCTCACTTCCACTCCGAGTCACGCATGACAAGCCAGCTGCCTCTCCTGCTCGCCGTCTTCAATGCCGAGCAGGTCGCCCGGATTCTCGAGTCGCTTGAGCGAAACCTGCTGACGCCGATCCCGCTCTGCTTCGTGCTGGGGATCATCTGCACGCGGATCCACGGCGGCATCAAGATCCCGAAGGAGCTCTATCTCTCGATCGCGATCTTTCTCCTGATGTCGATCGGATTCATCGGAGGCCACGAGCTCGCGCACGAATACCAGACGCATGGCGTGGCGACCATCTGGAAGCCGGCGCTCGCCACGCTGTTTCTCGGCTGTGTCACGCCGCTCACGTCATTCGTGGTCTTGCGCTATCTGGGGGGCATGTCGATCGCCGATTCGGCCGGTATCGCCGCCCACTACGGCAGCACCTCGGCCGTCACCTACGCGGTCGCCAACTCGTTCGTCGAGCAGACGCATCACCCGGCGAACAGTTTTCTGCCGGCGCTCGTGACGATTCTGGAATGCCCCGGGATCGCGATCGCCCTCGTCTTGGGGGCCGCGCTGTCGGCGCGGGAACGGAGCGCGGCCGCAGGCCGCCGGCAAGCCCGTGAATCGAAGCTCAACGAGGCTTTGTACGAGGTCATCACCGGGCAGTCGATCATGCTGATGGCCGGGCTCATGGCGATCGGCTTCATCTCCACGCTCTTCATGGACGAGAAGGCCTTTCAGCCGTTCTATGATTTCTTCCAGAGCAAGGGGATGCTGTTTCGAGGAGCGCTCTGCATCTTCCTGCTCGAGATGGGGCTCGTCGCCGGCGAGCGGCTCGGGGATCTCGTGAAGGTGGGGCCGTTTCTCGTCGCGTTCGGCATCGTGATGCCCCTGATCCATGGATTCTTCGGGGCCTACCTCGGCCATCTCGCCGGGCTGAACCTCGGCGGCTGCACCGTGTTGGCGGCCATCGTCGCCAGCGCTTCATACATCGCGGCCCCGCCGGCGGTGCGGCTTACGCTGCCCGAGGCGAATCCGACCTATTCGATCACGGCGGCCCTTGCCATCACGTTTCCGTTCAACATAGCCTTCGGCATTCCGATCTACTACGAAATGGCCAAGTGGCTGGGAGCCACCTGAGGCCGAAGCACGAAACGAGGAGTCCCATGCATCTCTACCCACTCAAGATCGTGACCGTGATCGGCGAGACCGTCATCATGGAAGACATCGCCGAGGAGGGCCTGCGGCTCGGCGCGACCGGCTACACGCTCAGCGAGGTCATCGGCCAGGGATCGAGAAGCGCGAGAAATGTCGCCGTCACGACCGGGGCGAAGACGATGAAGCTGGAGTTCGTGGTGCCGATGGAGGTCGCCGAAAAAATCCTGACGCACGTGTCGCACGAATACTTCGAATATTACGCCTGCATCGCCTGGCTCGCCGATGTGCAGGTGGTGCGCGGCCAGCAATACACCCAGGCGGCGAAGTAGGGCTTGGAACGGGATCGGCTTGGGACCACGCGACCTACCGTTGGGCGAGGTGAGCGGGTCGGCGGAAGCGTGACGAGCATTTGGACCGAGTCTTCGAGGGCCACCGCGAGGAACCTTCTGCCGCCCGCGAGCCGGCTGGGGATCCGCTTGCGGAGCAAGCGGTCTACTCCCACTCGATCGTGGCCGGCGGCTTCGAGGAGATGTCGTAGACCACGCGGTTGATGCCGCGGACCTCGTTGATCACGCGGCTCGAGATCCGGGCCAGCATCTCGTAGGGGAGATGGCTCCAGTCGGCCGTCATGAAGTCTTCCGTCTCCACGGCCCGCACGGCGAGCACGTCGTCATAGGTTCTCGCGTCGCCCATCACGCCCACGCTCTGCACCGGCAGGAGTACGGCGAAGGCCTGCGAGACCTTTCGCATCAGGCCCCCCCGCTCGATCTCCTCGAGCACGATCGCGTCGGCCTCGCGGAGCTTGTCGAGCCGGGGCTTCGTCACCTCGCCGAGGCAGCGGACGGCGAGTCCCGGCCCAGGGAACGGATGCCGCCAGACGATCCGCTCGGGCAGCCCGAGCTGCAGGCCGAGCCGGCGGACCTCGTCCTTGAAGAGGTCGCGCAGGGGCTCGATCAGCTCGAATTGGAGATCTTCGGGCAGACCGCCCACGTTGTGATGCAGCTTGATCGTGGCGGCCGGGCCGTCGGTGGCGGCGCCGCTCTCGATCACGTCTGGGTAAAGCGTGCCCTGGGCGAGGAATTTCGCCCCTTTGATCTTCGCGGCCTCGTCGGCGAAGCAGTCGACGAAGGCCTTGCCGATCCGCCGCCGCTTCTCCTGCGGCTCGCTGACGCCGGCGAGGACGTCGAGGAACATTTTCTCGGCGGGCACGACGTGGAGATCGGTCTTGAAGTGGGTCGTGAATTCGTCGATCACGGCCACCGCCTCGTTCTTCCGCAAGAGGCCATTGTCGACCAGGATGCAGGAGAGCTGGTCGCCGATCGCCCGCGAAAGGAGCGCCGCCACGACGGCCGAATCGACGCCGCCGGAGAGGCCGCAGATGACGCGATCCTTCCCCACGCGCGCCCGCAGGCCGTGGATGACGGCGTCGGCGAAATCTTCGAGCCGCCAGGAGCCGGAGCAGCCGCAGGCAGATTTGAGAAAGTTGGCGAGCATGGCGCTGCCGGCCGCGGTGTGGGTGACCTCGGGATGAAACTGCAGCCCGAAGACCGGCAGCGAGCGGTGGCGGACGGCGGCCAGCGGACAGGTGGGCGTCTTCGCGAGCGGAAGGAAGTCGGCCGACACCTGGTCGACCTGGTCGCCGTGGCTCATCCACACTTCGGTGTGCCGCGGGATGCCGGCGAAGATCGTGTCGTCAACGCTCACCTCCAGCACGGCCCGGCCGTATTCCCGCGCGTGGGCCTGGCCGACGCGGCCCCCGAGGGCGTTGCAGGCCAGCTGCATGCCGTAGCAGATCCCGAGCACCGGGATGCCGAGTTCGAAGAGGCCGGGGTCGCAGCGGGGCGCTCCCGACTCGTAGACGCTCGACGGGCCGCCGGAAAGGATGATGCCGCGGGGGGCGAGTTCCTTGATCCGTGCCGCCGTGATGTCGTGCCGCACGATCTCGCAGTAGACGTGCTGCTCGCGCACCCGGCGGGCGATCAGCTGGGCGTATTGCGAGCCGAAGTCGAGCACGATCACGCGCTCCGACTGCTGGGGAGACCGGTCGGGCGAGGGCTTCATGGCGGGAGTGGCGGGAGTGGCGGGAAAGGCGGAAAAGCCGCTGAGTATAGAAAGTCTGCGGGCGAAGGTTCTATAGTGTGCTGTTTTCGCCATGCTCGCCCTGCTCACCAACGACGACGGCATCTTCGCCCCGGGCCTCGCGGCGCTCGAACGCGCCCTTTGCAGGATCGGCGACGTGAGCGTCGTGGCCCCGTCCACCGAGCAGAGCGGCGTGGGGCATGCGATCACGTTTCTCACGCCCCTGACCGCCAAGGAGATCTTCGAGGGCGGTCGCAGCCGCGGCTGGGCCGTCGATGGCAGCCCTGCCGACGCCGTGAAGCTCGGGATCTCCGAGTTTTGCCCGCGACGCCCCGATGTCGTCGTCAGTGGCATCAACAGCGGTCTCAACGCCGGCATCAACGTGCTCTATTCAGGCACGGTGGCGGCCGCGATCGAAGGGGCGTTTTTCGGGATCACGAGCATCGCCGTCTCGCTCGAGTATGACGAGCATGCCGACTTCGACCGCGCCGCCGAGATCGCGCTCGACGTGATCCGCGGGCTGCTCGACCGCCGTCCGCCCGCCGGCAGCCTCTACAACATCAACATTCCGACACGAGCCCTCGCGGGCACCCCGCGGCTGCGGATCGTGCCGATGAGCACGTCGCGCTACGGCGAGGCCTTTGAACGCCGGGTCGATCCACGCGGCCGCGCCTACTACTGGGCGACGAACGACCCGCCGCCGCCGCCATCGCCCCACGATTCCGACGTCACCGCCCTCGCAGCCGGCGACGTGACGCTCACGCCGCTCGACTACGATCTCACGCATCGCTCCACGCTCGATGCGCTGGCCGACGGTGAGTGGAAGATCGGCGCGGCGACGTAGACCGGTTCGTATGTAGACCGCTTCGTCCATGTAGACCGCTTCGTCCCGAAGCGGATCTGGATCCGCTTGCGGAGCAAGCGGTCTACTTTTTGCGGTCTACTTTGCTTTGCTGAGCACCTTGGCCGCCAAGCCCGCGGCGGCGACGAGCGTGATCCCCACCACGATCCAAAACCCGATCGGCAGGCCGGCGACCTGTTTTTCGGAGAGCCCGCGCAGCGCGGTTCCCAGGCCCCCGAGACGCCGCGCTGAGCCGGCGGCCTTCGTGGGCTTATCGGCAGTCAAGGGCCTGGCCGGGGCCGCGGGCTTGTCGGCAGGCTGTGGCTTGGGAGCGACGGTGGAGTTGACCTGCGGCATCTTCGGGGCCGACTTGCCGCCGCTCGGCGGTGAGGAGGGAAACGAGAGCGACGACAGATCGACATCCGAGCCGGGAACCCGCCGCGCAGCGTCGCTGCCGCCGCGTCTCGGCCCGCTGCCGGCCCCCAGGCCTCCGGAGCTGCTGCCCGGGCCGCTTCTCACGACGGGCCCCGGCGGCTGCAGCCGCCGCACGTCGATGCCGCTGCTCTTCTCACTCGGAGACCGCCTGAGCGAACGCCGCGGCGGCTCCACTCGCTCCTGCTGCCTGGCTCCAGACGTCGATTTCAGCCAGACCTCGAGCGCATTGGCCACCTCCTGCGCCGTCTGCGGTCTGCCGTCCGGGCTCTTCTCCATCATCCGGAAGTAAAGCTCGGCGATTTCCGTCGGCACTTCGGACCGAATCTCGAGCAGGTTTGGCGGCGGCTCGTTCATGTGGGCGCGGACGCGCTCGCCGAGCGAGCCCTTCGCGAAGGGCGCCTTGCCCACGAGCAGATAAAACAGTGTGCAGCCGAGCGCGTAGATGTCGCTGCGACGGTCGGCCAGGTGGCTGTCACGGGCCTGTTCGGGGGCGAGATAATCGGCGGTGCCGAGCACTTTCTCGTCGTGCTCGCGGGTCAGCGACGCATCGTCGTCGTCGTCGCCGAGGGCGAGGCCGAGGTCGAGGATTTTGACCGTGCCTTTGCGGTCGAGCATCAGGTTGGCCGGCTTGATGTCACGGTGCACGAGCCCCTCCTCGTGCGCGTAGTGCAGGCCGACGGCCGCCTGCCGGATGAAGTCGGCGGCCTCGCGGATGTCGAGCGGCCCCTCCGCTTTCACTTTGGCATGGAGATCGGTGCCCTCGACGTATTCCATGACGATGAAGTGAATGTCCCCGGCCGTGTCGAGATCGAAGGCGCGGGTGATGTTGTTGTGGCCGAGCCTCGCGGCGGTCCGCGCCTCCCGCTCGAACCGCGCGAGATACGAACTCTCACCGACCCGCTTCACCGGCAGCACTTTGATCGCGACGAGCTGGCGGAGCGTGGGGTTTTCGGCGAGGTAGACGCTGCTCATGCCGCCCGCCCCCAGCAGTCGCAGCAGTTTGTATTTGCCGAGCATGAAGCCCTTGTGCTTCCCCTTGCGCAGCTGCTCGATCTGCCAGTCGGTGAGCAAATCGGCCGCGACGAGGGCAGCCGGGAGCTCGGCGGGCAGCGGGCCCGTGGAGGTGGACCACGGCTGAACCGTCTTTTCGAGCGCGTCCTGTTCGACGAGCCCGCTCAAGGTGACGAGGCGGATGAATTCCGCCGCCGTCTGCTCGGGCGGCGCGGGCTTGACCGCGGCTTTCTGCTGGGGGGCTTCACTCATGATGCACGAAAAGTTTGTTGTAGAATCGCTCCCTTCCCTCCAATCCTAACTCAGCCATGAAGATCGTGCTCTACTCCCGGCGTGGCTGCCATCTCTGCGAGCGGGCCGAGGACATGCTCGCCCTCTGCGCCGCGGAAATGACCGTGGTCGATGTCGATGATTCGTCCGAACTGGCCCGGCAATTTGGCACCCGGGTGCCGGTCGTCGAGGTGGACGGACGGGTCGTGATCGAAGGCAATTTCGAGGAGCAGGAATTGCTGGCACGGCTGGCCGGCGCCTGAGGCTCGTAGGACAGGCGTCTCCGCCTGTCGCTGACAGGCTGGAAGTCTGCCCCACCGGAGACAGGCTGAAGCCTGTCCTACTACATGCCGAGGTTGATTCCGCGACGGTCGAGGTCGTCGGCCAGCCCCACGGCCGACGTGAAGACCTCCGCATCCCAACCGGCGGCCCGGGCGGCATCGACGTGCGCCGGAATGTCGTCGCAGAAGAAGATGCGTTCGGGCCGCACGCCGACCAGGCCGGCGGCACGGGCGTAGATCTCCGGGGCCGGCTTGACCGCCGCCACCTCGTGGCTGAGCACCGTCGCGAGAAAATTGCCCGGCAGCACGGCATAGCCGCTGGCGACGAGGTGGTCCCAGTGGGGGCCGCAGGTATTCGAGAGGATGCCCGTCGGGATGCCGGCCCGCTCGAGTCCCGCGATCACCGGCAGCATGGCCACGTTGAGCGCGAACATGTCGCTCGCGGCGCGGGCGAGCGCCTCGGGCGCCGGCGCCGAACCGGTGTGGCGGCAGAAGGCCTCGTGAAACGCCATCCAATCGATCGCCCCGCGTTCGATCGCCTCGTTGAGGCCCGTCGGCTCGACGGCCTGCCGCACCGCCGCCTGATCGATGCCCGCCACCTCGGCCATCTGCCGGTAGGCCTTGTCGCGATCGAACGAGACGATCACGTTGCCGAGGTCGAGGAAGACGAATTCGGGGCGCGTGAATGCGGGGCGCATGACGGGCATCTTT
>JBIIOM010000116.1:0-7919 GCA_044336925.1 Pirellulales bacterium
GACCGCTTGCTCCGCAAGCGGATCGCAAACCCGCTTGCGGAGCAAGCGGTCTACTTTCCTACTTGCGGCGCTTGGCGAACCATTCGGCGTCGAGGACGAGCAGGGCGACGCGGTTCTCGAGGTTGGGCCGGAAGATCGTGAGCAGGAGGAGCGGCAGGAACCACGCCATGAAGAGGCCGCCGTTGTGGGCCTTCCAGAACTGGCTGCCGAGGAGGACGGCCGCCGAACAGCTCAGGAGCGTGCCGAGATTCTTCGGCGACGGCCAGATCGCCAGCGTCGCCATCATCGCCACGAAGGCGGCGAGCACCGGCAGGCGAAACACCGCGTCGTTGAAGGGCAGCGCCCAGAAGCCCTCGAGCGACACGTCGTTGGGGAAGATCCAGCCGAACATCTGCCGCAGCTGCCCCACGAAAACCGCCGCGCTCGGCGACGTGAACCAGAGCGCCACCACGAGCAGCCCGAGCGCCGTGGCGATGCCGAGCAGGAAGCGGCGGATGCCACGCTCCCAGTAGAAGCTGCACCACAGCGGCAGGAGGAAGACCGGGTAATAGATCGTGCCGATCGCCAGGCCGATGAGCGATCCGCTGACCAGCGGCCGTCGGTAGGCCGCGATCGCCCAGACGACGAGCGCCCCCGGCAGCGCATGATCGACCCGACCGGTCATGAGCGCGGTGTAGGGGAGGAGCAGGTAGAGGACGGCGGCCGCGATGCCGAGCCGCACGTTCTCGAAGTGGAGCCAGCCGATCGCGATCATGCCCGCCACGATCGCCAGTTGCGAAAGGATCGCCATCACGCGGGCGGTGGTCTCGTGGAGCACGCGGCGGTTGGTCTCGGTGGGCTCCTGCCCGTCGGCGCCCGCGTCGGCGGAGAAGATCCGCTGCGTGGAGATCTGCGGCAGGAGAAAGAGCAGGGGATAGCCGGGGCCGAGGCGCGTGAGCTGGTCGGCATCGACCTTGGCATCGCGGGTCTCGAGCCGGGTCGCCGCCGCGGCGCCGGCGAGGTCGTCGCGCTGCGGGCGCGTGGTGATCACGTTGGCCAGGAGAAACACGAGCAGCGAGACGCCGAGAAACGCGAGCCCGCCGCCGGAGAGATTCGATTCGAGCAGCGGCCGCCGCACCATCAGCGAATCGAAGAGCATCCGCAGGAGCAATGCCCCCGACACCGCGAAGATCCAGATGAAGCCCATCTGCTGGACCGGTGCGCTCGCCTTGTAGCCTCCATACTCGACGGCCAGGAGGCCCGGGGCCAAAAGAATCAGCCCGATCAGGTCGAGGTTGCGCACGCTCCAGAGCCGGTTGAACTTGAAGAAGAGTGCGATCGAGAGGAGCGACGAGAGATAGAACCACGTCGTGGGATTGACGCGGTAATACTGAAAGAGGATGTCGCTCATGCCGCCAAGGTACGTTCCCGGAAAGGCTTTGGGAACGATTCCGAGCCGGGCGGCGGTTCCGGCCGCCTTTTCGGCTGTTGTCGGCCGTTCGACGAGAGCCGGTCAGCGAAACGGCCAGATCAGCGGCGCGAGGAGCACCGTGATCGCCATCACCAGCAGATTCAGCGGGCCGCCAAACCGCAGGTAGTCGCTGAACTTGTAGCCGCCGGGGCCGTAGATCATGAGGTTGGTCTGGTAGCCCATCGGCGTGGCGAAGCCGCAGCTGGCGGCCACGGTGACGGCCATCACGAAGGGCATCGGGTTCACGCCCAGGTCGGCGGCCGTCTGCCAGGCGATTGGAAAGATGAGCACGGCGGCGGCGTTGTTGCTCATGAGCTCCGTGAAGAGCATCGTCACGAAGTAGATCGCCGCGAGCACCGCGTGCGGCCCGTCGCCGGCGGCGGCAATCGTCGAGCGGGCGATCGCCTCGTCGAGGCCGGTCTTCTCCATGGCCTTGGCGAGCCCGAAGCTTGCCGCGATCAAGAGCAGCGATTCCCATTCGATGCTCCGCCGCGCCTCGTTGGATGAGATGCAGCCCGTGACGAGCACGGTGGCCGCCGCCACGAACGCGGCGGCCACCATCGGCACGAGCTCGAACGTCGCGGCGAGCACCATCGCGGCGAGCACCGTGCAGGCGATCCAGGCCCGGTCGTGCCGCGGCGGCGTCGAGCCGCTGACCTCGCTGACGAGATAGAAGTGGCGGCTCGATCGCTGCCGATCGAGGAAGGTGGGGCTGGCCTCGAGGAGGAGCGTGTCGCCCGGCTCGAGCGCGATGTCACCGATCTTCATCTGCAGCCGCTCGCCGTTGCGGGCGACGGCGATCACGACGGCATCATAGGTGGAACGGAAGCGGCCCTCGCGGATCGTCTGGCCGATGAGCGGGCAGGTATTGGAGACGACCGCCTCCACGAGCACCCGCTCCGAACGCGGCCCGTCGAGCTGAAACACCTGGTCGGTGGCCGGCCGCAGCCCGCGGATCTTCTGCAGTTCGACGACGGAATCGACGACGCCCACGAACACGAGCCGGTCGCCCGCCTCGAGCCGTTCGGTGGGCGCCACCGCCGCCATCACATGGCCGCCGCGGTCGATCTCCATCAGGAAGAGCCCTTCGAGGCCGCGCAGGCCGGCCTCTTCGATCGTGCGGCCCACGAGCGGGCTGCCAGGCTCGACGAGCATCTCGAGCGAGTACTGCCGCGGGTCGTCGCTCTGGCTCATCGCGGGCCGACGATCCTTCAGGAGGCGGCGGCTCTTGCTGGCGACGAGCAGGTAGGCGAGCCCCGCGACGAGTAGTGGCACGCCGAGCCAGGTGATCTCGAACATGCCGAGCGAGCGGCCGGTCTTCGCCGCCACGAGACCGCTGACGACGACGTTCGTGCTCGTGCCGATGAGCGTGCAGAGGCCGCCGAGGATCACGGCGCAGTTCATCGGCATGAGCAGTTTCGACACGCTCAGCCGGTGCTTCTTCGCCCAGTCGCGGATGGCCGGCACCATCAGGGCGACCACGGGCGTGTTGTTCATGAAGGCCGAAAGGGCGGCCGGCGCCACCATCGTGCGGACCTGCGCCGAGGCGAGCGATTGCGGGCGGCCGAGCGCCCGGTCCACGAGGCTGGCCAAGGCGCCTGTGCGTTCGACGGCCGCGGCCACCACGAAGAGCGCGGCCACGGTGAGCATGCCCTCGTTGGCCATCCCCTTGAAGGCCTCGTCGGGGGCGAGCACGCCGGCCGCCAGCAGGACGATCACGCCGCCGATCATCGCCATGTCGGGCGCCCGCTGGCCGAACAGAAGCGCCAGGAGCGTCGCGAAGGTCACGATCGCCGTGAGGACGGCCTGCCAGTTGTTGAAAAGGGCGTCGGGCATGAGGCGCGGCGTCTCGGCGCGAGGGAATCAAGTCAGCAAAGTTGTCGTTTGCAGGCCGATGATCCGCAAGGGCAAATCGTGTCATCCCTGCCGGTGGGCGGCCCGGTGGCGGCCGCGACGGCCGGCGCGGTAGCCTGCTCCCGGTGTCCATCCCCCACGAGGAGTTTCGGCCGTGATCGACCAGCTGCTGCAGGGTAACGTGAAGTTCGTCACCGGCGAGTTCAAGCCGAACGAAGAGTATTACCAGTCGATCGCCACGAAGCAGACGCCGAAGGTGCTCTGGATCGGCTGCTCCGACTCCCGCGTGAGCGAGCACCAGATGACCGGGTCGAAGCCCGGCACGATGTTCGTGCACCGCAACGTGGCCAACATCGTGGCCTTCAACGACGTCAACATCTCCGCGATCCTCGAATACGGCGTCGTCCATCTGAAGATCGAAGACATCATCGTCTGCGGACACACCCGCTGCGGCGGCATCGCGGCGATCGAGGATGGCGTTCACGAAAACTACATCGCCGACTGGCTCTGCATCGCCTCGGGGGCCAAGGTGGTGGCCGACCGGATCGCCGAGGAGCGGGGGCTCTCACGCGAGGAAAAACTCGCCGTGCTCACCGAAGAAAACGTGAAGCTGCAGATCAAGCATCTCAAGAACCTCGCGCTCATTCGCAACATGCATACGAAAGGTTCGCTGCCGCGGATACACGGCTGGCTCTACCGCGTGGAGACCGGTGCGGTGGACGTGCTCGTGGACGGTCGGGATCCGAAGCCGGGCCCGGGCCTGACAGCCCTGGCGTGAGGCCGGTCGATCCGAGTAGACCGCTTGCTCCGCAAGCGGATCCAGATCCGCTTCGGGACGAAGCGGTCTGCCATTTCGCGAAAAACTCACATAGCGCAGCGTTGACAGAGCCGATCCAGTTTCTATGCTTATGGCGTCGATGGTCTTTCGAGAACGTGCATGTGTGTTCTCGAAAGCGGTGTGCCGGCCCCACATGACCCACCCCCGGGCCGGTTGCAAAGGTTGATGTCTGTTTTGGTCTGATTCGTCGGTCGCACCCGTCAGCGGGCCGCGGCCGATCCCGCCTATCAGCCCCCTCACCCGATCCTAAGCCGATTTTGAAACAAGGCTTGGTGCCTCCGGTGCCATGCCTCCCGCCTTCACTCTGCAACGGAGGACGATCATGCTTCGCGCCCACGTTCCAGTCAGTCACGCCCGCCGTCTCGGCTTCTCGCTGGTGGAACTTCTCGTCGTGATCGCCATCATCAGCACGCTCGTCGGCCTGCTGCTGCCGGCCGTGCAGGCGGCCCGCGAGAGCGGTCGTCGTACCAGCTGCGGCAACAACGTGCGGCAGTTGGCCATCGCCTGCCAGCAGCACCTCGAAGCCCAGGGGCATTTTCCAACCGGCGGCTGGGGGCAGGAATGGGGCGGTGATCCGGATGCCGGATTCGGGAGCAAGCAGCCGGGTGGCTGGCACTATTCGCTGCTCCCTTACATCGATCAGGCCGCCCTGCGAAACGACGGTGAAGGGCAAGACGCCACCGGCAAGCGGGCCGCCGCGAAGCGGGTCTATGAAACGCACGTCGGCTCGTTCGTCTGCCCGACCCGCGGCGTCTCGGCGGCCGTGGCGGTGGGCTCATCGAGCTATCTCAACATCGACGCGCCGACCGCGGCCGGCCGCAGCGACTATGCGGCCAACGGCGGTGACGTGGTGTCGGCGGCGATCGTCGATCATGGGGCCAGCGCGTCCACGACGGAGCAAGACATCCTCGCGATGCCCGGCTCCGCCGCGGGCAGCGTCGCCGCCGCCGGCGGCGACCGGGCGACGGGCGTGGTCTTTCGCGGCAGCATGATGAAGCCGGCGCACCTTCACGACGGCCTGTCGAACGTCTACCTGCTCGGCGAGCGGTTCATCCCGCGTGGCCAGGCACTCACGTCATCGTCGCCTGGCAATCGCCACGGTTGGCTGGTCGGCTTCGACGACGATTCCGTCCGGTTCACGGCCGCTCTTCCCAGCGCGGATGGCGACGACGCCGGCGCGGGGTTCGAGGGGCGGTTCGGCGGTTCGCACGCGGGCGTGTTTCCGATGGCGATGGCCGATGGCTCGGTGCACATGATCCCGTTCGACATCGATCCGACCTTGCACGGCCGGCTCGGCCATCGCAAGGACGGCGAAGTGGCGATGCTGCCGTAAGCGGCCTTCCACCGGTATGATGGCGACATGACCACGGATAGCCCGGTCAATGGCACTTCTGCAACCGGTGCGTCAAAATCTTCCGGATCGGCCCCGGTTCGAGAATGAGGGAGATGAGGCGGATGTCGCCGCGATTTCTCGCTAGGATTGCTCCATGGACCTGCTCCGTGAATCCATCGCCGAGAGGAACTCCGCCTGCGAGCATGAACGGCTCGCTGTCCGCGAGCGGTTGGCGGCCGCGGTCAGGGAGTATCTGCCGACAGGCAGCCGCGTGTGGGTGTACGGCTCTTTGATCGAGCCCGGTCGGTTTCGCGAGTGGTCGGATGTCGACCTGGCGATCGAGGCCGATCCACCCGGCATGAGCATCTATCTGTTGGCGAGCCTCCTGGCCGAGCGGTGCCGACGCCGGATAGACGTTTGCCTGCTGAGTGAGACGCGGCTGGCGACGGCAATCCGCCGAAAGGGAGAGCCATGGACCGTATAGCTCTCGCGATCCTCGAGCAGGAATTGAAGGCCGATGCCACCGTCATGGCGGAGGCCGCGCGGCTGGCCGGCGAACGGCTGGCCGACGAACATGCCGGCCACCTCTCCGCCTGCGGGTATGAGCTCAACCGCATGTACAACGTGCTCGAGAAGAGTTTTGAGCGGCTGTGCGAGGCGTTCGAGAATCACTTCGAGAAGGCGGGCGACTATCACGAGCGGCTGCTGGAACGGATGGCGCTCGACCTTCCGGGCATCCGGCCGCGATTCCTGCCTTCCGAGTTTCGAGCGCCGGTGCGCGAGCTGAAGAGCTTCCGGCATTTCTTCAGGCATGCCTACGATCCGATCCTGCGGAGTGACCGGCTCGAGGAACTTGTCGGCGGTGCGGCCGGCGTGTCGGCTGCTTTTCCCACATGGGTCAGCAGTTTTTGCGACACCATACGGGAAACGGCGCGCTGAGCAGAAGCGCGACGGCTTTGGGCCGGTCGCCGAGCACTCCCCGCAGCCGCTCGGCCTCACGCTCGAGGTAAACGGCGTGCGTCGGCAGAAGGGCTCGATGGCGACGATGATCTTCGAAGTCTGGCACATCGTGCATTACCCGGCGATGCTGCCGTAAGCGGCTTGCCGCCGGTATGATGCCGGCATGACCAGCCAACAGCCGGCCAGCGAACGCTTCGCCGAGTACTACGCCGCGCCGAAGGCCCCGTGGGACATCGGGCGGCCACAGCGGGCGTTTGTCGAAGCGGGCGACGCGATCCACGGCCGCGTGCTCGAAAGCGGCTGCGGCACCGGCGACCTCGCCCTCTGGCTCGCGGAGCGCGGCTGCACCGTGACGGGCATCGACTTCCTCGAGAAGCCGATTGCGTTGGCCCGGCGCAAGGCGGCCGACCGCGGGCTCACGGCCAACTTCCTGCAGATGGATGCGCTCGCGATCGGCGAGATTCCTGAGCGGTTCGACGCCGTCACCGATTGCGGCCTCTTCCACACGTTCGACGATGCAGGCCGCGCGGCCTACGTGGTGGCGCTTGCGAAGCTGCTCGAACCGGGCGGGCGGGTGTTTGTGCTCTGCTTCTCGACCGCCGAACCGGGCACACACGGGCCGCGGCGGGTGAGCGAGGCGGAATTGCGGTCGGCCTTCGCGCAGGGCTGGGAGATCGAATCGATCGAGCCGGCCCGCTTCGAGGTGGTGCCGGGGATCGCCAGCGCGGAGTTTACGCCGGGCGGGGCGAAGGCCTGGTTCGCCACGATTCGCCGGGTCTGAGCCGCGGTGTTGCCAGCGGCTTCCGGAAGCCCGACGCGAGCGGGGGGGAGGCGGGGCTCTCTACGGAAGCCCGACGCGCGAGCGAGGAGAGTTGGGGCGTTTTCTCGCGAGGCGGGTTGGAGCTCTTTACGAAAGCCCGACGCGCGAGCGAGGAGAGTTGGGGCGTTTTCTCGCGAGGCGGGTTGGAGCGGCCTTGGATCGAGTGGAGTGCGGATGGACCTTGCTTGCGCTGCGGGCTTTCGTTCCGGATTGAGCCTGTTTTTACGATTTCGAAAAACCGGCCCCGCCGTCAGGTGACGTTCACCGAGACCTGCGACGCGGCCGACATCCGCCAGCCGTCCCACGCGATGACGCTGAACGCGGCCCGCTGGCCCCGCGCGCCGGCCGGCGGCGTCCAGCGGATCTGGCCGCCGGGCGCGAGAATGGGCTCCTTGAACCGTGGGAGCACCGCCGGCACGCGGATCCACTTCGCCCCGTCCCACAGTTCGAGTCGTCCCGCCGGTCTTCCCGACAACAGGAACTCGACGCTGCGAGCGTTCGCCGTGGCCGTCGCCCCCGTCGCGTTCACGAGCTGGTCATAGGTGATCACGAGCGGCGTGCCCGCCGGCGTCGAGCCGAGTGCGGCCGTGCGATTGATCACAGGCACGCCCACCGGGCCACGGGCCCGCACGAGGATCGCGCTTTCCGCCACGCCCGCAGCGCC
>JBIIOM010000117.1:0-7911 GCA_044336925.1 Pirellulales bacterium
CCCGGGAGCCGGCGTAGGTGACAAGCGCAGGCAGGATGCCGGAGCGCAGTCACCTCCGAGCGAGCGAAGGACAGGATGTCCGTAGCGAGCGTCCGGCGACGGGGTACGGGTCGCCCGAGGCCGGCTTCGCCCCAGACGGCTAGATCCGGATGCGCGACGCCTGATCGACGATGCTTTCGAGCGGCACGAGGTTGCCCTTGTTGCAGCCGGGGCAGGCCTCGGCGGCTTCGGCCCAGGCTTCCGGCGAGCGGATGTTTGAATCCCAGAAGGGCCAGGTCTTGCACTGCCGCGGACGCTCCTCGTAGGCGGTGCACTTTCGCGTCTTCTCGTCGAGGAGCACGCAATCGCCGTTCGCACGCTCCTTGAGCGATCGCCGCACGCCCACCCGCTTCACGTGGGCCGCCTCGAAGGCCGCCGGCTCCATGCCGACCTTCCGAGCCATGTCGTCGATCTCCTGCTGGTTCACCCAGACGTAGCCCTCGGAGCCCGAGCAACAGTCGCCACACTGCGTGCACTGGAAGCGGAGCCCGCCGGCATACCAGACATCCTTCGGAATCCCGGCCATTCGAACTCCTCGCGTGAACGTTGCTACGTCGAAACCAGCTACGTCGAAACCAGCATCGCCATCGCCGCCACCACCGCTTCCACGTCGTGCCCCGTGTTGAACGGGCCGAAGCTCAGCCGCACGGTGCCGCCCGAGGCGGTGCCCAGGTGCTCGTGGATCCGTGCGGCGCAGTGAAAGCCGGATCGCGCCTGCACGCCCGCCATCTGCTCGAGCAGCATCGCGATCTCCGCGGGATCATAGCCCTCGACCGTGAAACTCACAATTCCCGCGGCGTCCGGCGCCGCGATCACCCGCACTCTCCGCAAGGAGCGAAGCCGCGCCGCGCAGTCGGCCGCGAGACCGCGGGCGAGCGCTCCGCCGCAGTCGGCGGGCAACGCCGCGAGCCAGTCGATCGCCGCGGCCAGCGCCGCAAGCGCCGGCACGTCGGGGGTGCCGGCCTCGAAGCGGTCGGTGAAGGCCGACGGCATGTCGAGCGTGTCGCTCGCGGTGCCCGTGCCGCCCTGGATGATCGGCTCGGGCTCGACGCCGGCCCGCGCCCAGAGGATGCCGACGCCCGACGTGCCCAGGAGCCACTTGTGGGCCGGCGCGGCGATGATGTCGGCGGCGGTCGACGACGCGACGTCGGGCACGAGGCCGAGCGACTGCGAGGCGTCGAGCAGGAGGAGTCCGCCGCGATCGTGCGCGATCTCGGCCAGCGCCGCGGCATCCTGCATCGCGCCCGTGACGTTCGAGACGTGCGATACGACGACGAGCCGCGTGGTCGGCCGCCATGCCGCCGCGACGGCCGCCGGATCGACGCGGCCCACGCCGTCGCAGGGCACGATCGTCGTGTCGATCGTGCCGCGCGTGGCGAGAAAATGGAGCGGACGCAGCGTGGCGTTGTGGTCGGCCGCGGTCGCGATCACGTGGTCCCCCGGCTGCACGAGGCCGTGGATCGCGAGGTTGAGGGCGAGCGTCGCGCCGCCGGGAAACGCCACCCGCCCAGGATCCACATCGCCGAGGAGCTTTGCCACGCGCGACCGCGCCGCGGAACGAATCGAATCGGCCTCGGCGGCCGCGCGGTAGGCGGCCCGCCCGGCCGCGGCGCCGATCTCGCGGGCCGCCCGCTCCCAGGCCGCGAGCACCGGCTCCGGCTTCGGCCACGACGTGGCCGCATTGTCGAGATAGCGGCGCAAGAGCTTTGGTTCCGCCACGCTAGCCCCCGATCTGATACATCGCGCGGGCCGGCCGCTCGAAGGAAGGCGATCCGATGCCGTGGGCCCGCCGCTTGTTCTTCACGCACTCCTCGAGGAGATCCGCGATTCGCGCGTCGATCTCTCCTGCTTGCTCCGCGCCGCGGAGCACCGCCCGCACGTCCCACTCGGTCGTCGAAAAGAGGCAGTTGCGAAACTGGCCGTCGGCCGTGAGACGCAGCCGGTCGCATTGCCCGCAGAAGGGACTCGACACCGGATCGATGAAGCCCACGCTGCCGCCGCCGTCGGCCCAGCGGTAATCGACGGCGGGCTGCCCCGGATCGGTTCGCCTGGCCGGCACGAGCGGGCCGAGCGCCCGCTCGAGGATCGCCCGCACCTCGGCGCCGGAAAGCACCTGCCCACCCGACCAGCTCGCCTCGGCGTCGAGCGGCATGAACTCGATGAATCGCAGTTGAAAATCCTCGCGGCGGCAAAACTCCGCCAGCGGCACGATCTCGTCTTCCGTGAGGCCGCGGATCGAGACGGCGTTGATCCTGATCTTTCGAAACCCGGCCCGCTTCGCGGCGGCGAGGCCGGCGAGCACGCGGTCGAGCCCCGCCCGCCGCGCGATCTTCTCGAAGACGTCCTCGCGCAGGCTGTCGAGGCTGACATTGAGCCGGTGGAGACCGGCGCGGCGAAGTGGCGCGGCCTGCTCGGCCAAAAGCAGGCCGTTGGTCGTGAGGGCCACGTCCTCGATGCCGGGGATGACGACGAGCTGCCGCACGAGAATCTCGAGGCTCGACCGCACGAGCGGCTCGCCCCCCGTCAGCCGGATCGTGCGGATGCCGAGCCCCGCGGCCACCCGCGCCACGCGGGCGATCTCCTCGTAGCTGAGCAGTTCCTCGCGCGGCCGAAAGACGGCGTCGAGCGGCATGCAGTAGGTGCACCGCAGGTTGCAGCGGTCGGTGACGCTGATCCGCAGATCGGTGTGCACGCGGCCGAAGCCGTCGATGAGCGTCATGGCGCGGCCTCCGTCGGCCGATCGGGATGGACCCACGTCCAAGCGCCGTCGGCGGACTCCTCCCGCTTCCAGACCGGCACCACCCGCTTCACCTCCTCCATGAGCCACTCGGCCGCGGCGAACGCCTCGCGGCGGTGCGGCGCGCTCGCGGCGATCGCCACGCTCGCCTCCCCGACGGGCACCGCGCCGAGCCGATGCACGATCGCGCAGGCTTCGAGGCCGAACCGCGCGACCGCCTCGTCTCGCAGCCGCACGAGCTCCCCGCGGGCCAGCGGCTCGTGCGCCTCGTATTCGAGGCTGCGGGTGACGAGGCCGTCGGTGATGCCGCGCGTGGTGCCCACGAAGAGCACGTTCGCGCCGGCCGCGTCGCTCGCCACCGCCGCGAGCACGGCGGCCGTGTCGATGGCTTCGTGCACGAGGCTCACCGTGTCGATCCGCTGCATCGCCGCTAGCCTCCGCTCACCGGCGGAATGATCGCCACGTCGCCGCCTTCGGCCACGGCATCCTCGTCGCGGGCATAGCGGCCGCCGACGGCGACCGCGCTCCTGGCAAGCAGGGGCACGATGGCCGGCGCGGCCAAGGCCACGGCCGCCCGCAGGTCGGCGACGGAGCCGCCGCTCCAGGGGATCTCGAGCCGGCGGCAGCCCGCGGCCTCGGCCATTCCCGCGAACAGGCTGATCGAGAGCATGGGTGGTGCCAGGGGCTTCCTGTTCAACTGGACGTTCGTGTTCAACTGGTGGTTCGCCGACCGCTCGTGGCCGAGAGCAGACCGTCGAGTTCGGCGGCGGCGGGGCCCTCGAGCGAGCCATACGCCTTCGCCAGGAGCTTCACCGGATGCACCGTCGGCTTCGGGGTGCCCTGTTCCATTTGTAGCCGGCAGGCGCTGCACTCGGTAGCGCCCGCCTCGACGCCCGCGCTCCGCATCGCCGTGACGAGCCCCAAGCCCGCCCGCAGGCTCGCGCGGTAGTGCTCCCGGGCCAGGCCAAACGTGCCGGCCATGCCCGAGCAGCCGCGGTCGGCCGACTGCACCGAGAGCCCGGGCACGAGCCGGAGCAGGTGCTCCGCGGGGCTCGTGCCCCCCCGCGCCCGCACGTGGCAGGGAGCGTGATAGAGCACCCGCGACGGCACCGGCGCGAAGTCGAGCCGCAGACGCCCCTCGCGATGCAACTCCCAGAGGTAGGTCGTCGCGTCGGTCGTGGCCTCGACCACCCGCGCCATGTCGTCGTCGTCGAGCAGCAGCGGGTAATCATGGGTGATGCAGGTGACGGCCGCCGGCTCCGTGCTCACGATCCGGTAGCCGAGCCGGACGGCCTCCGCGAGGATCCGCATGTTCACGCGCGCGAGTTTCCGCGCCGCGGCCACGTCCCCCTCCGACACCATCGGCATCCCGGAGGAGACCTGCCGCGGATCGATGAAGACACCGATCCCATTGCGCTCGAGGATCGAGACGAACGCCTGCGCGAGCAGCGGATCGTGCCGCCGGGCGAAGGTGTCGAGGAAGTAGAGCACTCGCGGCCCGCCGCGCCGCGAAGGACGCGTGAGCCCGCGCCGTGCGGCCCAGCGCAACGTGCGGTTGCCGGTCAAGGGCGGCAGCTTGCGGCCCTGCGCGATGCCGAGCGTCTTCTCCATGAGCCACCGCACGCGGCGGCTCTCGAGCGCCCGGTTGGCGAGCGGCGCAAACCGGCCCGCCAGCGCGCTCAAGCC
Source organism: Pirellulales bacterium (assembly GCA_044336925.1). Lineage (GTDB taxonomy): Bacteria > Planctomycetota > Planctomycetia > Pirellulales > UBA1268 > RGVT01. Next base: position 4,463 of record JBIIOM010000117.1, read on the forward strand.
ATCGATCCGCGACCGCACCCAGGCCGATCCACCAAGGCTGTTGGCCGCCAGGTGCGCGGCCTTGATTTCGGTGACGAGCGCGGGGATGTCGACGCCCGCGGCGCAGTCGATCCGGCACTGGTGGCAGTTGAAGCAGGTGTCGGCGATCGCCCGGACCGCGTCGTCGGAGAGCAGTTTCGAATCGAGCCGGCCGGAGAGGAGCGATGCCATGAGGTTGGCCTTCGCCCGGGGCGACGATTCCTCCGCGGCATCCTCCCGATACCGGGGGCACATCCGCACCGCCGCCGACTGCGTGCGGCAGGCGCCGCAGCCGTTGCAGGCATCGACCTCGTCGGCCAGTTTCCCGGGCGACCAATTGAGGACGGGCAGGACCGTTCCCGGCGCGGCCCGCGCCGCCGGCTCGGCAGCGGCGCTCTCCACGGCGACGAGCGCCGGGCGAAACGCCACCGGTTCGGCACCACCCCGCGTGATCTTGCCGGGATTCAAGATGCCATGCGGATCGAAGAGCCGCTTCACGTCGGCGAACACGGCCGCCAGTTCGGGAAAGAACCGCTCGAAGAACGCGGTGCGGGAGAGCCCGAGCCCCTGCTCGCCGCCGATCGTGCCGCCAACGGCCACCACTTCCCCATAGAGCGCCTCGGCGAGCCTTTCGAGACGATCCCGCTCGGCCGGGTCGCGCGGCTCGGCATGCGGACGCACGTGAAGCTGGCCGTGGCCGGCATGGCCGAAGAGCAGCGCCGTCGTCCCCTGCTGCTTGAGCACTCCCTGCAGGCGCTTGAGAAATTCGGGCAGGCGTTCAGGCGGCACGACGATGTCCTCGACGAAGGGCACCGGCCGCGACGCCCCGCGGACGCCGTGCAACGTCGACACGAGCTGCCGCGACAGATCCCAAAAGAGCGCCGCGTCGGTCGCGTCTTCCGCCCGCCGCATGTCGAGGCAGAGCCGCTTCACCGCCTGGATCCGCCGCATCGCCTCGTCGAGCCGCGCGCCGCAGGTGGCCGCGTCGTCACCGGCGAACTCCACGAGCAGTCCCGCGTCGGCCACCGGCGGGATGAGCAGATCGAAGTGCACCTTCGCGCTGCGGGCGAGCGCGAGGTGCCGCTTGTCGAAGAGGTCGCAGGCGCTCGGCTCGAGCGCCTTCAGCCGCAGCGCCGCCTCCGCGGCCTTCTCGAGCGACTCGAAGAGAAAGAGCCCGACCGCCGCCGCGCCGTCGGCCGGCACCGTCTGGAGCGTGGCCTCCGTGACGATCGCGAGCGTGCCCGCCGCGCCGCAGAGCAGCCGCGGCAGGTGGATCCGACCTTCGTCCTCGAGGTCGTCGAGCCGATAGCCGCCGTGGGCGCGGCGTTCGGCCGGCTGCCACCGCGCGATCACGTCGCGCGAAGATGACAGGATCGCCGCCATGCCGCCGGCGAGACGCGCAAGCCGCGCGGCCGCCGGATCGGCGCGCGCCTGCTCCGGTGGGGAAGGAGGAGTCGGCACCAGTTCCACGACCGAGCCGTCGGCCAGCACGGCCTGCACGGCGGCGATCCGGCCGCGGACGGCGCCGTGCCGCAGGAAGCGGCTGCCAGACGTGTTGCGGCCGATCATGCCGCCGAGCGTCGTCACGCCGGCGTTGGCGGGATCGGGGCCGAACGCACGGCCGAGCCGGGCGAGGTGCTCTTCGAGCTGCGCCCCGACCACGCCGGGCTGCACCCGCACCTCCGTGGCCGCGGTGGCGACGATCCGCCGCATGAACCGCGAGCAATCGATCACGATGCCGTGGCCGAGCGAATCCCCGGAGAGGCTCGAGCCGGCGCCGCGGGCATGCACCGGGAGGCGGGCTTCGGCCGCCCAGGACACGGTGGCGGCGACGTCATCGGTGTCGCGCGGGCGAACGATCGCCAGCGGCCAGGCCTCGAACAGGCTCGCGTCGGTCGCGTAGAGCGCCCGGCTCGCGTCGTCGCAGAGCACCTCGCCGGCGACGAGGCCGCGCAGGTCCTCCTCGATCCGCTTTCGCTCAGGAGCCATGAGCCGCTTCTGTGGGGGCCGGCCGGCCGACACCCCGCATCCGCGCGAGCTGCTGCCGGTGCTTCTCGTGCGTCTCCAGATCGAAGCCGCCAAAACTGCCCGTGATGCCCTCGCCGCGATACCGTGCGCCGCAGCGGTAGCAGCTGAGGCACTCGGGCATGAACAGATAGAGCACCACGTCGATGAGCGCCGTGCCGAAGAGGATCGCGAACGTCAGCACGAGCTCGCGCCACGCCCAGGCGACGCAGCTGGCGCCGAGCCCCGCCACCACGATCCAGAGGCCGAGCCGCTGCGGAAAATCCTTGCGGGCAAAAAGCTCCGTGCTCGGGCAGACCAGGCACCGCCTCAGCTTCGGCGGCGTGCCAGCGGCGATCCCGTCGGCCGGCACGTCGATCGAGGCCTGGCAGGCGGGGCATTCGAGCCGGGGACGCGATTCGATCGAATCGAGCATGACGGTGGCGTCGCAGGCCGGGCAGGCATACGTGATTCGCATGGGGTTCGATCCTTGGCCGCCGGCCGGTTATCGCGTCGAGAGCAGCTGCGAGGACAGTTCGCCGATGATGGCGGCGATGCAGGCCACATACAGGATACCCGTGGCGCTTTGCGTGTTGGGAATGTCGAGGGTTTTTCGGCTCAGCCAGAGCAATCCAGGCAGGCCGACGAGCCCGGCGAGCCACCGGAGCGAGACGAGGGCCACGGTGGCGGGGTCGATCGCGGCGCCGGCGGCGCGGCCGGGCACGAGCGTGCCGGCGGCGAAGGCGGCCGCGGCCGTCACGGCCAGCTGGGCTCCCCAGGCGACGAGCGCCCAATCGATCAGCCGCCGCAAGGCATCGACCCGCATGCCCGGGGCGTTGAGATACCAGTGGCCCAAGAGCATCGCATGGACGGTGAGCCCGACGACGAGCCCGGAAAGCAACCGCCCGAGCTCGGGCCAACCCGGTGCGGGCCATCCCGGCGACGACCCGACCGTGGCAGCGGCGAGCAGCGCCGCGCAGAGCCCGCAGAAGAAGAGCCCCGCGCGGCGGCGCTCGGCGAGCCACACGATGCTCCCCATCCAGGCGGCGATCGCCGTCACGGCCGGCAGGAGCCAGAGCGAGCCGGGCACCGCCGTGCGGGCCAGGAGCGCGGCGAAGGTGGAGAGGCCGAGGATCACGAGCAGGTTCACCCGGAAGAATCCCCCTGGCACGAGCGCAGCGGGAGTGAGCACGAGGGCCAGCGAGAGCCCCCACCCGAATCGGCAGAGAAAATCGACCAGGAGCGTCATGCGGTCGAGTCGCTTCGGCGCACCGCGGGAGCCGCGGCCCTCACGGCGACTTGCTTCCGTAAATGAGCGACATCACCTCGGCCCGGCTCGAAACGTTCGAGCGGAAGATGCCCTTCATCGCCGACGTCACGCAGAGGCTGCCGGGCTTGCGGACGCCGCGAATCGTCATGCAGGTGTG
>JBIIOM010000118.1:0-7905 GCA_044336925.1 Pirellulales bacterium
ACTATGTCCCTGCGGTCCCGCTCGATCCCTTCACGACGGACGCGCCGCTCCGCACGAAACGGACCGACGACGGCTGGCTCATCGTCTACTCCGTGGGCCCCGATGGCGAGGACGACGGCGGCCCGCCGCCGCGCGGTGCGGACAGGCCGAAAGAGAACGACGATATCGGCCTGTGGATGAAGCCGTGACGACGGCTGCGGACCCAGGGCGTCGGCTGTATGATTGTCGCATGTCCGACTCCCACGCGTCCCTCACCAACGAGCTCGCCCGCGAACGCAATCGCGAAGCGGCTGACCGCACGCTGCTCGCCTGGATCCGCACCAGCCTGGCAATGATCTCGCTCGGCTTCGGCATCGAGCGGCTGGGGCAGGCGGCGCTCGCCTTCGACGGCCGGATGACCGAATTCTCGCCGCTGAAGACGCGGCTCTTCGGTGCGGCGCTGATCGCGTTGGGGATCGCCGCGACCCTGGCCGGCATGTGGGAGCACAAGCGGGTGCTGCTCTCCATAGCCCAGGAAAGTTACCGCTATGCCGACCGACCGCCGATCGCCCGCTACATGGGGATCGCGCTGGTCATCGTGGGGCTCGCGGCCTTGGCGATGATGCTCGTCCATTTCTCGCAGCCGGAGGCGGCCGCTCCAGTCGGCGCGCCATGACCTGGTCGCAGGGATACGACCCGTTCGGGGCGGCATGGGCCTCGACGTTCGTGGCGGCGCTGCCGCTGGCCGTGTTGCTCGGACTGCTCGCCTTCGCCTCGTGGTCGGGGCTGCGGGCGGCGCTCGCCGGCCTGCTCACGGCGATCGTGGTGGCGATCACCGCGTTCGGCATGCCGGCCGATGCGGCCTGCGCTTCCGCGCTGCATGGGGCGGCCTTCGGGCTCTTTCCCATCGGCTGGATCGTCGTCACGGCGATGTTTCTCTATTGCCTCTCCGCCGAGGCCGGAGGTCTCGAGATCATGAAGCGATCGGTCGCGCGGCTCTCCGCCGACCACCGCGTGCAGGCGCTCCTGATCGCGTTTTCATTCGGCGCGTTTCTCGAGGGCGCGGCGGGATTCGGCGCCCCGGTGGCGATTTCGGCGGCGCTGCTCGTGGGGGCCGGCTTTCCGGCCATCGAAGCGGCGGTGTTGTCGCTGATCGCCAACACGGCGCCCGTCGCCTTCGGCGCCCTCGGCACACCGATCATCACGCTGGCAAAGGTGACGGGGCTCGACGAGCATGCGATCTCGATGATGGCGGGACGTCAGCTGCCCTTTTTCTCGCTCGTCGTGCCGGCGTGGATGGTCTGCGTGATGGCGGGCTGGCGCGGGCTCGTGGGCGTCTGGCCGGCGGTGCTCGTCTGCGGAGCGTCGTTCGCGCTCGTGCAGTTCACCGTGGCGAACGTTCTCGGGGCGGCGCTGGTGGACGTGATCGGTGGCTTGGCGAGCCTGGTGACGCTGGCACTCTTTCTCAGGGTCTGGCAGCCTCGAGAGTGCTGGCGGTATGACGTGGCGAGCCGGCGTGTCGAGGTTCGATCGCCGGGGCACGACACCGCGGGCACGATCGCCTGGGCGTGGATGCCGTGGGCGCTGCTCTCGCTCACCGTCTTTGCCTGGGGCCTGCCGCAGGCCAAGGCCGTCTTCGCGAGGCTGCCGCAGCGTGCGATTGCGCCCGAGTTCGCCGTGCCGCGGCTCGACGGCCGGATCGCGAAGGTGCCGCCGGCCACCCGGGAGCCGTTCGAGATCGAGCGGGCGGTCTATCGACTCAACTGGCTCTCGGCCGCGGGCACCGCGATTCTCGTGGCGGCGTTGGCAGCCGTGCCCTGGCTGGGGATCCCGTGGCGGCGGGCCTGGGGAATCTGGTGGCACAACCTCTGGCGACTCCGGGAATCGCTTGCCACGATCGCGGCGATGCTCGGGCTTGCGTTCGTGACGCGCTATTCGGGCACCGATGTCACGCTCGGGCTGGCGCTGACCTTCTCGGGAGCGTTCTATCCCTTCTTCGCGCCGCTCCTGGGCTGGCTCGGCGTCGCCATCACCGGCAGCGATACCTCGAGCAACGCGATGTTCGGCAGTCTGCAGCGGGTGACGGCGGAGCAACTCGGCCTCGATCCGCTCCTCATCTGCACGGCCAACAGCACCGGCGGCGTGATGGGCAAGATGATCGACGCCCAAAGCATCGTCGTTTCCGCGACGGCCACCGGCACGCATCGGCAGGAGGGGGCGATCCTGCGCCGCGTGTTTCCGCATTCACTCGCCCTGGCGATCCTCATGGGGCTGCTCGTCTGGCTACAGTCCGGGCCGCTAAACTGGATGGTTCCATGACACCGCGGAGCCTTGCCATGTCGCTGCGATCGTTCACCCGCATTCTGTTGCTGTCGTTACCCGTGGTGTTTGCGCCGTGCGTCGGCCGTGCGGCCGATGCGGCCACCGACACGATCCCGCTTTGGAAGACTGCGGCGCCGGGGGCCCTCGGCACAGCCGATCACGACGTTCCCGTCGTCGCCTGGTGGCCGGTCGCAACTGCCGCGGCCCCCTCTGCCGCGCTGGTGATCTGCCCCGGCGGCGGTTACGGCGGCCTCGCCGAGCACGAGGGTTCCGTGTACGCGCGATGGCTCAACTCGCAGGGCATCTCGGCCTTCGTGCTCCGCTACCGTCTGGGTAGCAAGGGGTATCGCCACCCGGTGATGCTCGGGGATGTTTCACGCGCGGTGCGTCTCGTACGGCACGGCGCGGAGCGATTCGGCATCGACCCGAAACGGGTGGGAGTGATCGGCAGTTCGGCAGGCGGCCATCTCGCCCTCACGCTGCTGACCCACGGCGACGACGGCGATCCGGCGGCCGCCGACCCGATCGACCGCGAGCCTTCGCGTGCCGATGTGGGCATCCTCTGCTATCCGGTGATGAGTATGACCCAGGCATGGTCCCACGGTGGCTCGCGGAAAAACCTCCTCGGTGATGATCCACCAGAGGAGCTTGTCAAAGATTTGTCGGCCGAACTCATGGCGGAGGAGCGGATCACCGCGATGCCGCCGACGTTCATCTGGCACACGTTCGAGGACAAGGCGGTGAAGCTCGAGCCGATTCTCGAACTGGCCCTGCGGATGAGAAAGGCCGGCCGACCGTATGCTTTGCACGTCTATGAGGTCGGCCCGCACGGGCTCGGTCTCGGATCCCGGGAATACGATCCAGCACGGTTCCACCCGTGGGTCAAGGAGTGCGAACGCTGGCTCACAGCCCACGGCTTTTCGGCAGCGTTTGCCGCTGCAAAGCCACCGCACTGATCGCCATTGCCGTGACGACCGCGGGCACCGCGAGGCAGGCGCCGCCGATCGCGAGCAGGGCCGCGATCGCGGGCGGCGCGTCGAACCGGCTGCGTCCGGCGAGCGTTTGCACGATCGCATAGGCGAGTAGGAGCGCGGTGCCGACCGTCGAGCAGGCGACGAGCCTCGAGCGCCGCGGCTCGCCCAGGCCAGCCCGCCGCGCGGCCCACGCGATGAGCGGGAGCCACTGGATCGCATGCATCGCCATGCCATGGGGAAACTTCGCGACACCGGCGGCCCCGTAGGTCTCCGGTGGCAGTCCCGCGGCCGCCCGCAGGTCGCCGTACGCGCTGATCCAGATGCCGAGCAGGCAGGAGATCGCGAGGAAAACGAGCCCCGCGCGGGCGGCGAGCAGCATGTCGGTGGGCAACGCGGTCTGCTGCCTGAAGAAACGGATCGTGAGGTCGACGATGACGAGCGTCGCAAAGAGGATCAACGCCCCAAGCGCGTCGTACAGGAACGAATCGAGAGATGTCTGCCGGTTGAAGTGGCTGGCCACGCCCCGCCAGCGCTGCAGGTCGATGAGCGCAACTTCGACGAGGAGCGACCAGGCCGTGGCCGCGGCGAGCCAGCCGTCGCCGCGGCGCCATGGCAGGTGCGCCCAGGCCCAGCCCAGCGAGAGACACGTGAGCCCGCCGGAGATGCCGAAGAGGATCGGTTTCCGCCAGGTGATTGGGCCCTCCCACGCTCCGCCGAGCGCAGCCCACACGACCGCGTGCGCCAGGCCGCTGGCGACGAGCACGATGCCGATCGCAGCCAAGGGCCATCCGCGTCGGTCGGACCACCAGTGCGGAGCCGTTGGGGCGGCGGTCGATGTGGGGGAGGGCATGGAGACCGCTTCCTCCGGAAGCGGATCGGGATCCGCTTCGGGACGAAGCGGTCTACTTGGGACGAAGCGGTCTACTTGGGACGAAGCGGTCTACTTACAGGTTCATGCCGAGGAACCCGCCGGCGGCGTCGCTGGCGGCCTGCTCCCGGGCGAGCCGCTCGATGGCCCGCGAGAGGTCGCCCGCGGCGATGTAGCGATCGAATTCCACCTCGACCGCGTGCTTCACCGAGAGCGTGAGCCACTGCACGGCCGGCTGCGTGAGCCAGTCGCAGGTCTCCTTCTCCAGGCGGATCGCGAGGTCGCTGCCGACCGTCTTGCGGTCGAGTTCGTCGGTCAGAACCGTCCCCTCGAACGAGAACTGCACCCAGCCGATGGCCGGGTCGTTGGTGAACCGAAACGTGCAGGCCGAGTTCGTGAGATAATAGGTGTTGCGGGTGCCGTGCCTGGCCACGGCGTGTTGGATCCGTTCGAGCCGCGCGCGAAACACCGGCGAGGCGTCGAGCGGAATGTCGAGCCGCTGCAGGCCGCGGAGCGGCGTGCAATCGAATGTGATCGCGACGGCGGGCTGGAGAGGCTGCTCATCCATGATGGAAAAGTCTATCCGATCGAAGCTGTGGCTGGCAGCCTGCCTGACCACGGTGATGGCTGTCGCGGGTGGCTGCAGCCGCGGTGACGCGGTCCGCGTGAGCGAGCCCCGGCGGCTGATGGGCGTGCCCTGGACGATCACGCTCTATGCGGCAGCGGAGGCGGCAGGGCGGGAGGCTGCCGCGGCGGCGTTTGCCGAGGTGGAGCGGCTCGAGGGCATTCTCTCCGACTACGACGAGACGAGTGAGCTGTCGCGGCTTTCGGCGGCCGCCCCGACTGTGGCGCCGGTGCAAGTGAGCGACGATCTCTGGCGGGTGCTCGATCGGGCGGTGGCGATCCGCGATGCCACGGGCGGGGCGTTTGACCCGACGGTCGGTCCGTTGACCACGCTCTGGCGGCAGTCGCGGCGGTCGGGTGCGTTGCCGCGGCCTGACAAGCTCGCCGCGGCGCGGTCCGCCGTGGGGCCTGAGAAGCTCGTGCTCGATTCGGAGCGCCGGGCGGTGAGGCTCGAAGCGCCTGGCATGCGGATCGATCTGGGGGGCATCGGGATGGGATATGCGATCGATCGGGCGCTCGAGGTCTTGCGAAAGCGAGGGATCACCGCGGCGATGATCGATGCCTCGGGCGACATCGGCGTGTCGGGACCGCCGCCTGGCAGCCCGGGATGGCGGATCGAGGTGGCGCCGCTCGATCCAACGGCGACCGGTGCGGAGCGGCAGACGCTCGTGCTCGTCGATGCCGCGGTGACCACGTCGGGGGATGCCCGTCAGGGCGTGGAGATCGACGGCATTCGCTACAGCCACATCGTGGATCCAAGAACGGGGATCGGGGTCGTGGGGCCGACGGCCGTCACGGTGATCGCGAATGACTGCACGACGGCCGATGCCCTGGCCACGGCCGCGAGCGTGCTCGGGCCGGAGGAAGGCCTGCGGGCCGTGGCAGCGGAGCCCGGAGCGGTCGCCCGGTTCGTCTGGCACGAGTCCGGCGCGGCTCGCCAAGCCCGCTCTTCCCGCTGGCCTGCGCAGACCCCCTAGCGTGTTGGCTGGGTGGGTCGACTTTGACGATTCCCCCAAGTTTGCGGGTGGTGGGGCCGATACCTCTCGTGCTGTCGCTGCGCCTGGATGCACGCGATGCGGGTGTGGAGTCGGGGGGCACCACACCGGGAAGGGCCGCTTTTCCGCGGGCCGTTCCCCTCGGGCGCAGCGGCGGCATTTTGAACACAACCTGTTTTTTCACCGTTTGCAGAGCCCCCCGTGCACCGCACCGCCCGCACCATTTGGGTGATCCTGACGAGCATCTCGATGCTCGCGGGCGGGTGTGCGCCGCGGCAGCCGTTTTACTTTTTCGAGGACGGCGACCTCTCGCACTACGTCGGTGCGATCCAGAAGCTCGAATACCCGGACACCGATCAGCAGCCGCTCGACGAGGCGGCCGGCACCACCGAGCCGCTCACGCTGACGAACGCCAAGTTCGATCAGATCTGGGAGCTCTCGCTCGAGGAGGCCGTCCGCACGGCGCTCGAGAACGGCAAGGTGCTCCGCAACCTCGGCGGCCGGTTCGCGAGCTTCGGCGGCCCGCGTCCGCAGACCGGCGAGCCCGCCGTTTCGCTGCTCACCGCGCCCACGCAGACACCGAGCATCTACGACCCGGCGATCACCGAGACCGACCCGTTCCGCGGCGTCGAAAGCGCCCTGGCGCTCTTCGACGCGCAGCTGACGAGCTCGCTCACCTGGGACCGGCTCAACCGCGCCCAGAACTTCGACGCCCGCGGCGGGACGATCTTCCCGCAGCACCTCCTCGGCGACACGGGCAACTGGACGACCGGCGTCAACAAACGCACGGCCACCGGTGCCACGTTCGGCTTCTCGAATCAGACCGTCTACGACAACAACAACTCGCCGATCCGCGAGGTGCCGTCGACCTGGGTCACCAACTACGACTTCAGCTTCAACCAGCCGCTGCTCCAGGGCGCCGGCGTGACCTACAACCGGATCGCCGGCCCCGACGCCTTCGAAAACATCTACGGCCGGCCGGCGTTCCGCGGCGTGCTCCTGGCCCGCGTCAACGCCGACATCTCGCTGGCCGAGTTCGAGGCCGGCGTGCGCAACCTCGTGAGCGACACCGAGCAGTCGTACTGGGAACTCTATTTCGCCTACCGCAACCTCGAGGCCCGCAAGGCCGGCCGCGATAGCGCGCTCGAGGCCTGGCGGAAGGTGCACGCCCTCTACGTGGAGCAGTCGCGCGGCGGCGAGGCCGACAAGGAGGCCCAGGCCCGCGAGCAATACTTCTTCTTCCGCAGCGAGGTGGAGCAGGCGCTCACCGACGTCTACCGCTGCGAAAACCGGCTCCGCTACATGATGGGCATCACGGCCAGCGACGGCCGGCTCATCCGGCCGGCCGACGAGCCGACCACGGCCCGGATCGCCTTCGACTGGCAGCAGTCGCTCGTCGAGGCGCTCTCGCGGTCGGCGGAATTGCGGAAGCAGAAGTGGGTGATCAAGCAGCGTGAGCTCGAGCTCACGGCCGCGAAGAACCTGCTCCTGCCGCGGCTCGACCTCATCGGCCGCTGGCGGTTCCTCGGCATGGGCCAGGACCTGCTCAACCAGAGCTACAACCCCTACAACGCCGACAACCTCGATCCGCTGCGCGGCACCGACGCCTACTCGACGATGTTCAGCGGCAAGTTTCAGGAATGGCAGGCCGGGGCGCAGTTTCAGATGCCGATCGGCTTCCGGCGCGAGCTTTCGACCGTGCGGCACTTCCAGCTGAGCCTCGCCCGCGAGCGGGCCCGCCTCCAGGACGAGGAGCTCGAAGCCTCGCACGCGCTCGTCGAGGCGGTGCGAAACGTGGACACGAATTTCGCGCTGTCGCAGACCAACTTCAATCGCCGCGTGGCGGCCGAAAAGCAGGTCGATGCGGTGCAGGCGGCCTACGATGCCGGCACCGTCACGCTCGATCAGCTCCTCGATGCCCAGCGCCGCCGGGCGGAGGCGGAGAGCTCGTATTACCGGGCGGTCGTCGACTACAACCGCTCGATCTCGCAGCTGCATTTCCGCAAGGGCTCGCTGCTCGAATACAACGGCGTCTTCCTTTCGGAAGGCCCGTGGCCGGGCAAGGCCTATTTCGACGCCCACCGCCGGGCGCGTCAGCGCGATGCGAGCCTGTACCTCGACTACGGCCACTCGCGGCCGGGCG
>JBIIOM010000119.1:0-7800 GCA_044336925.1 Pirellulales bacterium
AAAGCGCACGAAAGCCCGCAGCGCAAGCAAGGTCCATCCGCCCTCCACTCCTACCAACGAAGCTCCCACCCGACCCACGAGACAAGCCCGAACTCTCCTCGCTCGCGCGTCGGGCTTCCGTGGCTTAGAGCAGTTTTCAAAGCACCGTAGTGGCAGGCGAGGGGGTCGGCAAACGCTCGCGGAGCGTTGGGCGTATCCTCGCCCTTGCGACGCGACTTTTGCCGCCCCCGAGCCGGTGCTACACCGAAATGACATGCGCTCTAGCTGTTCGGCTTTCAGGGTTTCCGAGTCACGGTGGCGGGGAGCCGGATCGTGAACGTGCTGCCCACGCCGGGCTCGCTTGCCACCGCCACCGTGCCGCCGTGGGCCTGCACGATGTGCTTCACGATCGAGAGGCCGAGCCCCGTGCCGCCCGCCTTGCGGCTGCGGGCCTGGTCGACCCGGTAAAAACGCTCGAAGAGCCGCGGCAGGTGGTCGGCGGCGATGCCGCAGCCCTGATCTTGCACGGCGATCGTCACGCCCCCCGGCACCGCGGCGTCGGCCGTCGCGGAGATCCGCACCGCCCGGCCCGGCTCGCTCGACTTGATCGCGTTGTCGACGAGATTGATCACCGCCTGCTCGACCAGCGCCGCGTTGACGTCGGCCACGAGCTCGTCGTCGCACTCGCTCTCGAGGTGCACCTCGCGGTCGGCGGCCCGCGGCCGGCAGTCGGCGACGGCCTCGGCGAGCACCGCGGCCAGGGGCACCCGCTCCACCGGCAGGTTGCCCGCCCCCTCCGTCTGCTCGATCCGCGAGAGAGCGAGCAAATCCTCGATGATCGATTCGAGCCGATCGGCCTGCCGCGCGATGATCTCGAGAAAGCGACGGCTGTCGGTCGGGTCTTCGGCGGCGCCGTCCAGGAGCGTCTCCACGAAGCCCTTGATCGACGCGATCGGCGTCTTGAGCTCGTGCGACACGTTGGCCACGAAATCCCGGCGGACGTTTTCCAGCCGCTGCAAATCGGTGACGTCATTGAGCACGATCACCGCGCCCCCTTCGCCGGAGACGTCGCGGAGCGCCGTGCCACGCACGCGGATCGTGCGGTCGCGGGCGCCGCGCAGGATGATGTCGTCCTCCACCGGCTCGCGACAGTCAATGGCCAGCAGGGCGAACCGCCGCAGGTCGGGGTTGCGCACCACTTCCTGCAGCGGCTTGAGGAGCACGCTGTCCACGTCGAGGCCGAGCAGATCGGCCGCGCCTTGATTGATGCTCACGATCCGCTGCCGCGCGTCGATCGCGAGCACGCCCTCGATCATGCTGCCGAGCACCGCCTGCTGCTGCGTGCCTTGCCGGCCGATCGTGAGCCCGCGTTCCACGAGCTGGTCGCGGATCGCCTCGATCGCGTCCGCCAGATCGGAAAGCTCGGCCGCCTCCGGCACCGGGAGCCGCGCCTCGAATTCTCCGCCGGCCACCCGCGCCGCGGCCTGGGAAAGCTCGCGGACAGGCCGCGCGGCCCGGCGCGCCAGCGCGTAGGCCGCCGCCAGTGCCACAAGCGCCGCCGGCAACGAGCCGGCAAGCAATCGCCGCTGCGCGAGCGCGAGCTCCCGGTCGGCCGCAGCCGTGTCGGCGGCGACGCGGATGATCGCCGTGGGGCTGCCTGCCGGACCGACCGGCACCGCGGCGGCCAGGAGACGTTTGTCGGTCGCGGCGTCATAGCGGCTTGCGTGGGCCACGCGGCCTTGGCCCGCCTCCGCGAGGAGCGCGGGCATGCCGGCAGGCCAGCCACGATCGGCGCCGCTCGGGCCCCTGCCCGCCGCGGACTCGCCCGTGAAGAGCACGCGGCCGTCGGAGGAGAGCAGATCCATCGACACGCCGGCCGTCCGCGAAATCTCCGCTGTCGCGGCCGCGAACGAATCGGCCTCCACGGCGGCGGGGTCGGCGGGCAGCCAGGTGGCCAGTCCCGCGGCAGCGTCGGTCATCCGGCGCAACTGCGCCTCGTCGGCGAGCCGCGCCAGTTCGAGCGACGCGAGGAAGAAGCAGGCCGCGACCACCGCCACGAGCAGGGCGCCCCAGCCGACGAAGAGATACCTGAAGAAACGGGGGCGGGGCATGCGTGGGACCGTGGTTCGGGTTGGGTCACGCCCGGAACCGATAGCCCACGCCCCGAACGGTTTCGATGTAAGAACCGAAGTCGCCCAGTTTCTTGCGGAGGCCGGCGACCTGCACGTCCACCGAGCGTTCCGTGACAGGATAATCCTCCCCCTTCACGGCGTCGACGATCTGCGTCCGCGTATAGGCCCAACCGGGCCGTTTCGCGAGAAATTGCAGGAGCGCAAACTCCGTGTAGGTCAGCTCGAGCGGCTTGCCGGCGAGCGTCACCTCGTGGCGGCCGGGGTGGATCGAGAGCTCGCGGACGTCGATCGTGGTCTCGAGCTCGGCCTGCCGCTGCGCCTCCTTGCGGCGCAACAGCGCCTTCACGCGGGCCGAGAGCACCCGCGGGCTGAAGGGCTTGGCGATGTAGTCGTCGGCGCCGCGCTCGAGGCCGAGCACCATGTCGCTCTCCTCGCTCTTGGCGGTGAGCATGATGATCGGGATATCGCGGGTCTTCGAGTCACCCTTCAGCCGCCGGCAGACCTCGAGGCCATCGACGGCCGGCAGCATGAGATCGAGCACGATCAAATCGGGGGGCTGCCTGCGGGCGGCCTTGAGCGCCTCCTCGCCCGTGGCCACGCAGCTCACGCGGTAGCCTTCGCGAGTGAGGTTGTAGCGCACGAGCTCGAGCAGATCCTCCTCGTCATCGACGACGAGCACCTGGTGCCCGGAGGACTGCTCGCTGGTTGGCTTCGATCGCGAAAGTGCGTTCACGAAACACCCGGTGGATGGTTGTTTGACAGAGCCGCGAGCGAGGCGTGTCGGGATGGATCGCGAAGCGACCTTGTTGCGCTGCGGGCTTCCGTATCCTCCGCAGTGTAGGGAGTGCTGCGGCCCCGGCGGAAGCGTTAGTTTTTCGTGAGTCAGGAGAGCAGCATTTCGACGTCGTCGGCGGTGAGGCTCGTGATCAGGCTCTCGTCGGCCCGCACGATCGATTCGGCGAGCTCGCGCTTGCGATCCTGAAGCGCCAGGATCTTCTCCTCGACGGTGTCGCGGGCGATGAGCCGGTAGGCAAAGACGCGCCGGGTCTGGCCGATGCGGTGAGCCCGGTCCACGGCCTGTGCCTCGACGGCCGGATTCCACCAGGGGTCGAGGATGTAGATGTAGTCGGCGGCGGTGAGGTTGAGACCCTGCCCGCCCGCCTTCAGGCTCACGAGGAAGAGGCGGCACTCGGGATCTTCCTGGAAGTGGGCCACGCGGGCCTGTCGGTCGGTCGTCTTGCCGTCGAGGTATTCATAGGGAATAGACCTCGCATCGAGCTGCCGCCGGAGGATCGCCAAGAAACTCGTGAACTGGCTGAACACGAGCACCTTGTGCCCTTCGGCGAGCACTTCGTCGAGCTGTTCGAGCAGCGTCTCGAGCTTCGCGCCCGGATCGTCGATGAGTTTGGGATCGACGAGCCCCGGGTGGCAGGCGGTCTGTCGCAGCCGCAGCAGCGCCTCGAGGACGGCGATCCGCGACTTGCCCATCCCCACCCGGCCGATGCGGCCCGAGAGTTCGAGCCGGTAGTGCTCGCGCAGATCGTCGTAGGCCTTGCGCTGCGCCTCGCCGAGCTCGCAAAAGATCGTCTGCTCGGTCTTCTCCGGCAGATCGGAGAGCACCTGCGTCTTCGTGCGGCGCAGCAGGAAGGGGCGCACGGCCCGGGCGACCACTTCCGCCGCGCCGCGGCCATGCCCGCCGGCGAGAAACTGCCTCAGCCGGGAGGCGCTGCCGAGCTGCCCGGGATTGAGAAATTCGAAGATGCTCCAAAGCTCGCCGATGTGGTTTTCCACGGGCGTGCCGGTGAGGGCCAGCCGGTGGCGGGCTTTCAGCAGGCGACAGGCCTTCGCCGCCTGGCTGCCGGCATTCTTGATCGACTGCGCCTCGTCGAGCACCACGTAGTCGAACTCCGTCTCGCGGTGGCGGACGATGTCGCGCCGCAGCGTGCCGTAGGTGGTGAGGACGATGTCCCAGTCGGCGAGCGACCCCGTTTCCTCGAGCCGCGCATTGCCGGTGTGGTTGAGCACCCGCAATGCCGGCGCGAACTTCCGCGCCTCCTCGATCCAGTTGAAGACGAGGCTCTTCGGCACGATCACCAGCGTCGGCCGATGGCTGATGCCGCCTTCGCGGATCGTGGCCTGCCGGCGGACGAGCATGCCGAGCACCTGGATCGTCTTGCCGAGGCCCATGTCGTCGGCGAGGCAGCCGCCCAGCCCCATCCGCTCGAGAAACGAGAGCCAGCCGAGCCCCTCGCGCTGGTAGTGGCGGAGCGTGCCGTGGAATCCCTCCGGCTCGTCCTCCGCTTCCGGCCGCTCGCCGCGGGAAAGCTCTTCGCGGATCTTCTCGAAGGCCTCGTCCACCTGCGACCGCGGCTGCCCCGCGAGCAGCGCGTCGAGCAGCGCCACCTGGATGCGGCCATACCGCAGCCGCCCGTCGTGCTTCGTGGCGAGCGCCGCCATCGGCTCGAACTGTTCTGCGAAGCCCTCGGGCAGGATGCCCACGGAGCCATCCGACAATTCGACCGACCGTTCGCCGCGGGCGAGCGCCTCGAGCAGGGCCGGCATCTCCGCCGTCACACCGCCAAAATCGATCGTGCCCGAGAGCTCGAACCAATCGATGCCGCTGGTCACGTTCCAGGCCACGCTTCCGGCGGGGCGATAGCGGCGGCCCGCCACTTCGACGGCCCAACCGGCGGCCGCCAGCGCCGGCACGGAGGCATCGAGCCGCGCCCGCGGAATCTCCACGTGATGCGTGATGATCTCGTCATCGTCGCTCCGGCGGGGCGCGACGGCGCCATACCGCGGGAGCATTCCGAGCGCTTCCCGTTCGGCGGCGCGGTCGCGGCGCACGAAGATCCGCCGCGCGGTGTCGGCGGCACCGCCGGCCGGGTTGTCGGCGGCGATCTGCATGCCGCCGTAGTCAAACCAGATGCGGCCGGCGAGCTGCACCCGCGGCGCCGCGCGGCGCCGGCCACGGCGCGGGGCCGTGTCGACCGGCTCCTCGTCGGTGGTGACGGCGGGCGAATCGTCGAGCACGAGCTTCGGCCGCGGCACCCCCGACTCGATCCGCCAGCCCGTCCAGGCCGGCAGTTCGAGCCGCGGCACTTCGGCGAGGCCGGCGAGCCGTTCGATGAGCCCGTCGGTCTGCGATCCCGCCAACTCGATCGGTCCGCGGCGCTCGAATTGCTCCATCCAGCCGGTCGCGGTGCTCCAGCCGCCCGATTCACCGATGGCCAGCCGCGAGATACGGTCGGAAAAAATCACGAGGCCCGATCGGAGGATCGCCCGCGGCTCCTTGAGATCCTTCCGCTGGCTGCCGCGCACGAGCATGCCGCGCAGCGTGGCCTTGCCGGGCCGCGGCAGCTTGGGCTCCCCATCCGCGAAATCGGCCACGTTCTCGGCCTTGTAGCTCACCACGTCTTCCGGCTCGAGCACGAGCGCAAACTCCCACGGCCGGCCGCTGTCCCAGGTCATCGGGATGACGGTCTCGGGGGCGCGCCGCGGCTCGGGCTGGATCACGAGCCGGCCCGTCTCGCAGAGGAGCGCAAGTTGGGCAGGCGCGGCCTGCGGGCTCACGGCGATCCGGGCGATCGAACGGCGCTCGAGCGATTCAGGCGAGCCAACTTCGCCGACGGCGGCGGTGCCGACGAGCTGCGCGAGGATCGAACGCTCCTGCGCGTCGAGCGATTCATATTCGACGTCCTGCCCCGGCCCGATCACGATCGGCCGCGGTCGGCCGGAGGCATTGCCGGCCACGTCGAGCTGCATCCGGCTCGGAATCAACACGGCGGCGTGGCTGTCGCTCGACGCGCCGATGTCGAGCAGGAAGACGAGCGCGCCCGCCGACCGTCGGGCGTCGGCGATCGCGAGCCCCGCGGCCCGCATCGCCGGTTCGACCAGCCGGCGCCGTTCCTCGAGATCGGTCGCCCAGGCAGGCTGGCGGGCACCTGGCTTCGCGACGGGACGGGCGACGGCGGCCGCCGTGCCCGCTGCCGATCCCGCCGACGCGTCGGAGGCGTTCGTCGGCGGCACGATCTCGTCGACCGGCTCCTCCTCGGGCTCGAAGGCCTCGTCTTCATCGACGACGTCGTCGGCTGGAACCACCTCGAGCGCGACGGGCGTGTGATCGTGGATGCTCGAGAAGATGCCGCGGCGATCGACCTCGAGCAGGACGGCGGCCAGCGCCGCGCACGGCTTGCCGTGCCGCCCCTTCTCCGACGTGCTCGTCGTTTCGAGCGTCATGCCGCCGCGGCGGCCGGCCGAGAGTTCGAGCAACACATCCTGCGCTTCCCCCGACTCATCGGCGACGGTCGCCCGCACCTGCCCCACCCGCGGGCACGAGATCCGCACGGGGCCGAGCGATCTGGCCTTGGCGATGTCGGCCTTGCCGAAGAGGTGAAACAGTCGCTTTTCGAGACTCGTCATGCTGCAGGCGCCCAGTGGTGATTCGGGGTTGCGCGCGACGAAACGGCAGGAATGCTCGCCCGGCGCGCAACACGCGAGCATACCCCGCCGGGTGCCGCGTTGGCGAGGGGCTCGCCGCGTCAGGCACCTTTCACGGTGGCGATCAGTTCGAGAACATTCTCGACGGGCGTCTGCGGCAAGACGCCATGCCCCAGGTTGAAGATGTGGCCGGGCCGGCCACCGGCTTGGGCGAGGACCTCCCGCGTGCGGCGGCGGACGGTGTCGCGGTCGGAGAGAAGCACCGCCGGATCGAGGTTGCCCTGCACGGCGCGATCGTGGCCGACGATCTTCCAGGCCTCGTCGAGGTCGATCCGCCAGTCGATGCCGATGACGGAGCCGCCCGCCTCGCGCAACAGCGGCAAGAGCGCCGGATTGCCGGTGGCGAAGTGGATCGCGGGGGCCCGCTTCGCGGCCTCGGCGAGCGCCGCGCGGCTGTGCGGCAAGACATAGCGGCGATAGTCGGCCGGCGACAGGCAGCCCACCCAGCTGTCGAAGAGCTGCACGATCTGGGCGCCAGCGTCGATCTGGGCGACGAGATAGCGGCTGATGGCGCGGGCGAGCCGGCCCATGAGATCGTGCCACGCGGATTCGTGGCGATACATGAGCGTCTTCGTGTGGAGCCAGGCTCGGCTGCCGCCCCCTTCCACGCAGTAACTGGCGAGCGTGAAGGGCGCGCCGGCGAAACCGATCACGGGGATCGAGTCGTCGAGGCCGGCGCGGGTGGCCTGCACGACGTCCATCACGAACGACAATGGGTCGAGGTCGTCGAGCTCCTTGAGCCTCGCCACCTCGGCCGCCTCGCGGATCGGGTTGTGGATCACGGGCCCTTCGCCGGCGGCAAACTCGAGGTCCATCCCCATCGGCTCGAGGATCGGCAGCAGGTCGCTGAAGATGATCGCGGCATCGACGCCGAGCCGGTTGACGGTGGCGATCATCACCTCGGCCGAGAGCCGCGGGTTCTTGCAGAGATCGAGGAAGCCCAGCTTCTCCCGCACGCTGCGATACTCGGGCAGGTAGCGGCCGGCCTGCCGCATCAGCCAGACGGGCGTCCGCTCCACCGGCTCGAGCCGGCAGGCCCGCATCATCAATGACTGCCGGCGGCGTTCGGCGGCCGTGGCGGCGACGACGGTGGATGACGCGGGGGGCATTTTACAGAGTATACCCCGGGATCCAGTCCCGTTTGGATGGTGCGCCGGCGAAGGGATCGGCAGAAGTCGGTCGCTTCGCG
>JBIIOM010000120.1:0-7714 GCA_044336925.1 Pirellulales bacterium
GGCCGCGGCGGCCTAACGCTCGTCGAGCTTCCGCCGATTCCGGCGTTCAGCATCAGGGGGCGTCAAATCACTTTCTTGATTTCAACCTCGGGGTTCACCTGCGCCAGCGGCTTCTCGCCGTGCATCGCGTTGATCAGGTTCGTCACCGCGGCGAGCGCCTGCCGCTGCACGCTCTCGCTCGTGCGCGAGCCGATATGGGGCGTGACGACGCAGTTGGGCAGTTTTGTGAGCGGATGGTCGGCTCGCGGCGGCTCTTCGTCGAGCACGTCGGTGCCGTAGCCGGCCACGCGGCCGGAGGCGAGCGCCGCGGCGATGTCGGACGTGTTGACGATCTCACCGCGGGCGCAATTCAAGATGATCACGCCCGGCTTCATCTTCGCGATCGATGCGGCGCAAACGAGATCGCGGGTCTCCGGCGTGAGGTTCGTGTGGAGCGAGATGTAGTCGGACTGGGCGAACAGCTCGTCGAGCGTGGCGGCCCGCGGGATGCCGTGCTCCTTGGCGAAGGCCTCGTCCCAGTAGACGTCGTAGCCGATCGGCTTCATGCCGAAGGCCTTTGCGCGGATCGCCACCTCCTTGCCGATCCGCCCCATGCCGACGATGCCGATCGTCTTCTGGAGCAGTTCGTGGCCCGTCGTCCGCTTCCAGCCGCCCGCCCGCGTGGAGTCGCAGTGGAAGAGGAGGTTTTTCTCGATGGCCAACAGCAGCAGGAACGTGTGCTCGGCGACCGTCGTGTGGTTCACACCGGGCGTGAAGAGCAGCGGGATGCCAAACTCGGTGCAACTCTTGACGTCGATCTTGTCGACGCCGATGCCGTACTTGCTCAAGACCTTCAGCCGTGGCCGGGCCTTCTCGAGCACCGCGCGGGTGATCGCGTCATCGCCGCAGATGTAGCCGTCGATCTCGCCGACCAGGGCGAGCGTGTCGGCCTCGGAGAGCGGGCCGCGGGCCGTGACGATCTCCCAGCCGGTGGCGGCGAGCTTCTCGTGGTGCGGGCCGGGGGTGTCTTGGAACGAGGTCGTCGTGAGCAGGATGCGGGGCTTCATGGAGCGCCTCGAGGCCGATTGAATTCCGCGAAAAATAGCGGAATCCTCGTGAAACGGCAACGCGACGCCAAAGTAGACCGCTTGCTCCGCAAGCGGATCCCAAGTGGCGTCGCACCGGCTCGGCGGCGGCAGAAGGCTCCTCGCGGTGTCCCTCGCGGACTCGGTCCAAACGCTCGTCACGCTTCCGCCGACCGCCTCGCCTCCGTCCAAGTAGACCGCCTGCTCCGCAAGCGGATCCAAATTGGCGTCGCACCGGCTCGGCGGCGGCAGAAGGTTTCTCGCGGTGGCCCTCGCGGACTCGGTCCAAACGCTCGTCACGCTTCCGCCGACCCCCTCGCCTCCGTCAAACGTAGCCCGCTTGCAAAGTAGACCGCTTGCTCCGCAAGCGGATCGGGATTCGCTTCGGGACGAAGCGGTCTACACGGCGGGCTACAGCCGGCGGACGGCTTCTGGGAAGAAAGGCTTCAAAAGCGCAACGGTCGCGCCGTTCCACTTCCACAGATGGCAGAACCTCCGTTCGCGGCCGCAGCCGGTCGTGCCGGTGCGATGGAGCCAGCGCGTCTCGCCGGGCGCGAGCGGATAGGCGGCGAATTCGTGCCGCCGAGCCTCCGGCACCTGCGTCTTGATCCAGCTCCAGTGATTGACGTGGAGCCGGTGATCGGGGTCGGGATGATCCTTCGTCCACGAGCGATACTCGCGCTCCGTCACCGCGGCGACGCGATCACGGAGGCTCCGCATGAGCGGCTCGTCGCGGAGGAGCGTTTCCTCAACGACGGCGAGGCCGACGGGCGACGTCGTGATCACGATCGCCGGATCGTCGTCGGCGCTGCGATCGGCCAGCAGCGTGGGCAGCTCGTTCTCGAGCCACGTCACCAGGTGGGCCGAGAGGATCGTCCGCTCGGCCGATTCCTGGGAGGGACTGGTCCCTGACCGGCCCGCCGGGCCTGCGGCGCGTCGCGCAGAGGCGACAGCATCACGCAGGCCGGCGAGCCAATGCCGGGGGTCTTCGCTTACCGGCTGAATTGCTGCCGCAGCCACTCGTTCTTCCGCTTCTCGAGTTCGATCAGCTTCTTCACCGGACCCTGGCGGTTGGCCTGAGCCGCCTGACGGGCCTCACGGTTTTGGGCGGCACTCGCGGTGCCCACGAGGAACATGCTCGACACGATAGCCACCACGAAAGCAAACCGGATCATAAGAAAAGCTCCTGACAGAGAGTGACAAACTGGGGATGGGATAGCAATCCGCGAGGCCGGTGGGCCGCGACGGTTTTTTCTGGCGACGTCGAGGATCGGCAGCCGAGGGGCGGCGGCTGGATTGGATTTCACCGGGTATGGCGCAGGAGAAATAGCCGCCACGAGCGGTGCGCGTGGATTTCCGGGCACGGGCGGCATAAACGTCACGCCGAAGTAGACCGCTTCGCACGTAGACCGCTTCGTCCCGAAGCGGATCTTGCTTCACGCGAAACATCGGCATCCTGCCGATTTTCGCTTGGCCGGCATCCGCCGGCAGTAGACCGCTTCGTCCCGAAGCGGATCTCCGAGGGGAGCCGCTTGCGGAGCAAGCGGTCTACTTTGCAAGCGGTCTACCGGCCGCCTACTCGTCGCGTTTGAGGCCCGAGCGCGTGGCCTTCACGGCCAGCGGGTCGTCGGGCCAGGAGTGCTTCGGGTAGCGGCGGCGGAGCTCCTTCTTCACCGTCGGATAGGTGTTCTTCCAGAAGCTCGCGAGATCGGCCGTCACCTGCTGCGGGCGGTGGTTCGGCCCGAGGAGGTGGAGCAGCACCGGCACGCGGCCGCCCGCGATCCGGGGCGTCTCAGCCATGCCAAAGACCTCCTGAATCCGCACCGCGAGCGTGGGCGGCTGCCCCGGCTCGTAAGCGATTCGATGCCGCTTGCCGTTTGGCAGTTCGTAGTCGGCCGGCGCGAGCCTGTCGATCTCCGCCAGCCGGTCGTAGCCCACCGCGGCGTGGAGCCACGGGAGCCAGTCGGCCGCGCGGATCTCCTCGAGCGCGCGGAGCCCCGTGGAGATGTCGGGGAGCAACGCCACGAGCGCCGCATCGTCGAAGACCGGCAGTGCGAGATCGGGCGCGGCGGTGGCGAGCCAGCGGATGCGGGCCATGAAGCCGCCTGCCGGGGAGTCGGCGGGCGGGATCACGCGATCGAGTTGCGCGGCGGCCTCGCGGGCGAGCACCTCCGCTGCGGCGCGATCGTCGGTGATCGCGATCGGCGTCTCGTCGAGCACGAGGTCGTTCCACATCGTGCAGCGGCGGGCCTCCACCTGCCGCCGCGACGGATGAAACATGAGTTCGTCCACCTGCCGCAGGTTGGTGGAGGCGAGCGGCTCCTGCTCGAGCCACGATCGCTCCACGGCCGACGCCTGCCGCACGCTGGCCTCGCCGCCCGCGTCGTCGAGATCGATCGCCAGAAGGAAGGGTTCCTGCCGCACCCTTGAACCGCCGTCGAGACGCACGCCGCGGCCGCCCACCATCGTGGCCCGGTCGGTCGTGCCCGCCCGCAGCCGTGAGAGCCGGTCCGGAAACGCCTCGAGGAGCGATCGCATGAGCGCCTCGGCCGGATCGGCGGCCCGCGCGGCGAGCGGCGCCTCCACGAGCCGGTAAAGCTGCTCAGCGGTGCGAAGCACGTTGGCCGCCCCGCCGTGGTGCAGTTCGAGCTCCGCATCGTCGAGCGCAAGGCCCGCGTGAAAGGCCTGGAGCGCGGCCACGCGATCGACCACGTCGCTCCGTGTGCGCACGGTCATGCGATCCCGCGGGCCGCGGCGGGCGTGGGCGGCGGGACGAAAGGGATCCCGCTCCGAAAGGAGCGCGGCGGCGATCGAGGTCTCGCGGAGCACGCCGTGCCGCGCGCCGGCGAGCAGCAGCCTGGCCAGCCGCGGGTGTGCCGGCAGCCGCACGAGTTCGCGGCCGAGCGGCGTGAGGCGGTCGAGTCCCGGCCCCGCTCCCTCGTTCGCGCCAAGCGGTTCGGTCGCGCCAAGCTGCGCGAGCAGCCGCTGCGCATTGGCGAGCGCGTCGGCAGGCGGCGGGTCGAGCCAGGGAAAACTCTCCTGTTCGCCGCTCGCGAGGAGCTGCAAGAGCGGTCCGGCCATGTCGCCGCGCATCGCTTCGGGGGTCTCGGCCGCGGGCCGGTGGTGATGCGCTGCCTCGTCCCAGAGCCGCCAGCAGACGCCTGCGGCAGTGCGGCCCGCGCGGCCCGCCCGCTGATCGGCCGACGCCTGCGAGATCGGGATCAGCTCGAGCCGCGGCAGACCCGTGGCGGCCGCGACCCGCATCTGTCGCGCGAGGCCCGAGTCGATGACGGCCGTCACGCCCGGAATCGTGAGCGATGTCTCGGCCACGTTCGTCGAGAGGATGATCTTGCGACGGCCCATGTCGGTGAGCACGCGATCCTGCTCCTCCGGCGGCAGGTCGCCGAAGAGCGTGAGCAGGGCGTGCCCTTCCCGGTCGGCGAGCGGGGCGAGCGCCTGCTCGCACCGTCTGATCTCCCCCACACCCGGCAGGAAGACGAGCACGTGGCCGTCGGTGTGCTTGAGCGCTTCCGGCACGGCCGCCGCGACGAGGTCGACGAGATCCCGCCGCTCACCGCGTTTGCCGTAGCGCACCTCCACGGGAAAGAGCCGGCCGTCTGCCGACACGATCGGGCAATGGCCGAGCAATCGGGCCACGGGCTCGGCCGCGAGTGTGGCGCTCATCACGATGATCCGCAGGTCGGGCCGCACTGTCTCCCGCACCCGGGTAAGCAGGCCAAGCACGAGATCCATCTCGATCGACCGCTCGTGGAATTCGTCGAGCACCACCGCGGAGATCCCCTCGACGGCCACGTCGTCGAGCAGCCGCCGCAGCATGATGCCGGTCGTCTCGACGACGAGCCGGGTGTCGCGGCTCACCTTCGCATCGAACCGCACCTGATAGCCCACCTCGCCGCCGAGCGGCGTGCCGCGGAGCCGCGCGATCTGGTGGGCGACGGCGCGGGCCGCGAGCCTCCGCGGCTGGAGGAGAACGACCTTCTGCGGGGCCGGCAGGTCGTCGAGGATCGCGGCCGGCACGAGCATCGTTTTGCCCGAGCCGGGGGGCGCCGTGACGACGACCGCGCCTGTTCGCGATGCCGCCACGACTTCCTCGAGCACGTCGGCGACCGGTAGCGTGGCGAAGAAGTCGGGGAGCACGGTTCGGGCGGTCATGCGGAGTGTGGGCGAGCGGGAGGAAACATCCTACTCGGTAGACCGCTTCGTCCCGAAGCGGCACTGGATCCGCTTGCGGAGCAAGCGGTCTACTTTGGCGGTCTACCTCAGCGCGCTCGGGTATGCTGGCCGCTTTCGCGAACCCATCGGGCGCTGCATGCAATCGTTCGACGTGATCGTCGTGGGCACGGGGGGCATCGGCAGCGCGGCCGCCTATCACCTCGCCGCCCGCGGCCGGAGGGTGCTCGGCCTCGACCGGTTTCCGATCGCGCACGACCGCGGCAGCTCTCACGGCCAGACGCGGCTCATCCGCCAGGCCTATTTCGAGCATCCCGACTACGTGCCGCTCCTCCTGCGGGCCTACGAGCTCTGGCGCGAGCTTGAAGAGCGTGTCGGCAGGCGGTTGCTCGTCGAGTCGGGCCTCGTGATGGCCGGGCCGCCGGAGGGCAGCGTGATCGTCGGCGCCCTCATGTCGGCGCAACGGCATCAGCTCACGGTGGATCGCATGACGGCCTGCGAAGCCCGCGGCCGCTGGCCCGTCTTCGCGCTGCCGGAAGAATGGCACGTCGTCCACGAACCGCATGGCGGCTATCTGTTCGTCGAGGCCTGCGTGCGAGCGCATGCCGAAGCGGCGCGGCAGGCGGGCGCGACGCTCGAGCATGGCGTCGCGGTCCACGGCTGGCGAAATGAAGGGAGCGGCATCGCGGTCGAGACGAACAAGGGAACGTATCGGGCCGACCGCCTCGTGCTCGCGCCCGGCCCCTGGGCCGCCGGGCTGTTGCAACTGCCCGCGGTGCCGCTGACCGTCCTGCGGAAGTCGCTCTTCTGGTATGCGGCATCGCCCGCCGCGCAGGCCGCCTTCTCCGCCGGGGCCCTCCCCTGCTTCGCCTTCGATGCGCCCACGGGCTTCTTCTATGGCTTTCCGCAGATCGACGGTCGCGGCGTGAAGGTGGCCGAGCACACAGGGGGCCACCCCGTCGCCGATCCGCTGGCGGTGGACCGCGAGATCGACTCGGACGAAAAGCAGCGGGTGGAGCAGATCCTCGCCGCGCATCTGCCTGCGCTCGGCTGCCGCTGCACGGAACACGCGGTCTGCCTCTACACGATGTCGCCCGATCACCACTTCCTCACTGGGCTGCATCCGGCGAACGAACGCGTGGCGATCGCGGCGGGGTTTTCGGGCCACGGGTTCAAGTTTGCGAGCGTCATGGGGGAGGCGCTCGCCGACTTGGCGACAGCGGGCGAAACGGCGCTGCCGATCAGGTTTCTCTCCCCGCGGCGGTAGACCGCTTGCTCCGCAAGCGGATCCAGACGCGGTAGACCGCTTTGTCCCGAAGCGGATCCAGATCGGCTTGCGGAGCAAGCGGTCTACTTTGCAAGCGGCTGCAGACAAGCGTTCTACTTCGGCTTGTCGCTTCGCGCGCGCAGGGCTACCGTTAGCCTTGTCGCAAACGGCATGGAGGCGCGGTGATGAAGAACTTCGCATGGGCTGCGGTCGTCGTGTTGCTGGCCGGCGGCACCGGGATCGCGGAAGACTGGCCGCAGTTTCGGGGCGGCGCGGCACTGAGCCAGGCACCCCACGCGAAGGTGCCGCTCGCATGGGATGCGAATAAAAACGTGGCCTGGCGGACGGCGTTGCCCGGAGCGGGCTGGTCGCAGCCGGTCGTGTCGGGCGACCGGATCTTCCTGACGACAGCCGTGGCGCCCAGCGGCGGCCGGCCGAGCGGCATGATGGGGGGCGTGATGTCGCTCTCCACGTGGGGCATGGGGTCGGCGCCGTCGGAGCCGATCGAGTTTCGCGTCGTCTGCCTCGATCGGACCGCCGGGACGATCATCTGGTCGAAGACGGTCGCCGACGTGAAGCCGAAATTCGGCAAGCACACGTCCAACACGTTCGCCACCGAGACTCCCTGCGCGTCGTCCGACGGGGTCCACGCCTTCTTCGGCGCGACGGGCACGGTC
Source organism: Pirellulales bacterium (assembly GCA_044336925.1). Classification (GTDB taxonomy): domain Bacteria; phylum Planctomycetota; class Planctomycetia; order Pirellulales; family UBA1268; genus RGVT01. Next base: position 7,200 of record JBIIOM010000120.1, read on the forward strand.
GTCGCGCTCGACCGCGATGGCAACGAGCGCTGGCGGCGGGAACTCGGGCCGCAGCCCACCACCAACCAGTTCGGGACGGGCTCCTCTCCGCTGCTCGCCCAGGATTCGCAGGGCCGGCCGCGGCTCTTCGTGCAGCTCTATAACGACGACCGGGCCACGCTCGTCTGCCTCGACGGCGCCACGGGCGCGGATGTTTGGACGGCCAAGCGCGAGAAGGGCACGTCGTGGGCGACGCCCGTCGCGTGGAACAACGAGGGCGCCGCCGAAGTGATCACCGCCGGACAGGGCATGGTGATCGCGTACGGCGTCGACACCGGCGCCGAGCGGTGGCGGTTCGGCGGCATCGACACGTCGTTCGCCTGCTCGGTCGTCGCCGACGCCGAGGGTGTCTACTTCGGCACGTCGAGCCCAGGGAGCCGGGCGCCGGCCTACGCGATCGCCCGCGGCTGTCAGGGCGATCTCACGCTGCCCGCCGGCGCCACGCAGGGGGGCAAGGTGCTCTGGTCGAAGACGAA
>JBIIOM010000121.1:0-7653 GCA_044336925.1 Pirellulales bacterium
GGATTGCCTGAGCCGTCGTCGTGCCAGCTGCTGCGATAGCTGCTGCAACGACCCGGATTGTGGTGCTGGCAACGGCTGCTGCGAGCCCGCCTGTGGCGCTGCCGGCAACGGCTGCTGCGAGCCGGCTTGCGGTGCGGCTTCGACCCCGGTCGAAGCGACCCCGGCTGCCCCGACCCCCGATGCCTCGGCTTCGGCCAAGGTTCCGGGCAAGGTCGTGGCGGTGAGCCGCACGGTGGCTGCCAAGTAAGTGGTGATTAGGTCGAAGCGGAAGAAACACCGTTGCCCGACTTCGGTCAGTGAGCTCCGCCCGGGAGGAAACTCCCGGGCGGAGTCGTTTTTTGGACAGAAAAGGTGTCAGGACTCTTTTCCGGCCAAAACGGTTTCGATGCCGGAAATGGCCGGCCGGAAAAGAGTCCTGACACCTTTTCTGTGCCTTTTCTGTGCCAAGAGGCAGGCTGAAGCCTACCCTACGGGAGCACGGTGGCAGGGGGGCCGCAGCGGGCGATGCGGCCGGCGACAAGTTCGACCACCTTGGTCGCGGCCCGCTTCGCGAAGGCGTGGTCGTGGGTGACGACCACCATCGTCTGCCCGCCCCGGGCAAGATCGACGATCACGTCGAGCACCTCCGCCGACATCGCCGGATCGAGGGCGCTCGTCGGCTCGTCGAAGAGCATCACCCGCGGCTCCATCGCCAGCGCCCGCGCGATCGCCACCCGCTGCTGCTGGCCGCCCGAGAGCGTCGCCGGCCGGGCCGACGCAAACGATGCCAGCCCCACGCGGTCGAGCAGGGCCATCGCCCGCTCCCGCGCCACCTCCAGCGGCACCCGCGAAACGACCCGCGGCGCGGTGGCCACGTTTTCGAGCACCGACATATTGGGAAAGAGGTTGAACTGCTGAAACACCATCCCCACGTCGCGACGCACCCGTTCGAGCAGGCCCGGCGGATGCCCACCCGGGTCGAGCGCGTGGCCCGCGATCGCAACGGCGCCGGAGTCGAAGGTCTCGAGGCCGTTGAGACACCGCAAAAGCGTGCTCTTGCCGCCGCCCGACGGCCCCACGATCGCCATCACCTCCCCTTCGGCAACGGCCAGGCTCACCGCGGAGAGCACGGGCACCTCGCCCCGCGCCTTCGAAAGCACGTCGATCGTGATCATGGCGACTTCTCCAGCCTTCCCTCGAACCACCTCGAGGCGAGCGACAGCGGCCAGCTCATCGCCAGATAGAGGAGCGCCGTCACGATCGCAAGTTCCACGATCCGCCCCGTCGAGAGCGCGAGCACGCTGTAGCGCTTCGTCAGCTCGATCACCGTGATCACCGAACAGACGCTCGTGTCCTTGAAGAGCGCGATGAAATCGTTCGTCACCGGGGGCATCACGAGCCGCACCGCCTGCGGCACGATCACGTGCCGCAGCGCCTGCCACTTCGTCATGCCGAGCGAGAGCGCCGCCTCGAACTGCCCGAGCGGCACGGCCTTGAGCCCCGCGCGGTAGATCTCCGACTCGTAGGCGGAGTAATTGAGCGCGAGGCCGGCCACCGCGGCCACGAGCGCGGGCAACGCGAGGCCGATCTTCGGCAACAGAAAGAAGATCGCGTAGAGCTGGAGCATGAGCGGCGTGCCGCGCACCACCTCCACGTAGCCAGCCAGGAGCGGCCTGAGCCACAGGGGGCCGTGGAGCCGCCCGATCGCCACGCCGAGCCCGATCAGAATCGCCAGCGGAAACGCCGCACAGGAGAGGAGCACCGTCATCCCCGCGGCCTTGAGCAAGAGCGGCAGCGATTCGCGGGCGAGCTGCGCGAGGCTGCGGCGGCCCGCCATCGGGATCTCCGCCGCATCGCGGAGTGCGAGAATCTGCTGGCGTCCGGCCAGATCCCAGCGGTCGTAGAGCGCCTTGAGCCGGCCGTCGGCGATGATCGTGCCGAGAGCTTCGTCGATCGCCGCGGAGAGCCGCGGCGTGTCTTTGGCGGTGAGGAGCGTGTAGAGCCCGCCGCCGAACGGCCGGCCCACCATCCGCAGCCCGGCAAAGCGGTCGGCGTAAAAATTGAAGATGCAGTCGTCCATCACGGCGGCGTCGAGCACGCCGCTTTGCACCTGCTCGAGTGAATCGATCGTGCCGTCGTAGCCGATCACCTCGACCTCGAGGTCGGACCGCGATCGCATCACGATCTCGGCCGCGGAGCCGGTGAGCACGCCCACCCGCCACCGGCCGCCGGGACCGTGCGCCGCGAGCTTTTCGAACGAGTCGAGCGGGCCGTCGCGGCGGGCGAGCAGCTGCAGCGAATAGGCGAAGTACGGACGCGAGCAGTGGTAGTCGCGCCGCCGTTCGGGAATCAGTTCGATCCCGTTGATCACGCAGTCGGCGGCGCGGCCGAGCAGCAGCGGCAGCCGATCCCATTGCCCCTGCTGAAACCGCGGCCTCACCCCGAGCTCCGCGGCGATGAGGCCGGCGAGTTCCACCTCGAAGCCCGTCAGCCGGCCGGGATCCTTGGGGTCGAGGAAGACATGCGGACCGCCCCCTTCCTGATCGGCGGCCCAGACGAGCTCGCCCCGTGCGACCACCTCGTCGAGCTCCGCGGCGTTCGCCGAGAGCGCCGCACCCACGGCCGCGACGAGCACGGCGAGCTTCGGAATCATCCCTGATCGCGTCCGCATCCTCATCCTCATCACGCGGGCCCACCGCGAAGCCGCCCCAGCCCCGCGGCCGGTTCTGCGAGCCGCGCGGCCAGCGCCGAAGACTCCTGCGCAAGCCGGTCGCCACGGTCGATGAAACCGCCCGCTTTCTTGGCGGCGTCGGCGAAGTCGGCGAGCAGGGGATCGACGAGCCCGGCCGCCGGCAGCCGCGAGACGAGCGCCGCGATGTCGCGGTCGAGCCCCATCCGCAGCCGCAGGAAGACGAGCCACCGCAGGAAAAATCCGAACAGGATCACCCAGACGAACGCCTCCTCGAGAAACGCGAGCCCCTCGACGGGCCGCCCGCTCCACAGGTGGCCGTAGAAAAAGTTCCAGCCGGCCCGCACGAGCACCGCCACGACGAGCGCCGAGAAGAGGAGCTCGCAGCCGATCCGCAGGAATGGGCTGTCGATCCGACCGCGGCGCTCGGCCACGAGCTTGTCGATGCCGGAGGAAAGCCAGCTCGCCGTGCGATCGAGCAGCGTGCCCACGGTCGCCTGCACGCGATCGTCGTCGAGCCGGGCGCGGCCGACGAGCGGCTCGGCGATCTTCGCCCGCGCAGCCAGGCCCACGAGGATGCTGCGCGATTGCTCGACGTCGGCCTCGCCGAGCCCGAGTTCCTCGATGGTCTGCCAGCTCCCGCGGCCCGCCGCGGGAGCCAGGCCGCCGCCGGCGAGGAGCCGGCCGATCAGCCCGCCGCCGGCCGAGCGGATCCGCGGCCAGAAGGCCCCGAGCGCCGCGACGATGTGGAGAAACGTCGCGAAGGGTCCGCCGTGCCAGCGGTCGACGAGTTCTTCCGTGATGAGCCGCTGCCACGCCGACCGGCTCGCCCGCAGCTTCGATTCGACCGCCTTGCCCAAGAGCCCCTCGAGCCGCGTTCGCTCGTCACGCACGCCCGCGGCCAGCTGCGCCACCGGCTGCCTGAGCGGCTCGAGATCGCGGTGCGACTGCCGCAGGAACCAGTCGGCGAGATCGGCGGCGCCGGTGCGACGGACGCGCCTGGCCGCGCGGCCGACCAGTTCCTCGTCGATCGCCCGCACGAGTTCGCGGAAGCCGGGCTCGGGCTCGAGCCCCGCCGCCGCGCGGTTCGCCGCGTCGAGCGCGTCGAGCCGAAAGATCCGCGGCACGTCGAAGCCCTGCGACTCGAGCTCCCGCCGCCAATCGTCGCGGATGTCGGGATCGCGCGAGGCGTGGGTCTGCACGAAAAGGAGCGGCCGGCCCGGCGCGAAGGCCGCCACCTCGCGCGACACGATCCAGGAGCGGTATTTCTGGGCGGTGGCCACGAGCAGCAGCACGTCGCACGCCGGCACCACGGCCTCGAGGAGGTCGCGGTTGCGGTTCGAGTCGCTCGGCCGCGCGTGGCCCGCGGCGGCAGGCGCGTCTCCCTGCGTGTCGGGATCGGGGCAGTCGACGAGCACGATGTTGGCCACGGCGGGCGATTCGCTCCGCACCACGCGGGCCTGCATCTGCTCGAGCGGCAGCCAGGAGCAGTCGACATCCTTCGCGACGATCACGACGGGGTTCGTGGTGGTGGGACGCGCGACGTCGCCCGCCGGGCTGACGTTGCCGCCGGCCAGCGCGTTGACGAGCGTGCTCTTGCCGGTGCCCGTGCCGCCGATCACGCCGACGACGAGCACCCGCGAGAGCTCGCGGCGGGCGCGGTCGAGCCGGGGCTCGATCTCGTCCCATCCCGCACGCACGCGGCGGGCCGGCGCCCACTCCGGCAGCGATCCGCTCCAGCGGGCGAGCGACTCCAACAGTTCGTCGAACGTGGCGTCGTCGTGGGCGGCAGGGTTCGTGGGGCCGTCGTTGGTCATGCGCGCGAAAACTCCCGCCGCCATTCAAAGAGCAGCCGTCGGGCGCCGGCCACCTCGGGCCGCGCGGCGGCGGTCGCGAGCCGGTCGATCTTCTCCAGGCGGTCGCCGAGCACGACATCGTGGAGCGTCTCGGCGAGCACGCGGCTGCGCTCGGCAGACCAGCCCGCGAAGAGCTTCTCGATGAGCGGCTTGAGGCCCGCCATCGTGAGCCCAAGCGCGCCTTCGCCGGCGAGCGTGGCCGCCGTGCCGACCACGACATCACCCACGTGGTGCACGAGCGTGGAGATGCCGCCGGCCGTCGCCGCCGCAGCGGGCACGACGGCCGCCCCGGCGAGGCCGAGCCCCACGGTGACCGCCGGCCGCGCCACCGCGCCCACGTTGAGACCGGTGAGGATCCATCGAACCATGTTCGGGTTTTCCGCGGAGAAGCGGTCGAGTTCCTGGCGGACGAACGTGCGGTAGTCGTCCGACACGATCGGCAGCGCGGCATGCCGCCGCTCGAGATCGGCATACCAGGCGGTGCGGTCGCCGTCCACGAGCGCGCCATCGAGCATCGCGGCGAGCCGCGGGTTGCGGCGGCTGGCGTCTTCGAGCCGCTCCACGAAATCGGCGAGCGCCTGCTTGAGCGCCGCCAGTTCGATCGCGGAGAAATCCTCGCGTTTCTCCTCGTCGCTGCGGGCGAGGCCCATCCGGCGGGCCGCCCACATCACGCCGCTGCCGGCCACGCGGTAGGCCTTGCTCACGGTGAGATCGAACGTGGATCGGCGCGGCTCGAGCCAATCCCAGATCTCGTTCCAGACGAGTTCGCGCGGCGCGGTCGGCAAGGTCACGCGCACGCGGGCCTCGTCGGCCAGCAGCTGCTTCGCCTCCTGCCATTCGCGGGCCATCGATTCGAAGGCATCGAGCCAGGCGCCGGCGCCCGCGGCCGGGTCGAGCACCACGCCAAGCGCGCCGCGCATCGCCTCGAGCTTGATGCGATCGAAATCGACGTGTGCCAGGCTCGCGGCCAGATCGGCGGGGCCCGCCGTCGCGGCCGAGACGTGTGGCCCTCCGGCGGCAAACTCCGGCAGCGCGTGAAACTCGATCCGCCCGGCCTCGGCCTTCGCGAAATCGTGCGGGGCGGCATAGACGGCGAGCGGCTCGATGCCCGTCTCCGTCTTGAAGGTCTGGAGCCAGCCGCCGATCCGCTCCCGCTGCTGCGGCCAATTCACCATGTTGAAGACGACGATCACGGTCTTCTTCGCGGCGGCCGCGGCACTGAAGAAATCGCGAACGGCGGCGTCGTTGTATTTCTGTTGGGTGAGCACGGCGACGAGCACGTCGCAGGCGTTGCGAACGAGCTCGGCGCGGTGCCAGTTCTCGCGCAGCGTGCCATCGACGTCGGGCGTGTCGAGCAGGATGAGCCGCGCGGGCTGCCGGCCGGTCGCATCCTCGCGCCACACGAGCCGGTCGTCATCGCCGGGGGCGAGCGCATCCTGCTCGCTCGTCCACGCGGTGGGAACGAAGCCGGGAAAGAGCGCGGCCAGGTCGATCCGCGCGGCGAGCCCCTGCGGCAGGCTGGCGACTGGATGCCTCGTGCGCGCCGCCTCCGGCACCGAGCGCGAGATCTCCGCGCCCACGATCGTATTCGCGATCAGGCTCTTGCCGGTGTTGGTGCCGCCGCACACGGCCGCCACGAGCACCGGCTCGCGAGACACCTGCGGCTCGAGCTTGCCGAAGAGCTGCCCGTGCCAATCGCTGCCGGCCGGATCGGCGACGCCCAGCGACAGGGCGAGCGGCTCGAGCGCCGCAAGCTGGCTGCAGAGCTCCGCGATGCTGCCGGCCCACGAGGCATAGGTGGTCGTCTGCATCGGATCGGACAAACTCTCGCTTTCTCGGGCCGCCCGGCCGCCGTTGATTGCCGCCCGGAAACAGCCGCGCTACACTGAAGCCGGAAGACAGGATCGAGCCTGGGACACGGGCCCGGAATCCTCCAAGTGTGTCTTCCCCCGTTTCAGCCCGCAAATCCGCCCCCGAAAACCCGCGACCGCCATGCTCGAACGACGTCCCGTCTTTCCCGGTGTGATCGAAATGAACCACCAGGCGGGCTACCGCATCGGCTGCAACGTCTACCTCGTCTACGAGGGCCGCGATTGGGCGCTCATCGACGTCGGCTACGAGGAGACGGTCAACGAGATCATCGAGCTCATCCGCCAGATGGATTTCCCGCTCTCGCAGTGCCGGGCGCTCGTGGCCACCCATGCCGACGTGGACCACATCCAGGGGCTCGCCAAGGCCAAGACGATCCTCAAGGCGCCGGTGCTCGCCCACCCGAAGGCGGTGGCGTCGCTCGAATCGGGCGACACGATCAAGACGTTCGCCGAGATCGCCGCGCAAAACGTCCACATGCCGATGCCGCCGGTGAAGATCGATCGCGAGATCGCCGACGGCGACACGATCGAGATCGGCGCGAGCCGCCTCGAGGTCTGGCACACGCCGGGCCACACTGACAGCCAACTCGCTTTCCGGATGGGCAACCTGCTGCTCTCCGGCGACAACATCTACCGCGACGGTTCGGTCGGTGCGATCGACGCCCACCACGGCAGCGACATCCCTTCCTTCATCAAGTCGCTCGAGCGGATCGCGAAGAGCGACGTCGAGTGGCTGCTGCCGAGCCACGGCCCGATCTTCCGCAAGGACGACAAGCTGCTCGCGAAGACGATCGGCAGGCTGGAGGGCTACCTCACGCTCGCCGACTTCGGCACCTGCGCCCCGCACTGGCCGCTGATCGACGAGTGGGATCGCGAACTCGCCGAAGGCCGTTTGCCCAACGCCAAGCCGCAGCCTGCCTAGCCGGCAAACGGGAAGGCGAGCGGGTCGGCGGAAGCTCGAGGAACGTATGCCATTTCGACCTTCTGAGGCCAGCAGCTCCGCAGGTCGTCAAAGGAGAAATGGCAGCGTGAAGGAGACTTCTGCCGCCCGCGAGCCGGCGGGGATCCGCTTCGGGACGAAGCGGTCTACGGGACGGCGGTTCGTCGCGCGGAAAGCCTGACGGTTTTTCCGTAAAGAACGGTCGTGCGGGCGGCCGATACCTTCCCTGACGCTGTTTTTTCAGGGGGGACAATCCGATGACACGGCACCTTGCCGCCGCGGCGCTCGTCGCCGGGGCGATGTTCTTCAGCACCAATG
>JBIIOM010000122.1:0-7645 GCA_044336925.1 Pirellulales bacterium
GACCGGCGGCGAGGGGGAGCAGGATTTTCGCGAACTGGCCCAGACGCTCACCGCCGTCGCCGCAGGGGAGAACGCAGCCGTCGCGGCCAAGCCGAAGTCCCCGCCCTCCGAGCCAGCGCCACAGCCCCAGAGCGCGGCCCCGACGCCCAGCCCCGCGCCTGTGCCGCCGCCGGTCGAGGCTGCCCCCGCCGCGGCCGCGATTGTGGAAAAGTCTCCCGACCAGCCGGCGGCCGGCCGCTCGGCCAGCGAGAGCTCGATCCGTGTCGACGTGGGGCTCGTGGCGTCGATCCTCGATCTGGTGGGCGAACTGGTGCTCGCCCGCAACCAACTGCGGAGCATCGAGACGCTCGATCCCGGCATGCAGGCGGTCGTGCAGCGGATCAACGCCGTCACCAACGCCCTGCAGGAGACCGCCGTCAAAACCCGCCTGCAGCCGATCGAGCAGGTCTTCAGCAAGTTTCCCCGGACGGTGCGCGACCTCGCCGTGGCGTGCGGCAAGGAAGTGCAACTGGTGATCGACGGCGCCGACACCGAACTCGACCGGACGCTGATCGAGAGCATCCGCGATCCGCTCACGCACCTGGTCCGCAACGCCGTGGACCACGGCATCGAGCCCCCCGCCGCACGTGAGGCCGCGGGGAAGCCCCGCGCCGGCACGCTTTCGCTGCGGGCCTTCAACGAGAGCGGCCAGGTCACGATCGAGGTGCATGACGACGGCGGCGGGATCGCCGTCGAGGCGGTCCGCGCCAAGGCGGTGGCGAAGGGGCTCGTGGCGGCCGACGTCGCGGCGAACCTGCCCGACGAGCAGGTGCTGCAATTCATCTTCGCCCCCGGCTTCTCCACCGCTGCCGCCGTCACGGCCGTCTCGGGACGCGGCGTGGGCATGGACGTCGTGAAGACCAATATCGAGGCGATCGGCGGGACTGTCGACCTGCAGAGCGTCGCCTGTGTAGGCACGACGATTCGCGTCCGCGTGCCGCTGACGCTCGCGATCATGCCCGCGCTGGTCGTCCGCTCGGGCACCGAGCGGCTGGCGATTCCGCAGGCGGCCGTCAGCGAGCTGGTGCCGCTGCGGCCCGATCGCGAGGGCGCCCGCATCGAGGGGCTCGACGGGGCGTCGGTCATCCGCCTGCGCGGCCGGCTCGTGCCGGTCGTGTTTCTCGACGAGTTTCTCATGCTGCGCGACCGCACCGCCTGCCGTGACGAAGGGACCGTCGTCGTCGTGCGGGTCGATGACCATGAATTCGGCCTCGTCGTCGACGGCCTGCGGACGGCGGCCGGCGGCTCGGTGGTGGCGGCCACGGCCGAGGTCGCGAGCCTGACGACGATCGTCGTGAAGCCGATCGGCAGCCTGCTCGCCCAGGCGGGCATCTATTCGGGCGCCACGGTGCTGGGGGACGGCCGCGTGGTGCTGATCCTCGACCTGCGGGGCCTCCTGCGGGCGGCAGAGTTGCCCCCGGTGAAGCAGCCTGCGGAGCTGTCGGCCACCGGCGGCGCGACGGCCGGCCAGCGCGGCGACGACCGCTACCTCGTCTGCCGCACGGCGGGGGGGCGGCGGATCGCGATGCCGCTGGCCGTGGTGCGGCGGCTCGAAAACGTTTCGGCGAACGACCTGCAGTCGGTGGGCACGCAACGAGTCGTGCGGCGCGGCGACGCCTTCACGCCCGTGATCGACGCCGACGGATTGCTGGGATCGACGCCCGCAACGCCATCCGGCACCGTCCACCTGGTCGTGCTCGGCGACATGGCCGGCGGCATCGGCCTGTCGGTGCGGCAGATCCTCGACGTGGAGTCGGCCGATACACCGCTTCAGCCGGCGCTTGCCTCGTGCGGCGTGGTCGGCTCGCTGTCGCTCGGCGGCATCGCCACGGAGGTGCTCGACCTCGATTCAGCCCGGGCTGCGGGCCGGGCGTGACGCCGCACCAGGATCATCCATGACTTCCTCCCCCGAGACCGTGCAGCAGGCCTGTGCCTTCATGGTCGCGCACCACTGTTTCGCGATCGATTCATCGCTCGTCACCGAAGTGCTTCAGGGGAGCAGCCTGACGCCCGTGCCGCTCGCCCCGGAGTCGATCGTCGGCCTGCTGCACCTGCGCGGCCGGATCGTGCCGGTGATCGACATGCGTCGGCGGCTCGGGTTTGCGGCCCCATCCCCGTCGGCCGTTCGCGTGCATCTCGTGCTGCGGCAGCAGGACGACTGGTACAGCCTCCTGGTCGACGAGGTGCTCGACGTGCATGACTTCCCGGCGGGACGGATCGAGCAGCCGGTCAGGGGAGCGGGCGGCCCGGCCACCGATGCCGTCACCGGCGTTTTTGCCGGCCCGGCCGGTCTCGTGCATTTCCTCGATCCGCAGCGCATAGTTCAGTCCCTCGTCCGGCAGCGGACGCCCCCTTTCATCAGGCATGGAGCATCGCATGGCGGATAGTGCTTCCGACAAACCCTCGCTTCTCTCCGGCTGGCTCTCGCTGCTCGGCAACCGGCTCCTGCTGTCGCTCTTGGCCGTGTCGCTCATCCCGCTGGCGCTGACCGGCATCGCCATGTATCGCTCCGCGTCAGACACGCTGCAGAAGCAGGCGTTCAACAAACTCGAGACCGTCCGCACGATCACGGCGAAGTCGGTCGAGCGTTACTTCGCCGGGCTGCAGAACCAGCTGCGGGTGGCCTCCGAGGACCGAATGACGATCGATGCCCTCCGGCAGTTCACGGCCGCCGCCAAAACCCTCGCCGCCGACACGAAGGCCGACGAGAAATCGCTCGCCGCGACACGCCGCGGGCTCGAAACCTTCTATACCGGTGAATTCGCGAACGAGTATCGGCGGCGAAATGGGAGCGACGTCGAGGCGAAGCCACTGGGCGAATCGCTCGACGATGCCTCCGCGATCCTGCAGGATCTCTACATCCGCCGCAACCCGAACCCGATCGGCTCGAAGCATCTCTACGACGCGGCGGACGACGGCTCGCGCTACACGCAGGCCCACGCCCTCTTCCATCCTGTGTTCCGCAGCATGATGACGAAGTACGGTCTGTCCGACATCTTCCTGATCGATGCTGACTCCGGGCGTGTCGTCTACAACGTCTTCAAAGAGGCCGACTTCGCCGCGCCGCTCAAGTCGGGTCCGCTGGCCGGCACGAATCTCGCCCGCGCGGTCCAAGAGGCTGCGTCCAGCGGCCGGCGCGACGCGGTGGCCTACGGCCAGTTCGCCCGGTACCTGCCCTCGTGCATGGCGCCGGCCAGCTTCATGGCGGCCCCCGTGTTCGACGGCCGCGAGCTCGTCGGCGTGGTGGCATTTCAGATCTCGATCGACCGGGCCGACGCCATCATCAGCGAGACCACCGGCATGGGCGAGACCGGCGAGACCTACGCCATCGGTCCCGACAGGCTCTTCCGCTCGAATTCGCGGTTCGCCAAGCAGCTCGGCGTCGATACGACGATCATCAATCCCAAGATCAAGGTCGATACGCTGCCGGTTCGCGCCGCGCTCGACGAAGGCAAGGCGGGCACGGCGATCAGCGCGGATTATCGCGGCGTGCCGGCCCTCTGCTCGTGGACGCCGATCACGATTTTCCCGGGCGACGCCGCCGGCAACGGCGCCGTCCGCTGGGCGCTCGTCTCGGAGATCGACGAGGCCGAGGTGCTCGCGCCGATCAAGCGGCTGCGGACGTTCGCGCAGGGCATCTTCGGCGCGACGGCGCTCGGCGTGCTGCTCGTCTCCGGCGCCATCGCCCGCCGGCTCACCCGCGAGGCCCGGCGGCAGGCGGCGCTCGTCGCCGGCATCGTGGACAACACCCACGCGTTGGCGAGCTCCTCCGAGGAACTGACGAGCGTCAGCCAGCAGATGAGCGCGGCCGCCGAGGAGACGACGGCCCAGGCCAATCTCGTCTCGGCCGCGGCGGAGCAGGTGAGCGGCAACGCCCGCACCGTGTCGGGCTCGATCGACAACCTCGTGACGAGCATCCACGACATCGCGCGGAATGCCCAGGAAGCGGCGACGACCGCACGGCAGGCGGTCGATCTCGCCGGCTCGACGAGCAGCACGATGAACGCGCTGGGGCATTCGAGCACCGAGATCGGCAAGGTGGTGAAGGTGATCACGTCGATCGCCGAGCAGACCAACCTGCTCGCCCTCAACGCCACGATCGAGGCGGCCCGCGCCGGCGAGGCCGGCAAGGGATTCGCCGTCGTGGCCAACGAGGTGAAGGAGCTCGCCCGCGAGACGGCCAAGGCGACCGAGGACATCGGCGCCAAGATCGAGGCCATGCAGGGAGACACCACCCGGGCCGTCAACGCGATCGGGGAGATCGGCAGCGTGATCGAACGGATCGACGCACTCCAGACGAAGATCGCCGCCGCGGTCGAGGAGCAGTCGGTGACGACCAGCGAGATCAGCCGCAACATCGCCGAGGCGACCACCGGCTCGACCGAGATCGCGGAGAACATCGTGCAGGTGGCGCAGGCGGCCCAGAGCACGGCCGAGGGCGCCTCCAACACGCAGCTCTCGTCGCAGGAGCTCTCGCGGATGGCGCAGAACCTGCAGCGGCTCGTGGAAGAATACCGGCAATAAGGCCTTCGATCCGCCCAGGGAGGGTGACTGCCGTGCGGGCGCTCGTGGTTGACGACTCGAAGCCGAGCCGCAGCATCGTTGCGCGGGTGCTGCGCGACCTGCGGTTCGAATGTGCCGAGGCGGCCAATGGCGCCGAGGCGATCGAGCTGCTCGCCTCCGGCGGCCGCCCCGACCTCGTGACGATCAACTGGCACATGCCGGTGATGGACGGCATCGAGCTGATCAAGCGGCTCCGCGGCAGCCGGGCGCACCGCGACCTGCGGCTCTTGATGATCTCGACGGAGAGCGACCGCGGGCGGATCGAGCAGGCGCTCGCAGCGGGCGCCGACGACTTCGTCTCCAAACCGTTCACGGCCGAGGCGCTGGTGCGCAAGCTCGTGGGGCTCGGCATCTGCACGGCGGCCGAGGTGGCCCGCCCCAGCACGGGCCCGATCCGCGTGCTCCTGGTGGACGATTCCGCCACGATTCGCAGCCTGCTGTCGACCGCGCTCGGGGCCGATGCCGATCTGCGGGTCGTCGGGGCGGCCGTGAATGGCCGCGCGGGCGTCGACATGGTCGCCGCGGATCCGCCCGACATCGTTCTCCTGGACGTCGAAATGCCCGTCATGGACGGCCTGACGGCGCTGCGGGAGATTCGCCGGATTCAGCCGAAGCTGCCGGTGCTCATGTTTTCGAGCCTCACCGAGCGCGGCGCGAAGGCGACACTCGACGCGCTCCTTGCCGGCGCGAATGACTACGCGGCCAAACCGGCCGGCCTCGACGCCGCCGACGTGGCCGCCACGATTCGCACCGAGGTGATCGCCAAGATCAAGGCGCTCGTGCCGCGGGGCGGCGCGCGGGATGTGCCGCGGCCGCTCGTGTCAGGATCCGCTCCGGCCGCCGGGCCGCGGGTCCCCGCCCCACGGCGCGGGCCGATTCGCGCCGTCGTGATCGCCGTCTCCACCGGCGGGCCGACGGCCTTGGCGGAGGTGCTGCCGGGCTTCGCCCGCGAGGCACGAGTGCCGGTCTTGATCGTTCAGCACATGCCCCCGTTCTTCACGGCGCAACTCGCCGACCGGCTCGGCAAGATCACGGGTGCGCAGGTGCGGGAGGCCGAAGATGGCAGCCCGCTGCGGCCGGGGGAAATTCTCCTTGCCCCCGGCGGCCGCCACCTCGCCGTGGCCGGCGACGCCAACGCGCCCCGCGCGCGGCTCAGCGACGAGCCGCCGGAGAATTCCTGCCGGCCCGCCGCCGACGTGCTCTTTCGCACGGCGGCGAAGGTGTGGGGCGCCGGCACGCTCGGGGTCGTGCTTACCGGGATGGGACGTGACGGCCTGGTCGGATCGAAGGCGATCGTCGAGGCCGGCGGCGAGGTGATCGCCCAGGACGAGTTCACGAGCGTCGTCTGGGGCATGCCGGGCGAGGTCGTGCGGGCAGGGCTTGCCGACGCGGTGTTGCCGCTCGGCCAGATCGGTGTCGATGTGGCGATGCGGCTCAAGCGCCGTGGCGGCTGACAAGGGCCGCGGAAAGGCAGCGCATGAAGGTCGGCCAGCCGCAACTCGCATTTCTGCGGGAATTGCTGCGCCGGCGAACCGGCGTGGTGATCGACGACTCGAAGCATTACCTCGTGGTCGCCCGGCTGACGCCGATCGTGCGGCAGCGGAGCATCCCCAGCCTCGACACGCTGATCGACCGGCTGAAGTCGGGGGTCGATCCCACGCTCGAGCGCGACGTGCTCAATGCGATGATGACGCACGAGACCTCGTTCTTCCGCGACAAGAGCCCGTTCGAGACACTGCGGCGGCTGCTCGCGGAATTGATCGAGCGTCGGGCCGTGCACCGGCAGCTCGTGATCTGGTCGGCGGCCTGCTCGACGGGGCAGGAGCCCTTCAGCATCGCGATGCTCTTGAACGAGCACTTTCCCGAAGTGGTTGCCACCTGGCGGATCCGCGTGATCGCCACCGACATCTCCGAGGCCGTCCTCTCCCGCGCGCGCGAGGGGGTCTTCAGCGAACTGGAGATGCACCGCGGCCTGTCGCCACAGTTTCTGCAGAAATACTTCCGGTCGCTACAGGGAAAGTGGAGCATCTCGCAAGACTGCCGGCGGCTCGTCGAATTCCGGCAGCTCAACCTCAACGGCGCCTGGCCGATGATGCCGACCTGCGACGTCGTCTTCCTGCGAAACGTGATGCTCTACTTCGACGTGCCCACCCGCGCGGCGTTGGTCGCGAAGATGCGGCGGGTGCTCCGGCCCGACGGAGCGCTCTTCCTCGGCGGCGCCGAGACGATGATCGGGATCGACACGGGCTACGACCGACTGCTGGGCGCAGGCTGCAGCTACTACCGCCCGAAAACCCACTGACGAAAGCCCGCAGCGCCAGCAAGGTTTATCCGCCCTCCACTTCAGCCCGCGCCGCTCCAACCCGCCCCACGAGAGGCGCCCTCAACTCTCCTCCCTTGCGCGTCGGGCTTCCGTAGCAGGCCGCCATTCGAGGCCGAGGATCGAGACGTCGTCGAGCGGGCCGGCCGGTTGGCACCACTGCTCGACCGTCTCGAGCAATCCCGCCACCGTTTCCTCGAGCGGCCGTGCCCGGCTGCCGCCGATGCATTCGGCCAGCGCCTGCTCGCCGAGCGGTTCCTGATCCTTGTCCATCGCCTCGGTGACGCCGTCGGAATAGAGATAGATGCGGTCGCCGGGGGCGAGCTGCAGCGTCTGTTGGCCGTATTCGACGTCGGGCACGAAGCCGATCGGGAAGCCCTCGGCGCCGTGAAACTCCACGTCGCCCGCCGCGGGCACCCGCAGGAGCGCCGGGTGGCCGCTGGAGGCGTAGTCGAGCCGGCCAGTCGGCAGGTGCAGCACGCCGTAGAGCATCGTGAAATAGAGCCCCGAGAATTCGTCGGCCTGGAAGAGCCGGTTCAATTGCGTGGCCACCTCGGCCGGCGTGGCGACGACGATCCGGCCGTCAACGCCGTGCCGCACCAGGAGCGATTGGTCCGACACCTTCGGCGTCAGGAAGCGGCCCACCGTCACGGCCATCAGCGACGAGGGCACGCCGTGGCCGCTCACGTCGACGACGAAGAGGCCGGCATGCTCGTCGTCGAG
>JBIIOM010000123.1:0-7568 GCA_044336925.1 Pirellulales bacterium
TTCGTCCCGAAGCGGATCCAGATCCGCTTGCGGAGCAAGCGGTCTACTTTAGAAGCGGTCTACTTGAAGCGGTTTTTTTGAGAATCCCTCATGGAATCCGACCTCCACACGATCGTCGTGGGCCGCGAGGCGATGGCGTGTCGGTTCGAGGTGGTCTTCAACGCCGGCGAGGTGGAGAACGCGACCGAACTCGCGATCGACGCCCTCGACCTCGTCGACGAGATCGAACACCGGATCACGGTCTACCGCGACACGGGCGAACTCGCGCGGCTCAACGCCATTGCCGCCACGGGATGGCAGCCGGTGGCAGCGGATCTCTTCGCGCTTCTGGAGCACGCCCGCGAGCTCAACCAAAAGACCGGCGGCGGCTTCGACTGTGCCTCGGGCGCGCTCACGCGGGCCTGGGGATTTCTGCGGCGGCAGGGGCGGACACCCGCGCCCGACGAGCTCGCCACGGCGCGGGAGGCCTCGGGGATGCGCTGGGTGGAGCTCGATCCGGAGCGGCGGATGATCCGGTTCACGCGGCCGGGCGTCGAACTGAATCTCGGTGCGATCGGCAAGGGCTGGGCGCTCGACCGCGCGATCGAGCGGCTCGTCGATGCGGGCGTGCCGAGCGTGCTCGTGCACGGCGGGCAGAGCAGCGTGCGGGCGGTGGGCGTGCAGGGGCCGCGGCTGCCGGGAAGGCGCGGCTGGAAGGTGGGCGTGCGACATCCGCTCCGGCCGGCCGTGCGGCTGGCCACGATCACGCTCGAGGATCGGGCGCTCGGCACGAGCGGCTCTGGCACGCAGTTTTTCATCGACCGCGGCAAGCGGCTCGGCCACATCCTCGACCCGCGGACCGGCCTGCCGGCCGAAGGCGTGCTCTCCGCGACGGTGCTCGCGCCCTGCGCCGCCGACGCCGACGCGCTCTCGACGGCGCTCTACGTGCTCGGCCCCGCGGCGCTGCCGCAGATCGCGCCCGCGGGCGGGGGCGTGGCCGCGCTCGTCGTGGAGCCGGGAGCATCCCCCGGATCGCTTCGCGTGCACACCGCGAACCTCGACGCCGACACGCTCTCGATCGACCCCGCGGCCGATCCCGCCGTCGAACTCGTGGCGGGGCCCACGGCAAGGCCATGAAAGTTGGTCCGGGGCGGCTATACTGCCGGGACTTCTCAACACGGCCAGGCCCCGCTCCCGACTGACTGCCAAACATGATCGAGTGGTTCGAGCGGGGTTCCTACCTCGGCATCATCTTCTTCCTGACGCTCACCGGCATCGGTCTGCCCGTGCCCGAAGAGGTGCCGATCGTGGCGGCGGGCGTGGCCAGCCGGGCGGGCGCCCTCCACTGGTATTACGCGCTGCCGGCCTGCCTCGTGGGGGCCCTCCTCGGCGACAGCCTGATGTATGCGATCGGGCGGTTTTTTGGCGCCCGCGTGCTCAAGGAGCATCCCTGGTGGTCGGGCTTCCTCACCGCGGAGCGCGAGAAGACGATCGAAGACCTGATCAAGAAGCACGGCATCAAGGCCTTCTTCGTGGCGCGGTTTCTCGTGGGCCTGCGGAGCCCCTTCTACCTCACGGCGGGCATTTTGAAGGTGAAGTATCGCTGGTTTCTGTTGGCCGACTTCATCTGCGCCTCGGTCGTGATCGGCGGCTTCTTCGGCCTGGCCTATCTCTTTGGCGACCGGATCACGGGGCTGATCCAGTCGGCCGAACGGGGCTTCACGGCGGTGATCATCGTGGCGGCCCTGGCGGCACTGGCGGTGATCGCCTTCTTCTCGTTCCGCAAGCGACGCATCCGCATGCTCGACCAGGATCCCGAGGCCCTCTTCGAGAATCGCGAGATCCTCCTCGGCCCCGCCGCCGACCGCATCGCCGACGCGGTGCACCTGGGCGACGTCGACCAGAACGTTGAAAAGTAGACCGCTTCGTCCCGAAGCGGATCCAGATCCGCTTGCGGAGCAAGCGGTCTGCTAGGGAGCGTGTCCTACTGCCGGTCGTAGCGGCTGGCGCGATCGTGACGTTCCGCGAGTATGGATTTCGGTGAGTTGTCTCCCCACGGCGACTTTGACGTCGCCTTTTTGCGACCTAGGAACATGGAGAGCCTTTTCTCCGGAGTCACCTCGTCGCATGCCCCGCAGCCACTCGCCCGCCGATCGCCCCGCCCTCCTCGGCCGCGTGCTCGTGGTCGATGACGACCGCCGGATGGCATCCGGCAGGGCCCAGTGGCTCTGCAGCCAGGGCTGGCACGCCAGCGCCGTCGGCACCGCCGACGAGGCGATCGGACTCGTGGGACGCGGCCGATTGGACGCCTGCGTGATCGACGGCCTGCTCGCCGATGGCGCCGCCGACCGACTGCTCGCCGTCGTGCGGGCGACGTCGCCCGCCACTGGAATCGTGATCGCATTCCCCGCTGAGGAGACCCGCGAGGTCGCCGCCGCCGATGCCACGACCAGCCTTCGCGACGACGATCTCCTCGCCGCGCTCGACCGCGCCATCGCCGCGGGCCGCCGCCGCGCGGCCTCGCGGCCCGCGTCCTCCCAGGCCACGGAGCCCGCCGTTCTCGGCGAGCATGCGACGATCCAGCGGGCGCTCGATCTCGTGAGCCGCGTTGCCGCCACGCCCGCCACGGTGCTCATCACCGGCGAGAGCGGCACGGGCAAGTCGCTCCTGGCGCGACAGATCCATCAGGCGAGCGGCCGCACGGGCCGGTTCGTCGAGGTGGCCTGTGGCAGCCTGAGTGAATCGCTCCTCGAAAGCGAACTCTTCGGCCACGTCGCCGGCGCCTTCACGGGCGCCGCGTCCGATCGGCCCGGCAAGTTTCTGCAGGCCGACGGCGGCACGATCTTTCTCGACGAAGTGGCGACCGCCTCCCCGGCGATGCAGGTGAAACTGCTCCGCGTGCTGCAGCAGATGCAGTTCGAGCCGGTGGGGGGATCCCAGACGCATTCGGTCGACGCCAGGGTGATCCTCGCGACCAATGAAAACCTCGAGTCGCTCGTGGCCGAAGGCCGCTTCCGCGCCGATCTCTATTGGCGGATCAACGTGGTCGCGATCGAGATGCCGGCCCTGCGCAGCCGCCCCGACGACATCCCGCTGCTTGCCGCGCACTTTCTCGCTCGCGCCGCCGCGAAGGCCGGCCGCCCGGTGGAGGGGTTCTCGCCGGCCGCGATCGACGCGCTCTTGCGACACACCTGGCCGGGCAACGTCCGCGAACTGGAGCACGCCGTCGAACGCGCGGTGTTTCTCGGCCTTGGAGCGGTCGTCGAGGCGGCCGACCTGCCGCCGGCGGTCGTCGGTGCCACGCGGCCGGCGGCCATCGCCTTCGACGCCCGCGCCGCCACGCCGCTGAAGGCCGCGATGGCCCATCCCGAACGCCAGCTCATCATCGACGCCCTCGAACGCAGCGGCTGGCGCCGCGATGCCGCCGCCCGCGCTCTCGGCATCAACCGCACGACGCTCTACAAGAAGCTCAAGCGGCTCGGCATGGATCTCACGTCGCTCGAGCCCAAGTAGCCCGCTTGCCTAAGTAGACCGCTTGCTCCGCAAGCGGATCTGGACCCGCTTGGGGACGAAGCGGTCTACGTGGGACGAATCGCGCTGCCAGCCGCGGCGAGCGACCAGGCCAGGAGCGCAGCCAGGCCGAGCCGGTAGAGGATGAATGGCCAGAGCGTGTGGCTCGTGAGGACGCGCAAGAGCCAGCGGATCGCGAGATAGCCCACGACCGCGGCCGAGAGCGTGCCGAGGAGGGCCGTCGTGATGGCTTCGGGCGAACCGAAGATCGCCCCCCGTTGCTGCCAGGCTTCGAGCAGCCCGGCCGCCGCCACGGCGGGCAGCGAGAGCAGAAACGAAAACCGCGCGGCCGTGCGGCGGTCGAGCCCCGTCGCCATGCCGGAGGAGATCGTCACGCCGCTGCGCGACGTGCCGGGCACGAGCGCGAGCACCTGTGAGAGCCCCATCGCGAGGCCGTCGGCGAGCGTCACGCGATCGAGGCCGTCGCGGCCGATCGCCCCTTGCCGCGACCGTCGCCAGGCGACCCACTCGGCGGCTGCCATCAAGAACGTGGTGAAGAGCAACGCGGCGGTGACCACCTCCAGCCGCCGGGCCTCGCCGCGGATCAAATGCCGCGCCGCAAACCCCACGGTCACGATCGGCAGCGTGCCGAGCACGATGAGCAGGGCCGTGCGCGATTCGGGCAGAGACCATGGGCGGCCCGACAGGATGCCGCGGAGCAATCCCGCGGCAAGCGCCGCAATGTCGCGCCGCATGGCGAGGATCACGGCCGCCAGCGTGCCGCACTGGATGACGGCCGAGTAGGCGGCCCCCGGATCGCTCCAGCCGAGCAGGGCGGGCACGATCCGCAGGTGGGCCGTGCTGGAGATCGGCAGGAACTCCGTCAGCCCCTGCACCACTCCCAAAACGATCGCCTCGAGGTTTGTCATGCAATCTCCCGCCGGTGAAAGCGGTCGCTGAATCCCGTGCCGGACCCGGACCGCTTCAAATTACACCGCCGGTCGGTCATACTGTCGGCCCCAATTTTTCAGAGGAGTGAATCGCCGCATGTTTCGCAATCTCAGCACCGTTTGCCTGCCGCTCTCCGGACGCCCCAGCGAACTGATCGAACTGGCCCTGTCGTTCGGCTTCGACTCGATGGACATCGACATCGTCGATTTCCAGCAACAGGCCGACGCCTTCGGCGTGGAGCACGCCCGTCGGCTGATGGTGAGCGCGCGGCTGAAGAGCGGCCTCTTCCACCTGCCGGTCGATCTCGCCAGCGACGATGCGACGTTTGATCGCGACATGAAGCTGCTGCCGAAGCGGCTCGACCTCGCCCAGGCAGCCGAGGCCCTGCGGGCCTGGACGACGATCGTGCCTGCCTCCGACGAACACTCCTTCAAGGACTTCTTCGAGCTGCACCGCCGCCGGCTCGACGCGATCGGCGATGAGTTTGCCAAGCGCGGCATCATGCTCGGCCTGACCATCGCGCCCGAGGCAGAGGCTCGCGAAGGGAAGGCGAACCAGTTCATCAACACGTTCGAGGCGCTGCTCGGCCTCGTGGCCGTTTCGCACCAGAGCGTGGGCGCGATCGTCGATGCCTGGGCGCTGCATGCGACGGGCGAATCGCTCGACATGATCGCCAAGGTGCCGCCTGGGCGGATCGTGGAGGTGAGGGTCTCCGACGCGCCGCGCGACGTGAGCGCCGGCGAACTGCATCATCAGCATCGGCTCCTCCTCGGCGACACCGGCGTGATCAGCACGGCGGCGGTGCTCACCGCGGCGAAGGCAGCCGGCTTCGATGGGCCGGTGACGCCGTGTGCCGACCGTGCCAGCCTCGCCGGCCGTGGCCGCGAGAAGGTGGTGAAAGTCGCCGGCGACCGGCTCGAGCAGGCTTGGCGCGAAGCCGGTCTGCCGATCGTGCCGCGGTGGTTCATGCCGGTGGCGAAGGAGCCGGGCCCGACCTTCGGCCTGGAGCCCATCGCCGGCGCCGCCGAGTAAAAAGTAGACCGCTTGCTCCCAAAGTAGACCGCTTGCTCCGCAAGCGGATCTTGCGGGGATCCGCTTCGGGACGAAGCGGTCTACCCTTACCCTGGCTCGCGGATCCACGTCACCTTCGGTGAGCCGCCGCCCTCGACGGCGGAGCCGCGGACGAATTCCGACACATACCGCAGCGACTTGCCGGGGCGGTCGGGATCGCGGAAGGCGTCGCCCTTCTGGAGGATCGGCAACTGGTCGGGCATTCCACCGAAGGCCCGCGTGCCGGCGGCCTGGCAGGGAAACCACCAGCCGTTGCCCTTCGCGTCGACCAGATAAAACTCGGGGTAGCAGTGCCCCTCCACCCAGACGGTGCGGGCGGGAATGCCCTCGGCGCGGCACATGGCGATGAAGAGGCACGTCAGCTCCTCGCAGTCGCCCCAGCCATCGGCGAGCGCCCGCGCGGCCCCCTTCAGGTCGCCATTGCGATATTCCACCTTCTCGCGGGCGGTGTCGTAGATCGCCTCCACCTTCTGCCAGCCTACGAGCCCTTCGCCCGTGGCTTTGGCGAGCTTCACGATCTTCGGGTGGCGGACCTCGATGTATGGGCTCGCGCCGAGATACTGCCGCAGCGCCCGGTCGGGCTTTTCGGGGATCGTGAGCGACTGCGTGTCTTCCGGCGGCAGGATGCTCGCCCGTTCGAGCGAAAACGTCACGACGGCCTTCGCCACCTCGCCCGACGGCAGATCGGGGATCTCCACGATCATCTGCCGCACGCCCCCGGGCAGCATCCGGTAACGCAAGCCGCGGACATCCGCCGAGAGGTCTTCGCTCACGACCTGCACCTTCTGCTCTGGCCAGTCGGCCGGCACCGGCATGGTGGCGTAGATCCCCTTGCAGGGGCCGCCCACGGCTTTGACTTCGACCCCCACGCGAAACTTCTGCGTTCGCGACTCGCCGCACCGCGGCCCGGAGGCTGCCTTGTCGGTCTCGAGAAATTGCGCGCGGGCGAGCGGCAGCGGCAGGCAGAGGGCGAGCATCGCGAGCCAGAGACTCACGCGACGGCACGCTCTCCCGGGAGATAACACCATGCTGGCATCATCGACCAGACGATGGCCTCGCTGGTAGCCCGCCCGCCGAGCCAACGGCCTGGGAAAACAGGGTGGCCGGGGCAAAACACTCGATTGTTCGGGGGCGACGGGCCTGCTACACTGCGAGGCTCGTTTTCTCCGTGGCCCGCTTGTCCCGCTCCCCCAACCCGCTTTCTTCCCGAAACCCCCACATTCATGGTTAACCGCAATCTCATCCGCGAACTCGAACTTGGAGACGAACTCGATCAGGAACTGGAACTCGCCATGGCCGGCGCCGAAGCCGGCGAACTTTCGGTCGGCACCTCGACCCTGGCGGTGAATTCGGTCCTGCACGGCAAGGTTTTGCGGGTGGACGACGAGTTTGTGCTCGTCGACGTGGGGTACAAGAGCGAAGGCCACATCCCGCGCAACGAGTGGGATGAATCGGAGCCGCCGCCCCAGGTGGGCGACGTGGTCAAGGTGCTCCTCGAGGAGTTCGAGGATGGCCAGCAGGAGGAGCAGCGGGGGCTGATCACGCTCTCGAAGCGGAAGGCGCGCCGGATCGAGGACTGGCTGCGCGTGATGGAGAGCGTCAAGGAAAACGACGTCGTCACCGGCTACGTCACCCGCAAGATCAAGGGCGGCCTGCTCGTCGATATCTCGGGCGTCAACGTCTTCCTGCCGGCCAGCCAGGTCGACATCCGTCGCCCGGCCGACATCGGCGATTACTGCGGCCGCGCGATCCAGTGCCTCGTGCTCAAGATCGACGAGGCCCGCCGCAACATCGTGGTCTCCCGTCGGGCGCTCATCGAGCAGGAGCGGGCGGAGCGCAAGAAGCAGCTCATGGAGACGCTCGAGGTGGGCCAGATCCGCCGCGGCATCGTCAAGAACATCGCCGACTTCGGCGCGTTCGTCGATCTCGGCGGCATCGACGGCCTGCTCCACATCACCGACATGTCGTGGGGCCGCATCGGCCACCCGAGCGAGATGGTGCAGATCGACCAGGAGATCGAGGTGCAGGTGCTGCACATCGACCGCGAGCGCGAGAAG
>JBIIOM010000124.1:0-7457 GCA_044336925.1 Pirellulales bacterium
TATGCAGTTCGTCGATGAAGAGGATCACGTTGCCAGCGGCCGCCTCCACCTCGCGGAGGATCGCCTTGAGGCGGTCCTCGAATTCGCCGCGATACTTCGTGCCGGCGATGAGCGCGCCCAGGTCGAGTGCGACGACGCGGCGGCCGCGGAGGTTTTCCGGCACGTCCGACTGCACGATCCGCAGGGCGAGCCCCTCGGCGATCGCCGTCTTGCCAACGCCCGGTTCGCCGATGAGCACGGGATTGTTTTTCGTGCGCCGCGAGAGCACCTGGATCACGCGGCGGATCTCGGAATCGCGGCCGATCACGGGGTCGAGCTTGCCCTGGCTCGCCCGCTTCACGAGGTCGATGCCGTATTTCTCGAGGGCCTGAAACTTCTCCTCGGGATTCTGGTCGGTCACCCGCGAGCTGCCGCGAACCGCCTGCAGCCCCGCCATCAACTCCTTCTCGCCGACGGCCGCCAGCTGTAGGACGTTTTTCGCCTTCGACGGCACCTTCACGAGGGCGAGGAGCAAGTGGTCGGTCGAGACAAACTCGTCCTTCATCGTGTCGGCCTCGACCGTGGCCGTTTCGAAGACCTTGATCAATTCTTGATCGGGCTGCGGCTGGGCGCCGCCGCTCACCTTCGGCAGGTGGGAAAGCTCCGCCTCCGTGATCCGCTCGACGTGGCCGCGATCGACGCCGATCTTCTCGAACAGCGGCCGCACGATCCCCTCGCGCTCCGCGACGAGCGCGTGGAGCAGGTGCACCGGCGTCACCTGCGGATTGCCGCGGCTCGCCGCGAGCTCCACGGCCCCCTGCACCGCCTCCTGGGCCTTGATCGTGAACTTGTCGAAACGAAATGGCATGGAACCTCCCCGTAGGACAGGCTTCAGCCTGTCGTGAGTCATGTGAGGCTGAAGCCTTTGCCTGACAGGCTGAAGCCTGTCCTACTGAAGGCGGTTAGCCCTTGACCTCGAACTCGGCGTCGATCGCGTCGTCGGGGCCCTTGCCGGCGCCGCTCGCCGCGGCCTCGGGGGCCGCGCCGCCGCGCTGGGCCGTCGCCTCGTAGAGCACCTTCGAAAGCGCGTGGGCCGCCTGCTCGAGCGAGCTGTGGGCCGACGTGATGGCGTCGACATCCTCGCCCTTCGCCACCTCGCGGGCCTTGGCGATCGCCGCCTCGATCGGAGCCTTGTCGGAGGCCGACAGCTTGCCGTCGTTCTCCTTGATGAGCTTCTCCGTCTGGAAGCAGAGCGCCTCGGCCTTGTTGCGAGCCTCGGCCAGCCGCAGCTTCTGCTTGTCGGACTCGGCATTCTGCTCGGCGTCCTTCCGCATCCGCTCGATCTCGGCCTCGTTGAGCCCGCTCGACTGCTCGATCTTGACCGTCTGCTCCTTGTTGCTGCCGAGATCCTTCGCGCTCACCGACAGGATGCCGTTGGCGTCGATGTCAAACTTCACCTCGATCTGCGGCGTGCCGCGCGGAGCCGGCGGGATGCCCTCCAGGTTGAACTGCCCGAGGAGCCGGTTGTCCTTCGCCATCGGCCGCTCGCCCTGGTAGACGCTCACCGTCACGGCCGTCTGGTTGTCGGCCGCGGTGCTGAAGACCTGCTTTCGCTCGGTCGGCACGGTGGTGTTGCGCTCGACGAGCTTCGTGAACAGGCCGCCTTCCGTCTCGATGCCGAGGGAGAGCGGCGTGACGTCGAGCAGCAGCACGTCCTGCACGTCGCCACCGAGCACGCCTCCCTGGATCGCCGCGCCGAGCGCCACGACCTCGTCGGGATTCACGCCCTTGTGGGGCTCCTTGCCGAAGAGCTTCTTGACGAGTTCCTGCACCTTCGGGATGCGGGTCGAGCCGCCGACGAGCACGACTTCGTCGATGTCCTTCGGGTCGAGCTTGGCGTCTTTGAGCGCCTGCACCACCGGCCCGCGGCACTTCTCCACGAGGTGATCGCACATCTGCTCGAACTGCGCCCGGGTGATCGTCACCTGCAGGTGCTTCGGCCCCGAGGCATCGGCCGTGATGAACGGCAGGTTGATGTCGGTGCTCTGGGCGCTCGAAAGCTCCTTCTTGGCCTTCTCGCAGGCCTCCTGGAGCCGCTGCAGGGCCATCGTGTCTTTCCGCAGGTCGATCCCCTGTTCCTTTTGGAACTGGTCGGCCACGTAGTTGATGAGCGTCTGGTCGAAGTCATCGCCGCCCAGGTGCGTGTCGCCGTTGGTGCTGATCACGCGGAAGACGCCATCGGCCACCTCGAGCACCGACACGTCGAACGTGCCGCCGCCGAGATCGAACACCACGATCTTCTCCTGGGCCTTCTTCTCGAGGCCGTAGGCGAGCGCGGCCGCCGTGGGCTCGTTGATGATCCGCATCACCTCGAGGCCGGCGATCTGGCCGGCATCCTTCGTGGCCTGACGCTGGGCGTCGTTGAAGTAGGCCGGGACGGTGATCACCGCCTTGTTGACCTTGTGGCCGAGGTAGGCCTCGGCCGACTCCTTCAGCGACCGCAGCACCTTCGCCGAGACTTCCGGCGGCGTGAACGTCTGGTCGCCCGCCTTCACCTTCACGTAGTCTTCGGGACCGCCGACGACCTCGTAGGGCACCATCTTCTCCTCGCCGGCCACCTCGTTGTGGCGGCGGCCCATGAACCGCTTGATCGAGTAGATCGTCCGCTTGGGATTGGTGACGGCCTGACGACGGGCGATGTCGCCCACGAGCGTCTCGCCCTTGTCGTTGAAGGCGACCACGCTCGGGGTGAGTCGGTTGCCTTCCTTGTTGGCGATGACCTTGGGCTCCTTGCCCTCCATGACGGCCACCACGGAATTCGTGGTGCCGAGGTCGATGCCGATGATCTTTTCGCCCTGCTTGGTAGCCATGTATTGTGTTTCCTCTCTCTCCGCCAGAATTGTCTGCCGTTCTGGACACCCGTGGAGAAAGCAAAGGCCGTGCCAGCGGCGCGCCGATCCCGTCTGCAGGGCCGACAGGGCCATATTTACGCGGGCCTGATTCAGGGTACAGTTGGCAGACACGGTTTCCGCCGATTCCAGGGGCCAACCCGAGGCTGCCATTTTGGCCGCTTCCGCCGAACGCCATGGCCAAACAGCCCTCCAAGTCGTCGCCCGACGCCGCGAAACACGCGGGCCTGTCCGGCCTCCGCGCGCAGATCGACCGGATCGATCGCGAGCTCGTCGAGCGGATGAACGAGCGGGCGAAACTTGCCGGACAGATCGGCCAGATCAAGAAGACCAACGGCCAGCAGACCTACGATCCCTCCCGCGAAGAGACGGTGCTCGAGAAGGTGGCGTCCGGCAATCCCGGCCCGCTCTCGAACGAAAGCCTCAAGGCCGTCTTCCGCGAGCTGATCTCCGGCTCCCGGGCGATCGAGCAGCACCTCCGCGTCGCCCACCTCGGCCCGGCCTGGAGCTACAGCCACCTCGCCGCGCTGCACCGTTTCGGCACGTCGGTCGAATTCGTGCCGGTGGCGAGCATCTCGGCGGTCTTCGAGGAGGTGCACGCGGCCCACTCGCACTACGGAGTCGTGCCGCTCGAAAACTCGACCGACGGCCGCATCGCCGACACGCTCGACAATTTCTCGCGCTTGCCCGTGAAGATCTGTGCCGAGGTGCCGTTGCGGATCCACCACAACCTGCTCGCCGCCTGCGATCGCTCGAGCATCCGCGAGGTCTACAGCCGCCCGCAGGCGCTTTCGCAATGCCGCAACTGGCTGGCCCGCCACCTGCCCGACGCGCGGCTCGTGGAGGTGACGAGCACGAGCGCCGCCGCGGAGACGGCGGCCAAGACGCCCCACGCCGCCGCGATCGCCAGCCGCCAGGCGGGCGTGCACCACGGCCTCGACACCCTCGCCGAGAATATCGAAGACGTGGCCGGCAACACGACCCGCTTCGCCGTGATCGGGCATGCCGACGCGGGCCGCACCGGCAAGGACAAGACGGCGCTGATGTTCGAGATCGAGCACAGGCCCGGCGGCCTCGCCGACGCGCTGGCCATCCCGAAAAAGCAGCGGCTCAATCTCACGTGGATCGAGTCGTTTCCGCTGCCGGGCGAGGAGCGCGGGTACGTCTTCTTCGTCGAGCTCGACGGGCACCGCGACGATCTCCGCGTCCGTCGCGCGATCGCCGCGCTCGAGAAGCGGTGCAAGCGGGTGGTGATCCTGGGCTCCTACGCCCACGCCGCCGCGGTGGGCTGAGTAAGCAGACCGCTTGCTCCGCAAGCGGATCCTGACCCGCTTGCGGAGCAAGCGGTCTAGCTGAAGCCTGTCCGACATTTCGCGGCATCGCTATGATCCGTGTTCAAACCCCCCCCATCCCACGGAGCCCCCTCGCATGCCCCGCAAGAAGATCGTCGCCGGCAACTGGAAGATGAACCTCGATCGCGCGAAGGCCCGCGAGCTCGCCGGAGCCGTGGCGGCCCGCAGCGGTGAGGCGGCCGGCGTGGATCTCGTGCTCTGCCCGCCGGCGCTCTATCTCGACTCGGTCGGGGCGGCGCTTTCCGCCGCGAAGAGCAGCGTGGGCCTCGGCGGCCAAAACATGCACGACAAGGCCAGCGGCGCCTTCACCGGCGAGGTGGCCCCGCCGATGCTCCTCGACCTCGGCTGCCGCTATGTGATCCTCGGCCACTCCGAGCGCCGCACGCTCTTCGGCGAGACCGACGGAACCGTGAATGCGAAGACGAAGGCCGCGCTCGCCGCCGGCCTCACGCCGATCGTCTGCGTGGGCGAGACGCTCGAGGAGCGCGAAGGCGGCCGCACCGACGCCGTCGTCACGACGCAAGTGCGCGGCTCGCTCGCCGGCCTGTCGCCTGCCGACCTCGAGAAGGTCGTCATCGCCTACGAGCCGGTCTGGGCGATCGGCACCGGCAAGGTGGCCACGCCGCAGCAGGCCCAGGAGGTGCACGCTTTGATCCGTTCGCTCCTCGGGTCGCTCGCCTCGTCGGAAGTGGCCGGCAAGATCCGCATCCAATACGGCGGCAGCGTGAAGCCCGACAACGCCGCCGATCTGGCGTGCCAGCCCGACATCGACGGCGCCCTCGTGGGCGGCGCCAGCCTCAAGGCCGACGACTTCCTCGGCATCGCCAAGGCCTTCAAGTAGGATAGGCTTCAGCCTGTCGAAAGCAGGATAGGCTTCAGCCTGTCAAAAGTAGGATAGGCTTCAGCCTGTCAAAAGTAGGATAGGCTTCAGCCTGTCGAAAGTAGGATAGGCTTCAGCCTGTCAAAAGTAGACCGCTTCGTCCCGAAGCGGATTCGGGAATCCGCTTGTGAAACAAGCGGTCTACCGGTTTTCAACCTGCTGTCGGCGCGTGGCTCTTGATCCGATATGATCTGGCCTCCGCAGTTCAGACGTTTCGCGACAGGACATTGCAATGCTTTCGCTCGTTCGGTTCCTTCTCGGCCTCGGCCTCGTTCTCACCGCGCTCTTTCTCATCTTCCTCGTGCTGATCCAGCGCGGCCGCGGCGGCGGGCTCGCCGGCGCGTTTGGCGGGGCGGGCGGCCAGAGCGCCTTCGGCACCAAGGCGGGCGACGTTTTCACGAAGATCACGATCGGCGTCGCGGCCTTCTGGATCGTGCTCTGCGTGCTCTCCGTCAACATTCTCGGCCGTCAGCAGTCGCTCCTGAGCGGCAATCTCGGGAGCGCCGCCCCAGAGGCAGTCGGCCCGTCGGCCGGCGCCGCGCCCGGCTCGCCGCCCGCCGCCGAAACGACTCCCGCAGACACGAAGCCCGCTTCATCGCCCGCTGCCACTGCGACCGAAGGCGCTGCCGCCACGCCCGCCACCCCGGCTGCAGCCACGCCCGACGCGGGCCTGAGCCTGCCAGGCGCCAGCGGTGAAGCGGCCACTGCCCCCGTGACGCCAGCTCCGCCCGCCGCCCCCGCTGCGCCCGCCAAGTGAGCTGCCGCGGAAGAACGTCCTCCTGAAAGAGCCTGTATGGCGCTGAGCATGACCGGCTGCGGCGAGGGCACTGCGAGCGATGGCTCGAGCACCTGCCGCGTCGAGCTGCGGTGCGTCAACAACCGCTTCCTCAAGTTTTCGCTGCGGGCCCGCGAGGGCTTTTCGGCGCTCGAATCGCGGATCGAAGCCGCTGTGCGCGAGCGGGTGAAGCGCGGCACCGTGCAGATGACGCTCGACCTCAGCGGCCCTGCGTCCCCGGCTGCGCGGCAGTTCGACGAGGCCCAACTCGAAGCCTATCTCAGCCAGCTCGATCACTTCTGCACGCGGCACGATCTGCCCGTGCCGCGCGCGATCGACGCCTTGCTCGGCCTCCCGGGCATCCTCGCCGAAGGACTGCCCGCGAGCGAAGCGATGGCCGCCGCCTGGCCGCTGGTCTCCCGCGCCCTCGATGGGGCCCTCGACCGGCTCGACGTCATGCGGCGGTCCGAAGGTGACGCGATGGCCCGCGACATGCGGTCTTCGCTGCAGGAGATCCGTTCGATCGCGGTGCGCATCCGCGACCGCGTGCCCGCCGCGCTCGAGGAGCATCGCACGCGACTCCTGGAGCGGGTGAGCCGCGTGCTCGAGCAGCGCGGCGTGGCGCTCGCCGAGGCCGACCTCGCCCGCGAGATCGCCCTCCTCGCCGACCGGTCCGACATCGCCGAGGAGCTCGTGCGGCTCGAGAGCCACGTCGCCCAGTTCGACCGGCTACTCGACGAAGACACGCCGGGGAGGTCGCTCGATTTCCTCACGCAGGAGCTCGGCCGCGAGGCCAACACGGTGGCATCGAAATCGGCCGACGTGGCGATCGCCCACGCCGTCGTCGAGCTCAAGACGCAGGTCGAAAGGCTCAAGGAACTCGTCCAAAACGTCGAGTGAACGCGGCGTCTTTTCAAGCCCGGTCGGCGTGGGTTACAACATCCCGATGGCCATCCTGCCCGGCAAACTCGTCGTCATCTCCGGCCCCTCGGGGGTGGGCAAGACCTCGATCCTGCGGCGGCTCCTCTCCGACCTGCCGGAATTGGTTCCGAGCATCTCGGCCACCACGCGGCCGCCGCGATCGGGCGAGCGCGACGGGGTCGATTACCACTTCCTCACGCTCGAGGAATTCGAGCGGCGGCGGGCAAACGGCGAATTTCTCGAATGCTGCCGGGTCTACGGGCGGCAGCACTGGTATGGCACGCTCGTGGCCGAAGTGGCCCCCCGGCTGGCGGCTGGGGAATGGGTGGTGCTCGAGATCGACGTGGAGGGTACACTTTCAATCTTGGAGCGGTATCCTGAGGCGGTGACGATCTTCGTCGAGCCATCCCACCCAGACCAGCTCGAGCAGCGGCTCACCGGCCGCGGCACCGAGAGTCCGGAGGCGATGGCCCGTCGGCTGGAGGTCGCCCGCCGCGAACTGCTCGAGGCCCACCGCTACCAGCACCGGGTCGTCAACGAAGACCTCGAAGCCGCCGTCCACGCCATCAAGACCATGCTCGCCGAAGCCGGCCTCGCCGCCGCCAAGGCGCAGACTGCACACACTGCCGCCCACACGCCCG
>JBIIOM010000125.1:0-7338 GCA_044336925.1 Pirellulales bacterium
ACGCCGCATCGAATTCGACCGGCCGACGATCTGGATGCGGTCGATCGAGGATGCCGAAACGGCCCAGCCCTACGACGGCGAGATCGAGCCGGGCCGGAACGAATCGGGCGATCTCGCCCCGGTGGGCATCAAGGCGACGGGGGCGAGCGTGCGGGTGGCGAATCTGCGGGTCCTCCGCGACGTCTACTACATCGGCGCCCTCGACGTAGGCAGCCGCCCGGGGGAGCTGATCGAGCGGGATCGGCTCGAGTTTCCGCTCGAGGCGGACCAGTTCTTCGTGCTCGGCGACAACTCGGCGGCCAGCAAGGACGGCCGCATGTGGATCCAGGGGCACCACGTCGACCGCGGCCTCCTGGTCGGCAAGGCCCTGGCCATCTTCTGGCCCCATGCCGTCCCGGCGAGTTGGGCGATTCCCGTGAAAATTGGGGGCGCCGAGGTGCGATTGCCCTCGTGGCCGAACTTCGCGAGGATGGGCTTCGTCCGGTAGAGGAGGACCGATGCCGCTTCTTTCCGTCGAAGGACTCGTGAAGAACTACGGCCGCCGCCGCGTGGTGGACGGCGTCGCCTTTCACGTCGAGGCCGGCGAGATCGTCGGCCTGCTCGGCCCCAACGGCGCCGGCAAGACGACGAGCTTCCGCATGACCTGCGGCCTCGTCATGCCCGACGCGGGGCAGGTGCTCCTCGACGACGCCGAGATCACCCACTGGCCGATGTTCAAGCGGTCGCGCGATGGCGGCATGGGCTATCTCGCGCAGGAGCAGAGCGTCTTCCGCAAGCTCACCGTCGAGCAAAACCTGCTGGCGATCATGGAGCTCGTGGGGATGGATCGCCGGGAGCGGCGGCGCCGGTGCGAGGAACTCATCGAGCAATTCGACATCGTGAAGATTCGCAAGTCGAAGGCGCATTACATCTCGGGCGGCGAGAAGCGCCGGCTCGAGATCGCACGCTGCCTGGTCACGGAGCCCCGCATCATCCTGCTCGACGAGCCCTTCACGGGCATCGATCCCGTCACGATCCACTCCATCCAGAAGATCATCCGCGGCCTGCGCGACGACGGCATCTCGATCCTGATCACCGACCACCGCGAGCGCGAGACGCTCGCGATCACCGATCGCAGCTACGTGATCCGGGCCGGCAAGGTGCTCTGCCACGGCACCGCCCAGGAAGTGCTCAACAACCCCGACGCCAAGAAGTATTACTTCGGCGAAAGCCCGGGCGTGGAAGCGGCCTAGCGCCGGTCAACGGAGACCGCTTGCTCCGCAGTAGACCGCTTGCTCCGCAAGCGGGAGAGGGATCCGCTTCGGGACGAAGCGGTCTACCAAGGGACGAAGCGGTCTACCAAGGGACGAAGCGGTCTACTCGCCGCGGTCCATGGTCAGGCTCTTGAGCGTGAGCACCGAGCCGACCGACATGAGCGCGAGCCCAAGCCACTTTGGCGGCTCCACGACCTTGCGGCCGGGCAGGCTATTGCCCCACAAGCTCTGCGGCTGTTGGCCGCCGTGGCCCATCTGGGCCGAAACGAAGTGGCTCGACTTCTCGCTGAGCGTGAACGACTCCACCATCCGGAACTGAATCCCGGTGAAGAAGAGCAGGAGCCCCAAGAACAGGATGTGTTGACGCTTCACGTGCACTGCCTAATGCCGCGGACGTCTGTCGCGACCTTTCGTTTCATCCAATATCGGTCCGAAAGAGTGGGCGATTCAGTGGGAACGCCGTCGCGACGGGTTATGCGGAGAATGCCGGTTATGGAGACCGCTTGCTCCGCCGGTAGACCGCTTCGTCCCGAAGCGGATCTCGGATCCGCTTGCGGAGCAAGCGGTCTACTTCTGAGCAAGCGGTCTACTTTGCTTGGCGGGAAGCGATGAGGGCGAGGAGCGCCTTTTGCGGCGCCACGAATTTCTCGACGCCCTCGCGCATCAAGACGTCCTCGAGCCGTGGCATGTCGACCGCACGGTCGAGCTCCGCGACGACCTCCGCCGCGGGCATCTGCTCCAGCTGGGGGGTGAAGGTCCGCGCGGGATCGTCGGCCGCTTCGTTGGTGGCCGGCGGGTTCGTCTGGATGTCGTCGCCGGCGAGCGCCGCGACGTAGCGGCAGGGATCGAGACCCGCCTGCTTGACGCCGGTGCTCGCGAAGACGATCTCCTGCTCGAGCGGCGTGGGGTGGGCCCTCCAGAAGTCGCGGTTGGAGGCCCAGGCCCGCTTTGCGTTCACGATCCCGAGCATTCCCTGCGCGGCCGGTGAGAGGCCGGGGGCATGTTTTTCCGTGTAGACGTCGATCCGCGACACGAACACGCTGTAGACGCTCTTGAAGGAGTCGAGTCCGCCGCGCTGCTGCGCTCCCCGCCAGACCGAGTCGCGGGCAAGCTCATATTGGGGCAGCGTGAAGATGAGCGTGACATTGAGGGGCACTCCGGCGGCAGCGAGCGGCTCGAGCGCCCGGATGCCTGCCGGCGTGGCGGGCACTTTGATCATCCGGTTGGGCTGGCCCTCACTCCAGCGTGTGCCGAGCGCCACATAACGGGCGACCCGGTCGTTGTCGCTGAGGCCGTTCGCAGGGTCTTCGAGGAGGGGGTCGAGCTCGAAGCTCACCCAGCCGTCGTTGCCACGCGACTCTTTCCAGACGTCGCGAAACACGCCCTGGGCGCCGCGGACCAGTTCATCGGTGAGCGCCCAGGCGATCGAGTCGTCGTCATGGCCGGCCTTCACGAGCGCCGCGATCCGGTCATCGAAACGGCCCGTCTTGATCAGGTCGGAGATGATCACGGGGTTGCTGGTGGCACCCGTGGCTCCGGCCGCCCTGTTGGTCCGGACGAGGTCGGGATCGATGGAGTCGAGCCAGAGTTTCGTGCCCGAAGCGATCAGCGAGGCGAGGCCGTGAGGCATGGTGGTGATCCTTGGAAAAGAGGCAAGATGGAACGTGTGAAAATGGGTTGGATGCCGAGGTCTTTGTTGATTGAGTCGGGATTTTGTGTTGGGCCGGTCGTGCCGATGACGAAGAAGTGTAGTGAGTGTGACGGTTATCGGGGGGCCGCAGGCCCGCCCCGCTTCCTCCGACGAGCTGGAAACGAGCTGTGAACGACCCGCGACCCAACCCGCGACTGCATACGCTGCTCCACCTTGGCTGCCGCCTGGTGGCCCTGTTGGCAGGCGCGATGGTCGGCGCCAATGGGCAGGCTGCGGACACGGGCGGGATCGTGCCAATCCAGTTTGCCGACCCCGCGGCGCCGGAAAACGGCCCCGTCGAGGTGCTCATGATCCCGAGCGTGATCGTGGAGGACGAGATCGTTGCGAATGAAACGCTGGTCCCCGACTCCCCCCTCGAGGCCATGGAGCCGGTGGCGGCGCCGCTCGAGGAGGTGTCAGCGCGTGCCGCCGACGGCCTGCGGATCCAAGACTTCGGCGTCGAGGAGATGCCCTACGAGGCGAGCAGCGGCGAATGGTTTTCCAACGGCAATTGGTATGGCTCGGCCGACGTGCTCTGGTTCGACCGCAGCCGCAATTACCGCCGCATCCTCGGCCACGACGCCACGTTCCGGCCCGGCCGTGAGCAGGTCGTCGGCACGCTCACGACGACGGGCGTTCCCTTCGACCTCTCCGCCGGAGCCCGGGTGACGTTCGGCAAGTACATCGGCCGCGACTACCTCGACCGGGACCGGTCGCTCGAGATGACCTATTACGGCGGCCTCGCGTATGGGCAGCAGGACTCGTGGAACGCGCTGCCCGGATCGTTCCTCATCACGCCGCTCACGGCGCAGATTCCCGGCTTCGACGGCGCCCAGCGCTACGGCACCACGCACAACTCCAACTTCAACAGCATGGAGTGGAACTACAAGCTCCATCGCCGGCTCGGCCGCGACCAGCTCGTCATGTCGCCCAACGGCAACTGGACGCGGCATGCGGAGCGGGCCTGGCTGCCGGCCCTGATCGTCGGCACGCGGGTGGCGACCGTGAACGAAGGCTTCACGTTCTCGAGCCGCCGCAACGACGTCTCCGCCAGCGAGTTCAGCGGCGACTACGGCGTCAACACGCAGAACTGGCTCTGGGGCCTGAACCTCGGCGGCGAGCTCATCAGCCAAAACGAATTCTATTTCTGGGGCCTGCGGGGCCGGGCGACGCCCGCCATGTCGTTCGCCGCGAACCAGCAGCTCGTGCAGAGCGTGAACACGCTCACCACGATCCCCAACCCCAGCCCGCCGCCCGCGACAATCCCGCTCCAGACCGGCTCGGTGAACCGCGCGAGCTCGGCCGAACAGTTCGGGGCCGGCTTCATCGGCGACCTGTCGCTCTTCGCCGGCTGGAACGTCACGCCCAACTTCTCGGTCAAGGCGGGCTGGGACTTCCTCTGGGTGGCGGGCATCGCGACCACCAACCGGCAGTTCGATCTCGACGGCGTGCGCGTCAATCCGATCGATGGCGGCGGCCAGATCTTCTACAACGGCCTCTCGCTCGGCTGCGAAGGCAGCTGGTAAGTAGACCGCTTGCTCGTAGACCGCTTGCTCCGCAAGCGGATTGGGATCCGCTTCGGGACGAAGCGGTCTACGAGGGGACGAAGCGGTCTACTCCTGACAGGCCCACGTTTACGCGGCCCCGATCGCGACGGCGGCGGCTTGGCCGGTGGAGCAGAGGTTGACGGCCAGCGCCGTTCCCGGGCGGCCCGCCAATGGCTCGCCGTGCACCACGTTGACCGGGCAGAGCGGATCGGGCGTCTCGTAGTTGAGCGTCGGCGGCACGAGACCGGCCTCGAGCCCGAGGATGCTGGCGGCCAGTTCGACGACTCCGCCGGCGGCCCCCAGGTGGCCGAACGAGCTCTTGGGCGCGGTGACGGGCACGTCGCCGAGTTCCGCCGCGATGGCCGCGGCCTCGAGCCTGTCCATGTCGATCGTGCTCACACCGTGGGCGTTCACATGCCCCACAGCGCCCGGCTCGAGCCGGGCCGCTGCCAGCGCGGCGCGGATCGCCTGACGGAGCGAGGAGCCCGTGACGCCCTCGCGCCGTGCCTTCGGCTCGCACCGCGCGGCGGTGCCGAGCATCCTGCCGCGGATCTTCGCGCCGCGCCGCTCGGCGTGCTCCCGTGATTCGAGCACGATCGCCGCGGCGCCCTCGCCGTTGACCATGCCGTCGCGGTCGCGATCGAAGGGGCGGCAGGCGCGGCGGAAATCGCCGGCCCGATGGGAGAGCAGCGCGTCGCCCCGCGCAACGAGCGCCGTGGGATGGAGCCGGCAACCCGTGCCGCCGGTGAGCATCACGTCAGCCCAGCCGCGCTGGATCACGCTCGCCGCCTCGGCCAGCGCCAGGAGGCTCGAGACGTCGCCGAGCACGATCGTGTTGTTCGGGCCGCGTGCATCGAGCGCGATCGCGATGTGGGAGGCCGTCATGTTGGGCAAATGTTTGAGGAGCCAGAGGGGATGCAGTTCCTCCTGGATCGCCTCCGACCAGAGGCCGAAGTCGAACTGGCCGTCGCGGCGGCTGCGCCGATAGGTGCCCTCGAGGTCTTCGAGGTCGGCATAGATCATGTCGTTGCCGAAGACCACGCCGAACCGCTCCGGCTCGATGCCGCCCGCGACGATGCCCGCGTCGGCCATGGCGAGGTCGGCGGCGGCAAACCCGAGTTGGATCTCGCGGCTCATCACCTTCAGGCTCTTGCGAGGCCGCACGTAGAGTTTGGGATCGAAGTCGGGGATCTGGCCGCCGAAGCGAACGCTCAAGGAGCTTGCGTCGAAGAGGTCGACGAGCCGGATGCCGCTCGTGCCGCGCTCGAGCGCATCCCAGAAAGGGCCGCAGCCGATGCCGATCGGGCTGACGACACCGAGACCCGTGATCACGACTTCCCGCGCGGCGCTCATAGATGGCTCACCCTAAACCACAATCGACCGCGCCGAAAGTGCCGGCATGGTTCACGCCGTCCGGCCCGGCACTCTCAGCGGTGGGGCGGGTGCTCCGATCGCCATTGCTGGGGGGAGACTGGATGTTGATCCGCCCAGAGCCCGCGGCGGCCTTGCCGCGCCACGGACTCGGCCGCGACGAGATCGGGGTCTGGCGAAAACCCGCCGAACACCCAGGCGAGGCCGTCGGCCACCATCTCGCGGTTGATGTTGCGGTCGTCGATCCAGAGCGTGCCGAGCAGCCGCCCATGCTGGTCGTGCGCCATGCCCTCCACGCGCACGCGGCGGCCGGAGAGTTTGCCGTCGAGGGTGTTGCGCGAGAGGCGGCCGTAGGGCTGGTCGAATTCCGGTGCGTCGATCCCCTGCAGGCGGATCTTCCGCGGTTTTCCGTCGGTGTCGAGGCAGGTGATGGTGTCGCCGTCGTGAACCGTTTCGACCCGCCAGATGGGCCGGCCTGCCGCATCGTGCATTGGGCAGGCGGGCAATGCGGCCACGATGGCAGACGCGATCGCCGCAATGGCGAAGTACCAGGGCTTGAGCCGCTTCGGCATCCCGGGCGGGGGCGGCGGAATGCGAAAGCGTTGCGGCACGGGGCTGCCTGAGGAATGGGTGAGGCATGGGCGGAACACGCGGGCTCACTCGAGAAAATTCAGCATACCGCGAAGTGGGGCGTCGTGTTTTGCACCGCCATGGTGGGCTGGCGTTCCCTGGCACCATTCTCTGCAATAATTCGATCAGGAACGGTACCGCGACAAGACAAGACAGTTCCGACACCCACTCCGGAGGATTTTTCATGGTTGCCACGATTTCGCCGACGACCCTCGCCGATCTTCGCCGCAAGGGAGAGAAGGTCACGCTCATCGACGTGCGCACGCCGGCTGAATACGGCGAGGTTCATGTCGATTTCGCCCACAACATCCCGCTCGACCGCCTCGACGCGAAGTCTGTCGCGGCGCTCGGTGGCAACGGGCCGCTCTACTTCGTCTGCAAGTCGGGCACCCGCAGCCAGAAGGCTTGCGAAAAACTCCTGGCGGCCGGCCTCCAGGACGTGATCAGCGTCGAAGGGGGCACCGCCGCCTGTGAGGCCGCCGGCGTGCCGGTCGTCCGCGGCCGCAAGGTGATGTCGCTCGAGCGTCAGGTGCGAATCGCCGCCGGGGCGCTCGTTGCCGTCGGCGCAGCGCTAGCCGCCTTCGGTCCGGAAGCGCCGATCAACTGGAAGGCGATCGGCGCAGGTCTGGCCGGCTTCGTGGGTTGCGGCCTCGTGTTCGCCGGGATCACCGATACCTGCGGCATGGCGATGCTGATCGCCCGGATGCCGTGGAATCAGGCCTGTCGCACGGCCACCACCTGCTCGCGCTGATCCCCGGAGAATCCGCCATGAAGATTCAGCAGTACTACCTCGCCTGCCTGTCGCACGCGTCGTACATGATCACCGACGACAAGACGAAGACGGCCG
>JBIIOM010000126.1:0-7335 GCA_044336925.1 Pirellulales bacterium
TACGCCGGCTGCCGATGGGGCCGGCGTTGCCCGCCCGGGGCTCTTCAGCCTGGTGCGGCCCGCGGCCGAGGGGCATGCCCTCAAGGTGCCTGATGGCATGGTGAAATTCTCGGCCGGCCGCGAGGTCGCCAAGATTGCAGCCGGCCGCGCCGCAAGTCCGGCCGACGCGGCGGCCGAGGTGAGTCGCAAGGTGGACGACTGGCGGAGCATGGGGCTGGGCCGGTGGCTGCTCTTCGTCGCCGGCGTCGGAATCTTCTGCGGCTGCGTCGGCAAGAGCGCCCAGTTTCCGCTTTTCGTCTGGCTCCCGGACGCGATGGAAGGGCCGACCCCCGTCTCGGCGCTCGTCCACTCGGCGACGATGGTGGCCGCCGGTGTCTACCTCGTGGGCCGCTTCTATCCCGTGCTCACGCCCGACGTGCTGCTCGTGATCGCCTACGTGGGCGCGATCACGCTCTTCATCGCGGCCACGATCGCGCTGGTCGCCAACGACATCAAGCGGGTGCTCGCGTATTCGACCGTGAGCCAGCTCGGCTACATGATGCTCGCCCTCGGCGTCGGCGGCTGGTCGGCGGGGCTCTTTCACCTCGTGACCCACGCCTTCTTCAAGAGCCTTCTCTTCCTCTGCTCCGGCTCCGTGATCCACGCCTGCCACACCAACGACATGCGCAAGATGGGCGGGCTCGCCCGCGTCATGCCCTGGACGGCCGGCACGATGCTCGTCGGCTGTCTGGCGATCATCGGGGCGGGCATCCCGTTCGTGATCGGGCTCTCGGGCTACTACTCGAAGGACGCCATCCTCGCCCAGGCACTGTCGTTCGCGCGGGCGAATCCAGCGCATTCGGTCCTCTACCTCGCCGTGGCCGGCGGCGCGTTCCTGACGGCGTTCTACATGTTCCGCCTCTGGTTCATGACGTTTGCGGGCCAGCCGCGGGATCACCACGTGGCCGATCACGCCCATGAGTCGCCCGCCGTGATGGTGGCGCCGCTCGTGGTGCTGTCCGTGTTGGCCGTCGTCGCGGGCTGGACGCTGCCGGGTGGCTTCGGCCTCGCGAATCTTCTGGAGCAGGCCAGGCCGGCGGGCACCGAGGCGACTGCCACGGGCGGCTTCGCCTTTGGCAGCCTCACCTTTCCCGCCGAGCATGAAAGCCACGAGGGAGCGATCCACGTCACGGCCACGCTCACGGCATTTTCCACGGCCCTCGCCGGCGTGCTGCTGGCCGCAGCGATGTATCTCTGGCGGATCGTCTCGCCCGACGTCGTCGCCAGGGTCTTTCGTCCCGTCTACACGTTTCTGGCCAACCGCTGGTATTTCGACGAGCTCTACCATGCGATCTTCGTCGTTCCCGTGCTCGGGATCGCCAAGCTGGCGAGCGCGAATGACCGCGGGGTGATCGACCGAATCATCGACGGCCTGGCCTGGGGCACCCGGCAGATCGCCGGCATCGATGCCTGGATCGACCGCACGCTCGTCGACGGCCTCGTGAACGCCACCGCCGCCGCCACCTGGAGCGCGGGTCTCGAGCTCAAGAAGCTGCAGACGGGCCATCTGCGGCAATACGTGATGTTCATCGTGGTCGGCACCGTGGCCCTCTTCGTGCTGGCAAGCCTTCTCTTCCGGACGACCCTCGCGGGTTAAACAGGACAATCAGGTTCAACAGGACAACTAAGAGCGCCGTTTATGGATCCCACCGCTTCCCTGACGCAGCCCGCCCTCTGGCCCTTGTCGGCGATCGTTTTTTTGCCGGCCGTCGTCGCGGCGTTTCTGTCGCTGCCGATCATCCCGAAGGCCCGCGAGGAATTCATCCGCTGGACGACCCTGCTGACCACGGCCGTCGTCTTCGTGCTCTCCCTCTGGATGGCCTGGCCGCAGCTCTTCGGGGCGACGGGGCCGGCGCAGTTTCGACTCGGTGATCCGGGCATGCAGGCGGTCGTGAAGCTGCCGTGGATCAAGGCCTTCGGCATCGAATATCTCCTCGGCGTCGACGGCATCAGCATGCCGCTCGTCGTGTTGACGACGTTCCTCTCGATGCTGGCGGCCGCCGCGAGCTGGCCCATCACGAAGCACGTCAAGGCCTACCATGTGCTCTTTCTGCTGCTCGTGACCGGCATGCTCGGCGTCTTCGTGTCGCTCGACTTCTTCCTCTTCTACGTGTTTTGGGAAGTGATGCTCCTGCCGATGTATTTCCTCATCGGCATCTGGGGCGGGCCGCGGCGTGAATATGCCGCCATCAAGTTCTTCCTCTACACGCTCCTGGGCAGCGTGCTGATGCTGCTGGCGATCCTCATGCTTTATTTCACGAGCGATCTGCGGCTGCTCTCCGACGAGCAGCTGCTGGCTTCGCACGTGGTGAGCCCGGTGCTCGAGGGGGCTGCGCGGACGGAATCAATTGCGGCGGTGAAGTCGGCCAAGGAGCCGGTGCACACCTTCAACCTCCTCGCCCTGGCCAAGCTCGGCCAGTTGCCGAATTCGCCGTTCGCGGCGGCCTCGCTCTGGGGCATGAGCCTCGAGAAGTGGGCGTTTCTGCTCCTGCTGATCGGGTTCGTGATCAAGGTGCCGGTGGTGCCCGTGCATACCTGGCTCCCCGACGCCCACGTCGAGGCGCCGACGCCCATCTCGATGATCCTCGCCGGCGTGCTGCTCAAGCTCGGCGGTTACGGCATCCTGCGGATCTGCTATCCCATCTGCCCCGGCGCCGGCCTGGCCTTCGCCTGGCTCGTCTGCGGGCTGGGCGTCGTGTCGATGGTCTACGGAGCCTTCGCCGCCCTTGCGCAGAAGGATTTCAAGCGGATGGTGGCCTACAGCTCCGTGAGCCACATGGGCTACGTCATGCTCGGCCTCGGCGTCTGGAGCGCGGTGGCGGGGCATGAGTATCGCTGGGACGCCTGGGCGCAGGGCGTCAACGGCGCGATGTTCCAGATGCTCGCCCACGGCATCAGCTCGGCCGGCATGTTCTTCATGGTGGGCGTGCTCTACGACCGCGTTCACCACCGCAACCTCGAGGAGTTTGGCGGCATCTTCAACCGCATGCCGGTCTATAGCGGACTCGCCGTGGCCGTCTTCTTCGCGGGCCTCGGGCTGCCCGGACTCTGCGGCTTCATCGGCGAAGTGCTCGTCACGCTCTCGAGCTGGAATTACAGCCGCGTGCTCGCCGTGATTTCGGCGTTCACCGTGATCCTCACGGCGGCCTACATCCTCTGGGCGATCCAGCGGGTCTACCTGGGAGCCGAGTACAAGGGGCCCCATGGCGACCACCTGACGCCGATCACACCGCGCGAGCTGGCGATCGCGACGCCGCTGGTCTTCTTCGCGATCCTCTTCGGCGTGGCGCCGCAGATCATCTTCAACTACATCACGCCCACGGTGAACCGGCAGGTCGAGACGCTGGCCGACTGGACCCGCGACGTGCACGACGCCGCCCCGGCGCCGGCCGTGGCGAGCCACGGTGCCGCCGTGCCGGAGCAGCGTTGACCGGCTGAAGGGCCACGACCAGGAACCACCATCGGGGAAACAGACACGTGAATCTCGGGCCGCTGCTCACGAACCTGCTCAACGACACCGTCGCCGTGTCGCTGCCGCTCTTCCGCCCAGAGCTCGCGCTCGCCGGCACGATCGTGCTGCTCCTGCTCTGTCGGATGCTGCCGTTGCTGCGGCACCTCGACTCCGCCGTGGTGGCCCTCGGCGGCGTCGGCTTCGCGCTGTGGTATGCCTGGAGCGACCTGCGGGGCCTGCCCGTGGGCGACCTCGCCGCGGGTCGACAGGAACTCTTCACGGGCCTGCTCGTGTTTGATTCCCTCACCGCTTACGTGCGTTTTCTCCTGATGGGATTCCTCGTGCTCTACATCCTCTTCACGCGGGTGTCGGGCATTCCCGATCGCGAGGACGGAGCCGATTTCTACACGCTCGTGCTCGGCTCCACGCTCGGCATGTGCCTGATGGCGTCGGCCAATCACCTTCTGATGCTCTTCATGGCGGTGGAGATGGCGAGCGTGCCCTCCTACGCCTTGGCCGGACTGCTCAAGGGCCGCCAGGCCAGTTCCGAAGCGGCGATCAAGTATGCGGTCTACGGCGCCGGCGCCGCCGGCATCATGCTCTACGGGCTCAGCCTGCTGGCCGGCGTGCTCGGCACCTGCCACCTCCCGAGCATGGCCACGGAGCTTTCCCGCGTGGCCGGCGCGGGGGCCGCCAGCGGCACCGTGATGGTGCTCTCGCTCGGCGGCTTGATGGTCGCGGTGGGGCTGGCGTTCAAGCTCTCGGCGGTGCCCTTCCACTTCTGGTGCCCCGACGTCTTCGAGGGAGCGGCCGCCGAGGTGGGCGCGTTTCTCTCCGTGGCGAGCAAGGCGGCCGCCGTCGCGCTGCTGCTGCGCGTCGCCTTCGGGCTCGGCGTCGACGAATCGCGGCAGTTCATCGTCTATCTGATCGGGCTCATGGCCGCCGTCACCTGCACGCTGGGCAACCTCGCCGCCTACGGGCAGACCAACATGAAGCGGCTGCTCGCCTATTCCACGATCGCCCACGCGGGCTACCTGATGATGGGCGTGGCGGCCGCCGTGGCGATGACGAAGGCCGATCCCGCCGGCTCCCGCGCCGCCGTCACGGCCGTCGCGTTCTATCTCGGCACGTATCTCTTCATGAACCTCGGGGCGTTTGCGATCGTCGCGTTCCTCCGCAACACGCTGCGGAGCGAGGAGATTGCGTCGTATGCCGGTCTCGTGCGCACGAGCCCCGGCATCGTCGTGGCGATGGTGGTGGTGCTCGTGAGCCTCATCGGCCTGCCGCCGCTGGCCGGATTCATCTCGAAGTTCCTCGTCTTCTCCTCGCTCGTGGAGGCGATCTCGAAGGGCATCGAGCGGCCGCTCTTGCTCGTGCTGCTCGTCGTCGGCGGTCTCAACACCGTCATCAGCCTCTTTTACTACCTCCGCGTGCTGAAGGTGATGACGTTCGATCCGCCCCCCGCCGAGCGGGCTTCCCCGGCGTTTCCGCTCGTTTCGCTGCCCGGCGCCGTGGTGACGGCGCTCGTGGTGCCGGTCGTGGTGTTCGGCCTGTTCTGGTCGGGGCTCTACGCCTGCGCCCAACTTGCCGGCGCGTTTGCCTCCTGATCGACCATTGAAAACATGCCCACCATGCCCACCACCGCCCCGCTCGTCCGGCTCCTCTCGACGCTCGATTCGTCGCTGGCCATGTATGTGGCCGATGCGGGCATCTGGTCGTATCCCGGCGACGAGGAGATCAAGCTCGCGATCGCCGATTGCGTGGGCGATCAGCGGAGCGTGATGGAGCGGGCAGGCACGATCCTGGAAGAGAGCGGCGTGGCGACGCCGCGGCATGCCTATCCGATCCAGTTCACCGCCACGCACGACCTCGATCTCAAATCGCTCTTACCGCGGATCATCGCCGGCGCCCGCCGACAGGTCGACGCGCTCGATGCGGTGATCGCGGCCGGCGGCGATCCGGCGGCCATCGACCTCGTGCGCGACGCGAGGAACACGACGCATCGCCACGCCGACATTCTCGCTCAATTGGGCTCCCGGCCGCAGGCCGCTGCCTCTTGATGGAATTCTTCGACAGCCACTGCCATCTCGACCCGATGCGCTTCGGCGGTGAGCTGGCCGACGTGCTCGCCCGGGCGAAGGCGGCGGGCGTGGCCGGCATGACCGTGATCGGCACCCGCGCCGCCGACAGCGAAGCCGCCGCCGAACTCGCCGCCCGCGAGACCGGCATCGCCAGCGCCGCCGGCATCCATCCCAACGACGTCGCCGAGATCGAGGGCGACGAGTGGGATCGCGTCGAGCGGCTGCTTGCATCGGGCCGCGCCGCCGCCGTCGGGGAAACCGGCCTCGACTGGTATCGCGACGCGGCGCCGCGCGAGCTGCAGCGAGACTATTTCGATCGTCACATCCGACTCGCCCAGAAACTCGGCCTGCCCCTGGTCGTGCACACCCGCGAGAGCATCCGCGACACGCTCGACACGCTGCGCGAAGCCCTGGCCCGCGGCCCGTTGACCGCCATTCTCCACTCGTTCACCGGCACGGCCGCGGAGGCGGCCGAGGCGGTTGAGCTCGGCTGCCACCTCGGCTTCGCGGGCATGGTGACCTTCCGCTCCGCCGCCGACCTGCGGAGCGTCGCCGTGACGGTTCCTCTGGAGCGGCTCCTCATCGAGACCGACAGCCCGTTCCTGTCGCCCGAGCCCCTCCGCGGCCGCCGCAACGAGCCCGCGAACGTGGTCCACACGGCCCGCTGCCTGGCGATCGCGCGGGGCGAGCCGCTCGAGACGCTCGCCGCCGCCACGACCGCCAATGCCCGACGGCTCTTTTTACGATAAGGTGTCAGGACTCTTTTTCGCGGCAGAGAGAAGGCCACGAAAAAGAGTCCTGACACCTTTTTCCAGGAGGATTCCCCGATGGTTCGCACTCCCAGCACCATGCTGCCCCTCGGCACGACGGCCCCTGATTTCAGCCTTCCCAACGTGGATGGCCGGATGGTGTCGCTCGCCGACGCGGCCGGGCCGAAGGGCACGGTCGTGATGTTCATCTGCAATCACTGCCCGTTCGTGAAGCACGTCGCCGACCAGCTGGCCGCACTCGGCCGCGACGTGATGCCGCTGGGCGTGGGCGTCGTCGCCATCAGTTCCAACGACGTCTCGACGCATCCGGCCGACTCGCCCGAGCAGATGGTGCACGAGGCCGAGGACCGCGGCTACCCGTTCCCCTACCTC
Source organism: Pirellulales bacterium (assembly GCA_044336925.1). GTDB lineage: Bacteria > Planctomycetota > Planctomycetia > Pirellulales > UBA1268 > RGVT01. Next base: position 6,714 of record JBIIOM010000126.1, read on the forward strand.
TACGACGAATCGCAGGAGGTGGCGAAGGACTACCACGCCGCCTGCACGCCCGATTTCTTCCTCTTCGACGCCGCCCGGAAGCTCGTCTACCGCGGCCAGCTCGATGCGAGCCGTCCCGGCAACGAAATCCCGGTGACGGGAGCCGACCTGCGCGCGGCGATCGACGCGGTGCTGACCGGCAAGCCCGTGGCCGCCGAGCAGCGGCCGAGCCTCGGCTGCAACATCAAGTGGAAGCCGGGGAACGAGCCGGGCTATTTTTCCGCGTAGCGCGGCGGTCCGGCTTGGATCGCTTTGTGGGGCGTCGAATAGCCCAACCCGGCTTCGGGTGACTCGTACCCCGCTCGCTCGCTACGGGTGGTACGGAAGCCCGACGCGCGAGCGAGGAGAGTCGGGGCGTTTTTCGCGGGGCGGGTGGGATCGTCGTCGGTTGGGGTGGAGGACGGATGGACCTTGCTCGCGCTGCGGGCTTCCGTGGCTTGTGCGGAGACGCCTGCCCTACAGAACGGGAAGGCTTCGGGTGACCCGTACCCCGCTCGCTCGCTACGGGTGGTACGGAAGCCCGACGCGCGAGCGAGGAGAGTCGGGGCGTTTTTCGCGGGGCGGGTGGGATCGTCGTCGGTTG
>JBIIOM010000127.1:0-7323 GCA_044336925.1 Pirellulales bacterium
ATGCCGATGGGGAGATGATGATGGCAGTGTAGCAATGCATCGGGTACGATTTTCGCGACGATCTTTTCGCCGGCTTTCCCCACCCGAGGCATTTCATTTCCCCCGAGGCATTTCATCTCCATGGATCCGACCACGCTCCTGCTCCGCTGGGCCCACATCCTCGCCGCGATCGTCGCGATGGGCGGCCTCGTCTTCGCCCGCTACGGTGTGCTCCCGGCGCTGGCCGAGGTGGACGCAGCGACCCGCGACCGAATCCACGACGCGATCCGCCGGCGGTGGCTCCCCTGGGTGATCGGTGCGATCACGGTGCTCTTGGCCAGCGGCCTGGCCAACTTCCTGATCTTCAACAGTCGCGTCAAAGCGGAGGGCTGGGCCGACGGCGCGTGGATGCGGCAGACGAGCTACCATGCCCTCTTTGGCGCGAAATTTCTGCTCGCGATGGTCGTCTTCTACTTCGCCAGCGCCCTCGTGGGCCGCGGCGCGGGCACCCAGTGGGTGCGCAACGACCGGGCGAAGTGGCTCTCCGTGACGCTCGGCCTGTCGCTCGCCATCGTGCTGCTCTCCGGCTGGATGCGGCAGTTGCACACGGGGCCGAACGTGCCGCTCGCCGACGGCGGCGTGCGGATCGAGGAGATCGAGATCGAACGGGAGTAGCGAATCCGGGACAGGCGCGCGGAGGCCAAGCGATGGACAAGAAGGAAAAGAAGCGGATGGAGGTGCTGCAGCAGAAGATCGCCAAGCTGCAGCAGCAGCTCGCGGGGGCCAAGAAGCAGCCCGACGATCCGGCGGACATCCCCCGGCTCGAGAAGGAGCTCGCCGCGGCCCACGCGGAGCTCTCCGCCCTGAAGAAGGCATAGCCGGCATGGCGGGCTTTTTCGCGCGGCTGTTTGGGGGCAAGCCGAAGGTCCATGTCGGCCGCCGGTTCGAGCGGCTCCACGAGAGCATCTCGGGCACGATGTCGAGCTTCTACAAGGCCAAGGACAAGTCCACGGGGAACGTCGTCGGCCTCAAGATTCTCGACCCGAAAAAGCTCGAGCCGATCGAGGGCCGCTATAAGGGGCTCGGCAAGCCGGGGGAGGGGGAGATCGGTTCGCAGATCACCGGCCCCAACATCGTGAAGACGCTCGAATGGGGCACCACGACCGATGCGCGGCCGTTCGTGGTGCAGGAATTCGTCGAAGGGACGATGCTCCACTCGCTCATTTCGGCGAAGAAGCCGCTGACTGCTGAAAAAAGGATCGACCTCGTGCGGCAGGCGGCCACGGCGATCGCTGCCGTCCACAAGGCCGGCTTCGTGCACCGCGACATCTGCCCGCGCAACTTCATCCTGCGGCCCGACGGTCGGCTCGTGCTGATCGACTTCGGCCTCACCGTGCCCGACAAGCCGGTCTTTCTCCAGCCGGGCAACCGGATCGGCACTCCGAACTACATGGCACCGGAAGTGGTGCGGCGCAAGCAGGCCGACAAGCGGCTCGACGTCTTTTCGTTCGGCGTGACCGCGTACGAGATCTGCACGCTCGACCTGCCCTGGCCCAGCGGCACGTCGGGCAGCGCGGCGATGACGCACGATTCCCCGCCGACCCCGCTCCGCGACCGCTGGCCCGAGGCGCCCGAGCCCCTGGCCAAGGCGATCGAGAGCTGCCTCGAGGCCGATCCCGGCCGGCGGCCGGATTCACTGGACAAGTTTCTGTCCCTAATCGCCCGCGTGTAGCCCGCTTTAGTAGACCGCTTCGTCCCGAAGCGGATCCCCGGCTCCGCTTGCGGAGCAAGCGGTCTACTTGAGCGGTCTATTGGGGCCACAGAGGCGGGCCTTGAAGCCGGGCGGCATTGTTTTTAGGCTCTCTGGCTGCTGAATCTCGACTCTCTGACTCTCGTTTCTTCAAGGACTCCGACCAATGACCATGGACAAAAGCCTTCGCGTGCGGAAGGGTTCTTCGAGTGCCCGCGGCGTGCTCAACCGCGCCGAGCGGATCTCGAAGCTGCAGGAGCAGGAACGCTGGGCGGAGGGCCGCAGCCCGCTCGGGCTGCCGAAGGTCCGCGTCTACAAGATGTCGATGAAGAAAAAGAAGAAGGCCAAGGCAGAGGAAGGCGCCGAGGGCGCTGCTGCCGCCAAGGCCCCTGCCGCCGGCGCCAAGAAGAAGTAGTCGTCCGCACGAGCGGTGCGGGCTTCCATACGGTCCTATCCGACCAGCTTCGCCGCGGCGGCCTGCCCCGAGGCGATGGTCTGAGGAATCCCCACGCCTTCATAGGCGGCGCCGGCGATCGCGAGCCCCGCGATGCCTTCGAGCCGTTGCCTGATCGCGGCGACGCGCTCCACGTGGCCGAGGTGATACTGCGGCATCGCGCGCGTCCAGCGGTCGATCTGCACGAACTTCGGCGTGCCGCTGGCGCCGATCACGTCGGCCAATTCGCGCCGCACGAGCGCCGTGAGCGGCTCGTCGTCGAGCGCGGCGGCGCTCGGATCGAGCGCGCCCCCCACGAACGTCCGCACGAGCACGTGCCCCGCGGGGGCGCGGCCCGGGAATTTCGAGCTCGAGAAGCTCGCGGCGAGGATGCGGCGGCCCTCGATCCGCGGCACCACGATGCCCGCGGCATCGAGCGGGTGGGCGACTCCTTCGCGGGCGAATCCGAGCGACACGACCGCGGAGCCGGCGTATTCGATCCCGCCGAGCAATGCGGCGAGTTCGCGGTCGGCGCTCCCCGCGATCGTCGCCGCGGCCGGTGCGGGCACGGCCACGACGACGGCATCCGCGTCGAGCGGCGCCGCCATTCCGCCCTGCGGTCGCAGCTGCACCCGCCAGCCGACGGCCGTTCGCTCGAGCCGCTCGACCGTGGCGGTGAGAAACTCGACACCCGCCGCCGCGAGCTGCCGGCCGAGTTCGCGTGGGAGTGTTTCCATGCCGTTGGAAAGCGTGACGAATTGGCCGTAGCGGGCGCCGGCGGCCTGGGCGGTCGCACCGGTCGATCGCAGCCGTAGCCGCTCGCCGGCCGAGAGGCTGCCGGAGCGACGCTCCATCTCGAGGAATTCCGGGCAGGCGGCGGCCATGCTCAGCTTCGCCGGATCGGCCGTCCAGATGCCGGCCACCAGCGGCTGCACGAGCCGTTCGAAAGCCTCGCGACCCAGGCGGCGCACGGCGAACCGTTCGAGACACTCGTCGTCGCCGGTGCCGCGCGGCACGAATCGCTCCGCAGCCAGCCGGAGCCGGCCGGCGGTCGAAAGCAGCGGCGTGGTGAGGATGCTCCCGAGCCTGCCAGGCGCGAGGAGTCGAAAGCCTGCAGGCACGGGAACCGGCCGCCCACGGTGGAGAATCAGCGCCCGGCGCACGCGCGGCTCCACGCCGATCAGCTGCTCGGAGAGCCCCAGGCGCTCGACGAGCGCGGTCCCCTCCTGCCGCACGGCGAGAAAACTGTCGGCCGAACGCTCGGCGAGCCAGCCGTCGCGTTGCACCGTCGCGATCACGCCGCCGACGCGTCCGCTCGCCTCGACCACCGTGACTCGCCAGCCCGCCGCCACGAGCGACTCGGCGGCCGCAAGCCCCGCGAGTCCGCCACCGATCACGACGGCGTGCCGTGGGGAGGGCCGAGTCTGAGCGGAGGCTTCGATGTTCATGGGGAGCGACTCGGTGGGGATCGAAAAACCGAAGTGCGGCGGCTGCCACGAAAGCCCGACGCGCGAGCGAGGGGATTTGGGGCGGCGTTCAAGTTGGAAGGAGTGGAGGGCGGATGGACCTTGCTTGCGCTGCGGGCTTCCGCGCGATACGGGTTGGAAGACAGGATTTTTGGCAGTGTAGCCGGAAGCTGGGGAGGCTGGGGTGGCCCCGGCGGTTTGCCGAGCCAAGGCCGCAAGATGATCTAGACCCGGCAGAGGGGGAAGCCTACGTTCCCCGCCCGATCCGCAGCCCACCGGTCGGTGGGGTGGATCGATCCAAGCTTTCGGAGGACTTCGTCGTGGCCATGCTGCGGAGTGTGCGTGCTCTCGATTCGCGTTTCCTTTTCGCGTGCGCGGTCGCGATCGCCCTGTCGGTCAGCGGCGTCGCCGCCGAAAACGCCCCGGCGAAAAAAACCGCCAAGCCGCCGAAGCTGATGCGGCTGCCCACGTGGATCGAATCGATCAGCGAACGCGCCGCCAGGGAAAAGAAGCCCGACACGAGCGCCGAAACGCATCCGCCGGTCGCCGAGCCCCCGTCGGCTGCGCCGGTCGAGCAGGCGGAAGCCACCGAACCCGAAGATCCCGTCGCCACGCTCACCGGCGGCTGGGCGGAATTGCCCGCCACCCCGAAAGCCTCCGAGAAGCCTGCGGCCGACGTGGAAGCGAAGGAGTCTCCGGAACCGGAGCCGCCCGCGGCACCGCAGGAGATCGCCAAGCCGTCGACGGAAGAGTCGGCCACCGAGAAGGTCGCGGCCCCGGTGCCGGCAGCGCCGACGGAGTCCGCCACGCTGGCCATCGATCCGGCGAGTTTCCGCGGCGTGTATCCCGGCAAGACCACCCGCGACGAGCTCGAGTCCGGCTGGGGCCCCGGCGAGCCGTTCACTCGCGAAGACGGCACGGCAGGGCTCTTTTGGAATGTCGAGCCGTTCGAGCGCGTCGAGGTCGCCATCGATGACGGCTTCGTCGGCTCGATCCGGATCAAGCTCGTCGAACCGGTGCCGGTGAAGCAACTGGCCGAACAGCTCGAGCTCACCGACGTTCGCACCGTGTCGATCCTCGACGAGGCGGGCATCTCGGTCGGCGAGGTCTTTCCGGAGCGGGGCGTCGTGATCAGCGTGAAGCCCGGCACGCAGTCGGCCGTGGCCCTGCTGCTCGAGCCGCTCGATGCCGAGGCATTCGTGCTGCGGTCGGAAGGGGAGCTCGAGGAGAACACCGCCCTCGCGCAGGCCGATCTCCAATACGCCGTGCAGATCGATCCGAAGCACGTGCGTGCGCAGCGGATGCTGCTCGTCGTGCTCACCGATCAGGGCCGCTGGCAGGAGGCGCTGGCCGTCGCCGAGTCGGTCGCCCAGCTCGACCAGGCCGACATCTGGACGCAGCTCAAGCACGCGAGCGTGCTCCTGGCGCTCGGCCGCACCGACGAGGCCCGCGCGAAGGTCGAAGCCGTGAAGGCCAAGAGCGACATCGCCCCGCTCGTCACCGCGCAGACCGCGCGGATGCTCGGCCGCATCGAACTGGTCTCGCCGACCCCCGACTACCAGGCGGCGGTGAAGCACTTCGAGGAGGCGATCCGCACGACGGCCCCGCTGCTGACGAGCGATTCCTCGTCGATCCAAAATGCCGCCCGTGATGTCATGCTCGACGCCCACCTGGGGACGGCGCTGGCCATCGCCAAGGGCACCTGGCAGCAGAAGGGCCGCGTGATCCCCAAGTGGGTCGCCCGCAGTGAAACGCTCGTCAGCGAGTCGAAGTTGGAAGGGCTCGAGCGCGATCAGATCGAGATGCATCTCTGTCGCGGCGCGCTGGCCGCGGCGGCCGGCTCGAACGAGGGCGTCGAATCGCTGCCGTGGGTGAAGCGGCTCTTGGAGGTTCGCGAACGGCTCGGCGCGCAGATCAAGGATCCCGCCCGCCGCCTGCAGATCGACTGGGAGACCGGCCGCGGCCTGGCCGACGCCCTCACCGCCAGCCTCGCCCGCGGCGACTCCTCCGACATGCTTGAAAACGCCACGCTCACCGCCGCCTACCTCGATCGCGGCGGCCAGCAGCGGCAGCTCAGCGACGGCGAGCGCCGCGACGTCGGCGAACTGCTCTTCCGGATCGGCATCCTTCACAGCCTGCAGAAGGGTGACCACGCCACGGCCGTCACCTGGTTCGACAAGGTGGTCCCGCTTTGGGACGGCAACCCGGCCTTCCGCGAGGCGGGCGCCGCCGGCCAGCTCGGCGAGTCGTTCGTCAGCATGGCGATCTCCTACTGGCAGGTGAATCGCCGCGACGACGCCCTGGCGATCAGCCGCAAGGGGGTCGATCTGATGGTGGAAGCGGTCGACCGCAAGGAACTCGACGAACGCGCCCTCGCCGTCGCCTACGGCAACCTCTCGACGATGCACGCCGAGGAAGGGGACGACGAGCAGTCGAAGAACTATGCCGAGATGGCCACCCGCGCCGAAGCGACTGGCACGATCGTGAAGTAACGCGGCCTTCGGTAGGAGGCGAGCGGGTCGGCGAAAGCTCGACGAGCATTTGGACCGAGTCTTCGAGGGCCACCGCGAGGAGCCATTCCGCCGTCGGAGCGGCGGACGAAGAACTTTTGCCGCCCGCGAGCCGGCGGGGGATCCGCTTCGGGACGAAGCGGTCTCCTTTACCGGTGGCTGGCGATGAGCGCGGGCCACCAGCTGCAGAGATACCAGGCCCGCGGCGTCGTCAACTCGGCGAAGAGCTCGGGCGAGAACGTCGCTCCGGGCGAGGCGCCGCCGAGCACCTCGTCGATCAGGCCCCGCGGCCGGGTGTATCGCACGACCCGGGCCGTTTCTTTCTCGAGGCCGGCGAGTTCGACGGCGCGGTCGATGGCGTCTTCGAGGAAGCCGATGCGGTCCACGAGCCCGGCCTCGAGCGCCTGCTTCGCCGTGAAGATCTGCCCCGTCGCGACCTTGGCGATCTTCTCGTCGTCGAGCTTCGGTCGGCCCGCCTTCACGATCTCCTTGAACCGCGCGAACATGTCGTCGACGAGTCCCTGCAGGATCTTCCGTTCGCGGGCGGCGAGCTCGGGCGAGCGGTCCTTCGTGGGGCTGAGCATTTCCTTGAGGGGGCCGCTCGCGATCGAATCGTCGGCGACGTCGAACTTCTTGAGCATCTTCGAGAGATCGAAGTGCGGGATGATGACGCCGATCGAGCCGGTGAGCGTGGCCGGCTCGGCGTAGATCACGTCGTCGCGGCCGCCATTCGCCATGGCCACGTAATAGCCGCCGCTGGCCGCGATGCCCCCCATGCTCACGACCACCGGCAGATCGCGTTCCTTCGCGATGCGGCCGAGGCGATAGTGCAGCTCGTCGCTGCCGCTCACCGTGCCGCCGGGGGAATCGACCCGCAGCACGATCGCCTTCACGGCGTCGTCCTCCTCGATCTGATCGAGCTGCCAGCGGGCGAAGCCCTGCCCGCCCATGATCGGGCCGGAAAGATCGACGAGCGCCACCTTCGCGGCGGCCGACTTCGAGAGGGAGTGATACTTCTCCACCACGCGGCCGTCGCGCTGGAAATACTGGGCCACCGCCCCGGCGCTCGACAAGGCCGCCACGAGCGAGATGCCGGCGATCGTCCAGGCGATCCGCGTGCCCCAGCGGCCCCACAGGCTGCCCTGCTCGAGAATCACCCGCGTGACCGGCGGCGGCGAGGCCGGG
>JBIIOM010000128.1:0-7301 GCA_044336925.1 Pirellulales bacterium
CTCCTTCTCGTTGAATCCCCAGCGGGTGTGCGAGGTGAGGTAGATCACCGTGTGCTCGAAGAGTTCATCGGACGCGACGTCGAGCCCCGGCTTGCCGTCGTAGATCGGCAGATCGGTCCGCTTGTTGATCTGATACAGCATGTAGGGCAGAGCCGTCGGGTCGGTGTTCCAATCCACGCCGGGCATCGCCGGCTTGATGCCGCGGACACAGATCTTGTTGCGCTTGTCCTGATCGTCGTCGGCGGCGGCGCGGGCCAGCGCATCCTCCGCGCTCACCGCCGTGCTGTTGAGCCGGCTCGCGCGATCCTCCCAGCTCTGCGCACACGCGAGCGACGGGAGCAGCAGGACGATGACGAACGAGAGGCGGTTCATCGGGATTCTCCACTCAGGAGGTTGAAATAATCGGCCATGGCGTCGTCGCCACCGCCGGGGATGGTTTCGGAACCCGTGCCGACTTTCAGCGGCTGCTTGTCGACCGGCTGATTCGTCTCGGTCCGCACCGTCTTCGAGGCCTCGATCAACAGGTCGGTGGTCCGCTTCACCTTCTGCAGGCCGCCGAGCAGGGCCGCGCCGCCGAAGCCGAACTGCTGCTCCACGAAGCCGGCGAGATCCGGGCGCACGACCACGATCTCCACCGGCGGCGACCGGCCGGCGCCGGGGCCGGTCTCGGTGTTGTTGTCCTTGGCGACGAGCGTGATCGTGATGCGGTCGCCGGGCTGCAGCGGCGGATCGAGGCTCTTGAACATGTCGGCAAAGCGACCCTTCACGAGATCGCGGGCGGGCTCGATGCGGCGCGGCACGCCGCCATCCCGCGGCGACCGGCCGAGCAGCGCGTCGATCGTGTCGATCTTGTATTCGAGGTTCACCTCGGCGACGGCGAAATCATCCTCGGCGGTGTAATTCAGCAGGAACGCCGCCGCGGCGTCCTCGAACATCGTGAGGCGGCGATTCTTGATGGAGAGTTTCACGGTCGGCGGCTGATCCTGGACGACGGCCAGGTCGAACGCGACGGGCTCGGCCATCTCGAATCCGGGCCCGAGGGCGCCGGTGAGGTGGATCGTGGCCCGGTCGGGCTTCGAGAGCGTGAAGCCGAAATGGGCGAAGCGGCCGCTGATCGAGAGCACCTGCTTGGAGCCGTCGGCCCATTGCACGTAGCAGAGCTCCGGATGCAGGTCGGTGGTCGCCCCGAAGCTCACGAGCACCGTCGTTCCCGCCAGGCCGGCGACCTTCGGCAGCCGGCCCGTGAGCGTGCGCGAGGGCTGGCCTGTGTAGGAGGGAGGCGAGAGCTCAAAATTGATCGCGTTGATCTCGGGAAGGTCGTCCACCAGCACGCGATGCGGCTTGCTCCGCCGTCCGCCGTATCCAAACTCGTAGCTGAAGGAATCGACGGTCGGATCGACCGTGAACGCCGCCGCGCCATCCTTCAAGGGCAGCGGCGTCGCCTCCGGGTTCTCGCCCTTCAGATCCGCGCGATGGAGCACGATCTCCCGGCGCCGGGCCCCAACGGCCTCCACACGCAGTTCTACCGGCCGGCCGCGCACGATGGCCACGTCGCCCGGGCTCACCCGCAACTCGACCGGGAAGAGCGTGTCGAGCACCGCCGCATAGGCGTCGCGCAGGCGTGCCACGCGGTCCTGGATCGCGCCGTTGGCGAAGATCACGAGCAGCACGAGCGTCGCGATCACGGCGGCCGCCGGGATCAACAACCGCTTTGTCCGGCGCAGATCGAGGAGCGACCGCGGGTCGAGGTTCTCGAACCGGGCCGTCGTCTGGTCGAGCAGGATCGAGACGAACTCCGGCGAATGCCCAAGCGGGCGGCCGGCGGCCCGGGCCATCTCCTCGCCAAGCTGCAGCGAGCCGATGAGCTGGTTGTCGAGACCACCCCCACCCCCAACCCCACCCCCACCCCCAGCCCCGCCCCCAAGCGACTGGTGGAGCGACTCGATGACGACCGCCTCCCGCTCCAGTTGCACGCGACGTACGAGCGGCGGGACCATCCAGACGAGGGCGGCGACGAGTCCGCCGACCGCGGCGACCACGAACAGGATCACGAGCGGCCAGGGCGGGAGCTTCAGCGCCCAATCGAGCAGGAACCAGACGAGCAGGCTGCCGGGAAGCGCGAGCACCGCAAGCGCCAGGCCATGCAGCACCGACCAGCGCCAGCGGAAGCCGCCAAACCGGCGGACGAGGCGGCGAAGCGATTCGAGTTGGGGAGTGCGGCCGGGCATCAGACCATTCCCCTCCGTTTCCGCAGCCAGCAGTCGAGGCAGACCAGGCCGATGAGGACCGCCATCGTGAGCGGCAGGTTCCAGAACGTGACGACCACCTTCTCGACCGTGCGGGTCGGGGTGAGATCGATCGCCTGCGCGAGTGCAGCCGCCTGTTCGGCTCCGAAGGCCTTGCCCCCGGTCACGGCGGCGAATTCGGCCATGGCCGCGAGATTCGCCCGCGGCTCGTCGAGCTCCTTGAGGCCGTTGCCGGCGAGGATCGTTTCCGAGGCCGTCTTGTCCTTGTGCGCCACGTCGACCTTCCACGCCCCAGCCTCGTCGAGCGCGACCTCGTATTCGTAGAGCCCCGGCGTGTCGCGTCCGTCGCGGGGAAGATACTGCGTGACCTTGCCGCTCGGGCTCGTGATCTTGACCCGCACGTCGGCGTTGCGGACGGGCTGGTAGACCGCATCGAGCAGACGGGTCGTGAGCCTGATCGTCTTGCCGACCTCGGCCGCGGACTCGAGCCGCGCGATCTGCGGGCGATCCGGCTGCAGCCGCGGATCCGGAGCGATGGCGCGGATGGCGTTGCCCCAAAACTTGCGGAAGTAATCCTCGCCATCGGCCGGCCGCATCATCTCCCAGCGCCACGTCGTGTCGGCGGACAGCCCGAGCACCTGGCCGCGGCCGACGTTCTGCAGCGCGATCACGGGCATCGGGCCCTCGGGAAGCTCCCGCACCGCCAGCAGGCTGGCGCTCGGCTTGACCGTGCCGACGCGGTTGTTGCCGTCGAGCGTGGGCAGGTCGTACCAGGCGTCGCGATTGGCGGCCGGATCCGGCTCGAGCTGCATGATGGGATGGCTCAGGCCAGCGACGGTCGGGGTGATGCGGAACGGCTTGTCGACCTGCGGCTCCTTGGTGGGCTCGATCTGAAACGGGGCGAGCCGGGCGAGGGCCGAATCCTGATACTGGCCGGCGGCGTAGACGCTGCGGCCGCCGAGCATGACGAGTCCGCCACCGCGGCGGCTGACGAAGTCGGCGAGCCATTGCATCTTCGTCTCCGCCGTGTCGCCCCCCTCACGGAAATACGTCCGCGGAATGTCGCCGAGGATGATGACGTCGTATTTGCAGAGATCGGCCTCAGCGCTCGGCAGGCCGTCGCCGGCGTTCTTGTGGTACATGGTGCCCTGCGCGTACCAGCCGCCCTTGGGCAGCATCGTCAGGAAGGCGGCCTCGACCACCGGATCGCGGGCGATCCACTGCCCGAGGATCTTCCGCTCGTCCCGCGGGATGTCGAGATAGAGCACGCGGATCTTCGCATCGAGCACGCTGACTTGGTGCTCGGCCACCTGCTGGCTTTCGCTGACGGCGTTTCGCACGCCGTCGACCACCACCCGATACGTCTTCTGCCCCGCCCTGTCGGGTTTGACGACGAACGAAATCTCGACCGGCTCGTCGCCGAGAGACACGTTTTCCCGCACGGCGATCGGATCGGGCTTGCCTTCCTCCACGAGCCGCACGGTGACGTTCTGCTCGCCGAGCTGGTTGGCGGTGATCGTGGCGGCGATCCGCAACTCGTCGCCGAGGCGAACATAGCGCGACCCGCCGTTGATCCGGACCCGCGCGAGCCGGGGCGCGGTTTCGGAGCCGAACACCACCGGGAACACCGGCAGCGGCCGGGCGGCGAGCAGCGGGGCGAGCAGTTCGCCGCGGTCGCCGGCGGTGTCGTTGCCGTCGGTCAGGACGACGACGGCCCGCAGGTTGTTCTCCGTGCGGGCGGTTTCGGCGATCGATTCGATGAGGCGGGTCGGACGGTTTGGCTTCGCGGCGGGATCGGACGGCTGCAGTTTCCAATCGAAGTCGTGAAGGACCACGTCGGCCTTGGAGCCGACCGCCCGCATCAATTGATCAGCGAACTTCCGGGCGGCGGCAAGCCGCGTCTGGCCGCCGACGTCCTCGAGCCCCATGCTGGCGGAGGTGTCGGTCAACACCGCGACGGTGGGCCGCAGGCTGCGTTCGACGGTGAGGCGGGCCTCCAACTGGCAGAGCATGAGCAGGATCAGGGCGAACCCCGCCAGCCGCACCACCGCGAGCAAGAGCCGCGTCGTCCATGTCGCGACCGTCTGCGGTAGGAAATTGAGGGCCGCCATCGCCAGGCCGAGCGCCGCGAGCAGCACGATCGCCCAGAGCGGCAGGGCCGCGTTGGCCCGCCACGCCCAGTCGCTCACGCGAGCGATCGAGCCGGCTGCGTCGATTCCCAAGAGCCAATAGATCGGCGTCATGCCTTCGCCTCGCTGGCACGAAGTTTTTCCCGGCGGGCATTCAGAAGGTAGCCGCTGACCGCCTCTGCCACGAAGGCGGCGAGGAGCAGCCACAGCAGGAGCCCGCGGAACTCGCGTCCCGTCGGCGCGAGGCTGGCGGTCTGCGCGGGCTCGATCACTCGCACCGGGCAGCCGAGCCACTCGGTTAATTGACCGGCCTCCGCCCGCGCCATCTCGCTCTCGCGGGGATCGGGATGCACGGTGATGTTGCGGGTGTGACCGCCCGCGGCGCCCGCCACGCGGGGCTTGTGCAATTGGTAGTTGCCGGCCGGTAGCGGCGGGATCAAGACGGTCTGTCGCTCCGTCACCGGCAGCCGCACGGGATCTCCCGCCGGGCCGGTGAGTTCGAGCTCCGTGGCGAACGCGAACCCGGGCTCTGAAACGTCGATCGCGGCGGGCTTGAGGGCCACGAGGCTATCGGGGGGCAGCACCCGCAGCCGGCCTGTGAGGTAGTCGACCAGCCGCCACATGAGCGCGGGAAACACTCGCGTGCGGCCGAGCGTGCCGCGATCCAATTCGAAGCCGAAGGCGAGCATCACCACCCGCCCGCGTCCGAGCGGCATGTCGACGGCGAGCGGCCTGCCGTCCGGCGCGGCGAGCACGACCGTGGCCGCCTCGTTGACCGCGGAGAGCTCGCGGATCTTCGTGAACTGGATGGCGGAAAGATCACCCTGCAGCGGATCCCGGTAGGGAGCCAGCCAGGGATGGGCCGACCGGGGCGCCGTCAGGGTAAGGGCGGGAGAAAGGTCCTGATCGTTGCCGAGCTGTGCGGGGGCGAGCCCCGGATTCCGCGGATCGGCGCCGAAGAAACTGCGGTTGAATTGCAGGGGGCTTGCGCCGCCGGAGCAGACGATCAAGAGCGACCGACCGTCGCGGACGAACGTCCGCAGGTCTTCCGCCGCTTTGCCGGGCAGGCTGGAGACGTCGTAGAGCACGATGAGCTCGAACTTGCTCAGCGTCTGGCTCGCGATCGCGTCGGCCGAGACCACGGTGGTGTCGATGCCGGTGCCATTCGCGCGGCCCATTTCCCGGCCGGGATTCAGCACGTAGCGTAGGATCGTGGCGCCGTCGACGGAGGAGCCCTCTGGCTCCTCGACCTCCGCTGCCGCCTGGCCGAGGCTGGCGAGCCCCTGGTCCACCGCCGCCGCCTGGCTGGCGCCGCTCACGATCAACACGCGGCGGCTTTCCGCCACGTTCAAGGGCACGCTCGACACGTCGTCGGCGACGAGCGAATCGGGCTCCTTGATCCGCACGTCCGCCACGGCGCGCACGGCGCGGTTCACCGGAGTGGTGAGATCGACGATCGCCCGGCCGCCCGGCTCGAGCGTGACCTGCGTCACGGCCGGATCGGGCTGGTTGCCGATCGCGAGTTGGAGCTTGGCGGTTTTTTCGCTGGTGCCGCTGTTGAGGATGGTCGCGACCACGTGGGCATCGTCGCCCACCTTGACCGTGCCACCGCGCACCCGCGTGTCGGTGATGGCCACGTTCTCCGCGGCATCGTTCGCCAGGTCGACGAACACCACCTCCAGTTTGTCGCCCAGGCTCGACCGGGTGCGGAGGAGCTTTTCGATGTCCTTTTGGTTGCGGGTCGCGAACGCGGTCGCCCGCAGGTCGGTGAGCACCACGATCTGCGACTTCACCTCCCGGCGAGCGTGCACGAGATTCGCCGCGGCGACGATGGCATGGACGAGGCCGTCGCCCGTTCCGTCGCTCGCGCGGAGCTTGCCCGGCCCCTCGGCCGCCACGCTCGCCAGGGCAGCGGCGCTTCCGGGCTGCAATTCCGCGATCACGCGGGTCGTCTCGCCGGCGACGACGACGGCCGACTGGCTCGGCGGCCGGATCTCGCCGAGCAGGTCGCGGGCCTTGCGGATGGCGAGATCGAGGATTGGGATGCGGGCCTGTCCCTCGGGATTGACGACGGTCTGGCTCATGCTCGCCGAGGCGTCGAGAACGACGACGAGATTCCGCGGGGCCGGCGCGGGGTCGGCCGGGGCAAAGAGCCGGGCCATCGCCAGCACGAGAAGCGCGAGCACCGCCAGCCGCAGGAGGAGCTGCAACGGATCGATCAGTTTCATCGCGAACTGGTTCGTCCGCTGGTCGCGGGTCAGCAGCCGCAGGGTGGGGAAGTCGCGGATCGGAAACTTGTGCTTCGCGATTAAATGCAGGGCGATCGGGATGATCATCCCGATCAAACCGGCAAGCATGGTTGGGAAGAGAAAATTCATGCGAGGAGAGAACGAAGAGAATCAGCGGGACCGCTGCCGGCGGAAGAGGAGGTAGTCGCGCAGCACGGTCTCGAGCGGCTCGGAGGTGTCGATGAACCGATAGTCGGCGCCCGCCGAGGCGCAGCCGGCCTTGATCGCCTCGCGAAAGTTTCCAAGGCGTTCGAGATACGTCTTGCGAACCCGCAGGGGATCGGTCATGAGCTGGCCGGTCGTTTCCAGGTCGCGGAAGTTCGTCAGGGAAGTGAAGGGGAAGTTGACCTCGTCGGCGTCAAGCAGATGGAAGACGACGACCTCGTGGCGCCGGGCCACGAGATGGCGAATGCCGTCGACCGCCGACTCGACCGCGCTGTGGCAATCGCTGATGAGCACGATCACGCCGCGACGATTCAGCCGCTGGCCGATCAATTTGAGCGTGGGGCCCAGATCGCTCTCACCCTTGCAGGAGAGGTTTTCGAGCTTCGACAGGATCGTGAACAGGTGCCGCTTGCCCTGCTTGGGGGGAAGAAAATCCCGCATGTCGGTGTCGAACGTCACGAGCCCGGGAGAAT
>JBIIOM010000129.1:0-7260 GCA_044336925.1 Pirellulales bacterium
AAAATACGACCAGTAATAAAAGCCAAACTTCGCCACGGGGCCGGTGAGGGCGGTGCTGCTGGGTTCCGCCTCCCCCGACCGCCACGCGCTCGCCAGGATCCCCGGCGGAAACGCCCCGGCCGACGACTGATGGCCTGCCAACGCGATGCCGATCTGCTTGAGATTGTTGGAGCAGCTCGTCCGCCGGGCACTCTCGCGGGCCGACTGGATCGCCGGCAGGAGCATCGCCACGAGGATGCCGACGATCGCCATCACGACGAGCACCTCGATGAGCGTAAAGCCCCTTGCACCTGTTCGTCGCCCGGCTATTTCAACGATCGGCCGCATGCATCACCTTGCCACTGACAGAAAATCGCCAAAGACTCGTACTCAAAGTATAGCAACGGCCATCGACTGCACGCGAATCGCCGGCAGCACGATCAAGAAGGGAAGCTGCCGCCGGAGTGACCTGCCCCCCTTCAACAGCACCACTTCCAGAGAGAGAATCTGGCGTCATTCATGGGGGCAGGTCAGCCGTCCATGGTTTTCCTTCGACCAGCCCGAGCGTGGCGAGGATGCTGTTCTTGAAGTCGCCCTCGGCCTCCTTGCCGTCGACAAACGCCTTGCAGGCCTCGAGGTCGATATCCGACTTCTTGAGCCCGATCGAGAGGTCCGGGCCGGTCGCGGATGGCGGCGCCGCCGCGGCAATCGAGACCAGGCTCGCGAACGCGAGCAATGCAGACACCAAGCGAAGAGAGATCTTTATCGGAGCGACTCCAGGTAGGCGAGCAGATCGGCGGCTTGACCGGCCGACAGGTCTCGAAGCAGTTGTTCGGGCATGAGCGACGTAGGCAACGGCTCGAGCTCGTCGATCGTCGCGGCGGCCAGCTCGGTCGTTTTGCCGGCGGCATCGACGATCGAGACGGTCTCGTCGGTCCGCTTGACGATGAGCCCCGTCATGCTGCGGCCGTCGTCCGTGACCGCCAGCCAGGTGCGATACTCCGGGGCGATCGTCTTCGACGGCTCGAGCAGGCTCTCGAGGATTTTTTGCCGGTCGAGCCGCGTGGCGACGCGGTCGAGCGCCGGGCCGACCGCGCCTCCCTGCCCGCCGACGGCATGGCAGGTGCGGCACTGCACCGCGCTCGATTCGGCGAAGAGCCGCCGGCCGCGGTCGGCATCGCCGGCGACCGACAGGATCGTCTGCGGGTCGATCGCCGCGCCCAAGCGCCGCACCCGCCGCTCGGGCGGCAGGAACCTTTCGAAGAGACCGATGACGACGGTATCGGCCGCGCCGATCCCGTCGAGCACGAATTCGCGGGTGGCCGCGGGCAGCCGGTCGTCGACCACCGCGTCGGCGAGCGTCGCTGCGCCGCCCGTCGAGCCGAGCAGTTCCGACAGGAGCCGCCGCCGTTCGGCGAGCCGTTGTTCCACCCGTGCGGCGGCCGCTTCGAGCCGCTTCTTCTCGGCCGCCGCGAGGTCGGCGTCGTCGGGCTGCGTCCGCTTGGCTTCGGCGGCGATCTTGCGGGCGATCTGCCATCGCTCCCGCGGCGCGTCGGCGCTCTCCTTCGCCAGCACGCTCTGCTCGTCGATCGCAATGAGCCGGGCGACGAGCCGCCGCTCGATGGAATCGGCGGGCAGCGACGCGATCCACTCGCGGACGAGGGCGAGCCCCGCCTCGTCGACGAGTTCGGCGCCGATGTGCGGCATCCTCCCGGGGCCGGTCGTCGCCATGCGATACCAGAGCGTCGAGCGGTGTGGCTCGCCCGGGGCGATCACGCGGGCCTCGGGGATCGCGAAGTCGCCCCGCGCCGGCCGCATCCCGAGCACCTCCAGATCCGCGGTGACGATCTCCGTGTTGAGATGGACGTGCGGCACGCTGCCGCCGCCGAAGCGGTGGCAGCCGGCGCAGTTCGTGTGCAGGTAGGCCCGCGCCCGCGCGTCGAGCGGGGCCGAGCGATCGTGGGGATCGGGGAACCGCGGCAGCGTGTCCTCGGGCCCGGGCCGCTGGATGGTGGCGAAGGGGTCGGCCTCGAGATTCTGCTCGATGACGACGTCCTCCAAGAGGCCGCAGGCGCGGAATTCGCGGAGCTGGTTCACCGCCTTGCCGCCGCCCGCTGCCGGCACGTCTCGATTGAGCTGGGCGATATCGAAGGCGAGCGACGTCCCGGCCCACTCGTTGTGGCAGCGCTGGCATTCGTTGCGGCCGAGAAACCGCCAGGTCTGCTCCCGCCTGCCGCCCGGCGCGCGGGGGTCGGCGATCTCGAGCGGCAGGCTCTTCCCCTCGGCCGCCACGAGGTCGGCGTCGGTGCCCGCCTCGTTCCAGGCATACGTGTAGCCGTGCCAGTGGCGGCCGTCGAAGTGGAGGAGCTGCGTTTCGAGCTTTCGCTCGCTCTGCGGCTCATCCTCCCGCATCCGCATCGAAAACGTCTTGGCGAGCACGGTGCCCGGCGGATAGCCGAGCTTCGTGGAAAACATCGACCCCTGCACGGGCGCCTTGCCCGGATTGAGCTTCACACTGCCCGTGCCGGGGAGGCCGATGAACCGGCGGGACGTCGCATGATCGGCCCAAGCCTCGGCCGCGATCTCGAACGGCGTCACGCCCGGCATCGGCTGCTGCTTCGCGGTATCGGCAAAGAGACCGGTCTCGGAGAGCCGCTCGGGAAACTTTCCCGCATCGGCCACCTCGTCGTTCGGCAAGAGCTCGTGGATCGAGCCGTCGTCGTAGTCGAGGATGAGGAGTTCGCCGTCGCGATCCTCGGCGAAGGCGACCACGCGGATCGTGGGGGCGACGAGATCGACGAGCGCGCCCGGCCCGTCGCCGGTCGTGCCGATGCTCCACGCCCGGCGGGTCACCCAGTCGCCGAACACATAGCGGCCGACGAGCTCCGGAAACCTCTTGCCGCGATACACGAAGCCCCCGGTGATCGAGGCCCCGGCCGTGTGCGGCACCTGGCACCAGGGTTTCGCGATCGGCGCCGGGCCCCGCGGCCAATCGGGATGGATGGGATTGCTCCCCTCGACGATGCTCCAGCCGTAGTTCTCGCCTGCCTTCACGCGGCAGACGAGCTCCCACACCTCGAGCCCCACGTCGCCGGCCCAGAGTTCGCCCGTCTGGCGGTCGAAGCTCATCTTCCAAATGTTGCGGTTGCCGAAGGAATAGAGTTCGCCGCGGGCTCCGGGCACGTTTACGAATGGGTTGTCGGAGGGGATCGAATAGCCGCGGCCACTCGTCGGATGATCGACGTCGATCCGCATGATCGAGGCCCGCAGGTCGGTGAGGTCCTGCCCGGTCTTGTGAGGATCTTCCGGAAAATGATCTGCGCCGTCGCCGGCCGACACGTAGAGCATGCCGTCGGGGCCGAAGGCGAGGCAACCGCCGTTGTGGCCGCCGGACGGCCACGTGATGATCTCCACCTCGCTTGCCGGATCGACACGCGGCACGCCGCCGTCGTCGATCACCTCGAGCCGCACCACCCGCGTGCCGTTTGGAAACGGCCGCGACTCATCGCGGTAGCCGATCGTGTAGCAGAGATAGCAGAAGCGGTTGGTGGCGAAGTCGGGGTGGAAGGCGAGATGAAAGATGTTCCACGGCCTGAGCGCATCCGCGTCGGACCGGCTGACATTGAGCCGCTTGACGAGGTCGGCGATGTCGAGGAACAGGTCGGGCTTGCGGCAGTCGCGGTCGGGCGGCAACGAGTAGGCCTTGCCCCATTGCTCGGTGACGAAGACCCGGTCGCTGCCGGGCGCGAAGGCCAGCGACGTGGCCGACGCGAACCGGACGTGCTCGTAGACTTTTCTCGTGCGATAGGGGGGCGGCGGCTCCGGGGTGCCTTTCACCCGCGAGGCCGTCCAGGGCACCGGTGCCGCGGCCGCGGGGAGTTCGAGCCAGGCGATCGCGAGGGCCGCCGCAGCGAGGACGACCGCAGTGGCGGCCCGCAATGTTCCGGCAGTCTTTTTCATAGCTCGCCGCCACCTGCGGTCATGCACGAGGACGCCGCACTGATATTAGCCGCAACCCCCGGAATTCCGCACACCGCGCTCGGGTTTTCGCGGCTATTCCCGGGCTTTCGCGGCCTCCTCCAGGAGCGAACGCACGGCCCGCTGGACGGTGGCCGGGTAGCGGGCGAGCACGGCGGATGCCGGGTCGATCTGCCCCTGAATCACGGCGTCGATCGCCGCGGCGTGGCGGGCCGCGGACCGCCCGAGGTCGTTGAGTCGGCGACGAACGTTGGCCGGATCGATCCGGAGGCGGTCGAGCAGCCGGTAACGAAACCCGCCAATAAGGCAGAGCCCCACGCCGACAGGTAGCGTCGCCACCAAGCGAGCAACCTCCCGCTGAATCTGTTCGGCAATCGCTGATCGCTCCGCAGCCATCTGGTCCCGACCTTCTGCACGATCACGTAACAGGTCAAACTCATAATTGCTATGTTCTGTTACGCAATAACGGTGCCAGCCACCAAATCTGGGCAACCGCCAAATTACCCAGATTTGGTGGCTGGCACCATTTTCACTTGAAGACCACTTCGATTCCGTCGGCCAGGCAGTTGACCGTGAAGGCCTCCGTCGGCCGGCCGTTTAAATGGAGCGTTGTGAAGGTTCCCTTCACCGACCGGGCGGTGGCGATCCGGTAGGTGCCGCGGGGAGTGACGCCGGCGGCGGGTACGACGTTCAGCACGGCCTCGGGCGTGATCTCGACGACACCCGAGCCTTCGCTCGCGAAGACGATCGCGTCGGTCATCGCGGGGTCTGCGGCGGGGCCGGCGATGTCGATGCGAAGCGTGCCGGAAAGCTCGAGGCTCGCGTCGTCGAACGCGAGCCGGCCGATGCCGCCCGCCGAACCGGGCGAGAGAAGCCCGGCACATCGCACCGGGAGCGACTTCATGCTCGCCACGCCGGTCGCGTTGAGATAACGCAGCCGGCCGGTGCCCTCGAGCATGCCGGTCTTCGTGACGACGAACCGGCTGGCGGTCTCGACCGCATCGTAGTGCCCCCCCGGGCCGCAGCTGCTCTGCAGCCGCTCGAATTCGACGGCGTCGCCCGCGATCGTGAGGCTCGCGCCGAGCTTCAGCCGGTTGCGCGATCCCGCGTTGGGCGAAGTAACTGCAGGAATTGCCGCGGGCCGGCCAGCCCATGTGGCGATCGGTCGACACCCGCACCTGCACGGCGCCGCCCCGCCAGCCCCAGTATGCATCGATCTGCGGATCGATGATTCTGCGCAGCGGCATGGGATCGCCCACGTGCGCGGCGATATAGAGAAACTTCTCGTCGTACATGATCCGGCCGTCGGCCCACTCCGGGCAGGAATCGTTGCCGTCGTGCAGCGTCGCCGACAGTTCGCCGGCGGTATCGATTCGGCCAGGCCCCTCGAACACGACGACGACACCGTTGCGGAGTTTCAGTTCGACCGCACCGCCGGCGAGCGTCTGAAACCTTGCCATAGCGAGCGCCCAGGGCAGAAAGTCGCGAGTGGCGTCGAACTCCGCCGCCCGCTCCTTGACCGCGGCGCGCGCTGCGCCTTCCCGGCCGACGAAGCATCCAGCAGACGATGCGATCGAACATGCGATCGCGGCCGCTGCCGGAATGCAGGCCACCCGCCCACAAAATGGCGAAAGATGTGTCAAGGTCTCCACTCGCGTCTCACTGGAGTACTAGGGCACAGACTCACGTAGCCGCAAGAGCCGCGATTCCGCTAATCGGCGGGGAGTTCGTCAGCCTTGGCCTTGACGCTGGTCTCGGGTCGCATCTCGAGCCGGCCCACGAGCACCTCGAAAGCCGCCTCGAACCGAAGGAATGAGGCGAAGCCTCCGTGGAATGAAGGTCATGGGGATCCCACTTCTACAACTTCGGAAGACGAATGAGGAAGCGGAATCGGCAGACCATCTTCGGCAAGGCCTTCAAGGTGAAACTGGATGGCCTCGTGGATGAGCCGCGTCACCTCTTCACGTGACGCCGCCGCCGCAATACAGCCCGGAAGATCAGGCACATATGCACCAAAGCCCGTCTCGCTCTCTTCGATCACCACAAGATATTTCATGGCTCACCCTCTTGGTTCCGGCGAATCATCGTCATCCTGCACAGTGCACTCGCAGCCCTGTGCCTGTTGTCGGCGCGGTGCGGCCGGCCGTTCGATCTCGACGTGCCGCGTCGCGACGTCATCGCGTTCGCCCTCTACACGGTCACCGTGCGGCCCGACGCCCACGGCACACTCAAGCTTTCCGCGCAGCTCTTTCCGCTCACGCCGGAAGAGCCGCGGGAGGCGCGGCTCGAGATCCGACGCGGTGATGCCTGGGTCGAGGTCGCCCGCGCTGCCGTCCTCTACCCCGGTTGGGATGCCCCCTTTCGCCTGCGGAGGGCCGATCCCGACCTGCTCTTCTTCGCCGGCGATCAGACCTACCGTCACACGCAGCACACCGTCGGCTGGATCGAGTTCGGGCTCCAGTTTCGTGACGTGATCCGCGACCGACCCACGTCACCGACCCTGGCTACGATCGGGCGAGCATCGACAGACCGGGGCTCGAACTCCTCTGCAACGGACGGCCCCAGCGCGGCCGCAACGCGGCGCTGCGGCTCCTGAAGGAGGCCTCAAAAGCCCGGGAATAGGCCTGAAAACCTGATGGCTGTGGACGGAATTTCAGGTGTTGCGGCTAATATTGACGCCGTGGACTCATGCATGACAGCGGGTGGCGGTCGTGCCATCGGCCAATCCTGTTCAGCACCATATGCGCTCGCACGAAAGAGACGTTTCCCTTCCCTTTTCGCCTCTCCCGGAGGGAGAGGGTGATGGGCTCATGCCGCGTCTCCCCTAAAGAGAGCAGCCTCGGTGATTCTCCGCGTTCCTGACCTTGGACTTACCGGACAGTAGCGGGCTGGCATTGTGCTCGAGAAACCAAAGGCGGCTTTCAGTCATTATCATGGTGGCCGATCGGTTCCACACACCGTCAGGAGGGGCTCTTCATGAATCGTCGGAGTAGTCGGAATAGCCGCAGCGCTTCCTGGCTCGCTGCGCTCTCGATCCTCGCCGGCCTCGCGGCCGAGGCCGCGGCGGCGCCGCCATCCGCGACCGGCCCGGACCTCTCGATCGGGCTCAAGAAGTCGGATATCGACCTCGCGGCCTGCAAGGCCTGGGTAGACGGCAAGGAGGCCGAGGGCGACTTCAAGAACGGCATCCTCGCCACGCTCGGGCTGGTCGAAGGGAATCCGTGGACGGCGATCCATTACAGCAAGGCGCAGGAAGCCAAGGTCATCGAGTATCTCGTGGTGCTCAAGAAGCCGGTGAAGTTT
>JBIIOM010000130.1:0-7213 GCA_044336925.1 Pirellulales bacterium
GACGGCAAGACGACCTACCTGCCCGGCCAGACATTCCCCTACACGATCGTCGTCAGCAACTCGGGCCCCAGCACCATGGTCGACGGCGTCGTCAACGATCCGCTGCCGTCGCAGGTGGCGACCGCTTCGTGGACGGCGTCTTACACGGCCGGTTCGAGTGGCGCGCCGTCCGGCTCAGGCGGGATCACCAACGAGAAGATCACGCTGCTGCCGGGCGGCAGTGCGACGTTCACGCTCACCGTGACGATCCGGCCCGATGCCTTCGGCCAGATGGACAACATCGTCACGCTCACGCCTCCCGCGGGTGCATCGGTGGATCCGCAGTCGGTGCTCAGCGCCACCGACATCAACTTCGGCCCCGAACCGCCGGCATCGATCGGCGGCGCCCTGGTCGTGGGGAGCGACGACGGCTGCAACGGCCCGCCGTGGGTCCGCGTGCTCGACCCCGATTCAGGCCAGGAACTCTCGCGGTTCCTCGCCTATGACGCGCGGTTCCGCGGCAGCGTCCGCGTGGCCACCGGCGACGTCACGGGCGACGGCGTGGCCGAGATCATCACGGCCCCCGGCCGCAACGCCGTCGGCGAAGTGCGGGTGTTCCAGCGGAACCTGCTCGGAGCGGCCCAGCAGAATAGCGTTTCTGAATGGACGGAACTCACGCAATACCGCACGCTCGCCTTCGGCCCTGGTTACCGCGGCGGCGTCGAGGTGGCGGTGGCCGACATCGACGATGACGGCGACAACGACATCGTCACCGCCATGTCGATCCGGACGGGCATGGTCAACGTGTTCCGGGTGAACACCGGCGTCGGCGTGATCGACCCAGTGGCCAACGCGCCGTTCAAGTCGTTCCGCGGTGCCCCCGCCGGCACGAACAACGGCGTGATGATCTCGGCCGGCGACTACATCCTCGGCGGCCCAGCCGAGATCGCGGTCGGGACGAATTCCGGCACGCGGGCGCTGGTGCGGGTCTTCGATGTCAGCGGCACGCCGACGGTGGTGCGGAGCTTCAAGCCGTTTGCCAACAACTTCCGCGGCGGCGTGACGCTCTCGACGGCCGACTACGATGGCAACGGCTCGCTCGACCTGATCGTCGGGGCCGGCCTCAACGGCGGCTCGAGGGTCGAGGCCTGGAACCCCTCGACGGGCACCAAGATCGCTCAGACCTCCGCGTTCGGCAGCCTGTCGAAGCCCAATGCCCGCGTCTTCGCGGTCTTTGGAAGCGCGGCCGACGGGTTCATCGGGACGGATTCCACGCTCTATGGCGTGCAGGGCCTGAACGGCGGCCGCGGATCGAAGGGCGTCTGGAAGATTCTCGGAGGGAACGCGAATGCTCTGGTCAACTCCCAGGGCAGCCTCCCGCCGCTCCGCATCGCCCCGATCGGCCTGCAACGCGCCCCGATCGGCCTGCGGCTCGGATAGGCCGCGTGTAGACCGCTGCAAAGCAGATCGCTTCGGGACGAAGCGGTCTACTTGGAAGCGGTCTACGAAAGCCCGCAGCGCGAGCAAGGTCCATCCGCCGTCCACTCCAACCAGCGAAGCCCCAACCCGCCCCGCGAGAAAACGCCCAACTCACCTCGCTCGCGCGTCGGGCTTCCGTTTCCGAACGAAAGCCCGCAGCGCGAGCAAGGTTCATCCGGGTCGCCACGCCGCTCGACCCAAACTCCCCTCGCTCGCGCGTCGGGCTTCCCTGCCTACCAGCGAGCCTCGAGGCCGAGGTTGGCACCGTGCATGAAGATCCCGCCGCCTGAGGCGAGCAGCGTGCCCGATGTCGCGGTGTTGGTGAAATCAAACTGGTTCGGAGCCAGCGCGAGGCCGTCGATCCAGATCAGGTTGTAGCCGGCGCGGATGCCCCAGACCTCGGTGAGCCGGTAGATCGCCGAGAGGTTCACGTCGCCGATGAAGCCCACGGAGCTGCCGAACGTCGAGCGGGCGGGCCGCCACTGGAAGCCCTCGAAATCGACGAGGGCGTTTTGATACTGCTCCTGGGCGTTGCCGAGGATGCCGGCCTTCGCCCAGTTTTCGATCGACCAGCGGTTCCAGTCCCAGCGGGCCCGGCGGCCGACCTGCGCGCCGAACATGTTGTTGCGAGTGCCCACGCCGTAGGGCACCGTGATGAACTCGTTATCGACGATGCAGCAGTCCATCTCGATGCTCGCCCGCTCCTCAACGCCCACATACCGGAAGCCCACCAGCCAGTCGGTCGTGTGCCAGGCGCCGGCGTCGCGGTGCCAGTGGTGCTCGGTGCTGAAGATGTTGGCCTCGGCGCTATTGATCGTGGATTGGTATTTCACGGTCGCACGCTCGGCGTCGGCCGTGAGCTGTTCGCCGATGTCGCCGGGGAACTGGATGAACTGCCCTGGCGGCGCGGCAATGACGCCCGTGGCCGATTGGCCATAGACGCCCCAGTAGCCGAGTTCCCAGCCACATTCGCAGGGCTGCCGCTGGCCGTAGAAGGCCCGCACGCCCTCGCTGAATGGAAACTGGAGATCCTGACCTGAGAGCAGCGGCGTGGCGGCCGGATTTTGGGTCACGACGAGCGGGACGTTGCCCGCCTGGTTGTCGCGGCCCCAGAAGAGCGCGTCGGTGAGTGCGTAGGCCGTCCACAAGGGCTCGGCCACGTTCACGCCGGTGTATTGGACGTTCGTCACGTCGTAGGCCGGCTCCTCGGCGAAGGCCGGCGTGAATTCCTCGGGCCGCGGGATGCCCCCCTGCCCAAACGCCGCTGCATCGGCGACGAAGAGCGCCGCCGCCACGAAACACAACCGCCGCACCCAGCGGACGGCGAAACCACAGACCGTCGCGATCACAGCCATGATCATCCCCCTTTAGCTCCCTCTCGAGTGTTGAACCACGGGTCGCCTGAAAACGCGCCACGCCAACCCCACCCTTAGAGGGGTGTGTTGCCGAGGGTTGCATCGACCACCCCCAAAGAGGGGGTTTGGTCGGCGTAGAAAAGTTCCCGTCGCGCGGTCTGGGGGGACTTTGCCGACGAACGAAAGCCCGCAGCGCGAGCAAGGTCCATCCGCCGTCCACTCCAACCAGCGAAGCCCCAACCCGCCCCGCGAGAAAACGCCCAACTCACCTCGCTCGCGCGTCGGGCTTCCGTGCCAGGGCTACTACTTCGCTTTGCGAAACTCCCACGGCGGCGTGGGGTTCGGCTGGGCCCAGAGGCCGAGCTTCTGCGCCTGGGCCTGGGCCTGCAGGTCGGCGAGCGACTGATCCTTCGAGTAGGCCGCGTAGTGCCAGGCGTTGCCGGTGGCCACCATCTGGCGGTTCACGTCCATGCCGTTGACATACACGTGGCCGATCCAGCGGCCGTAGCGATCCTTGCCTTCGTCCACCACCTCGACGGTCTTGCCAAACACCATGCCCGCCATCGCGTCGCGCGACACCTTCCCAAAATCCTGGCCGATCTCGGGGGCGTCGATCTCCGCCAGGCGGACCTTCTGCTGCTGGTTGTTTTCATCGAGGCAGGTGATCGTGTCGCCGTCGTGCACGCCCACGACTCGCCAGAGATGCGAGTTGGCAGAGCGGCCCGCCGGCGGCGGCGACTGCGTGGGCACGAGCGGCACCGATTGCGGCGACGTGCTCACCGGCTGCATCTGCGGCGTAGTCGACGGCTGCGTCGCCATCGCCGCGGCCCCCGCCATCGCGGCCGGTGCGGCGGCGGCCAGCATCTGTTCGCCGGTGTTGCTCGGGGGCGCCGCCGTCGGCGCGGGCACCCATTGCGTGGGCGGCGGCTGCACCGATTGCCACTGGTCGGGCAGCGGTGCCTGCTGCGGCGCCGCCACATATTGCTGGGGCGGCGGCGCGTATCGAGCTGCCGGTGGCGGCGGCAGCGGTGTGGCGGGCGGCGCGATCGGTGTGCCGGCGAGCTGTGGCGCCGAGGCCGGATACTGATAGGGGGGCGGCTGGTAGCGGGCCACGCTTGGCGGCGGCGCGCCGCTCGTTTGATAATTCCAGCCGGCATATTGCGGCTGGGCGTAGGCCTGCGGCCGGTTGACCGGTGACGTCGCGATCCTCGGCGGTCCGACCGGATACGTGAACGTATAAGTCGGCGCGTAATACATCGTGACCGGCCTGCCGTCAGGGCCGATCGCCTGATAGGGAATCGCCTGCGGCTTCCAGTCCTTCGGGATCGCGCCCCCTTGGATCACGTAGCCCGGCCAGGCATAGGTCTGCGTGACGGGGATCTGCGCCACCCTCACGCCATCCGCTTTGCCGTCGGTGTCGCCGGCCTTCGTCTTCGCGCCACCGGTCGCCCACGGGCTCACGTCGTCATCGGCGGCCCGCGCGCCGGCTGCCCAGAAGATCAGCGACGCAAGCGCAGCGCAGCATGCGGCCCTCGCGCGCGAGCGCTGCTCACCAACGATCGATTGTCGGCATTCATGCCGCACGTCGTCCGCCCTCAGGTCACATCACGAGCAACGCTTTGATCGGATTTCCCGGGCATTTCCGGTGAGGGGGATTTCCGGGCCTTCTCCGGCTTGCCTCGCTTGGGCGATCTGGGTGAACTGGAGACTCATGCGCGTTCCATGCCTTGCCGCCGCCCTCCTTCCTCTCGCTCTGGGCTGCGCTGCCTGCGTTGCCGGGTCTCCCAAGGCTGACCACTTTGCCGCGACGGCGCGGCGGGCCGACCTGCGGGTGCTCGAGGGAAAGCACCTCGTGCTCGCGACCGACCGGCCCGAGCGCGAGGGCGACGGCGTCGCTGACCTGCCGCTCTTCTTCGACGCGGCGTTCGCGGAATGGTGCCGTCACTTTGGGATCGACCCGGCCATGCATCGCGAGTGGCGGGCGCTCGCCTGCCTGATGACCGATCGCGAGCGATTCCGGGCGGCGGGCCTGTTGCCGACGGGCGAAGCGATCCCCGATTTCGAGAATGGCTACTGCCTGGGCGATCGGTTCTGGATGATGGATCAATCGAGCCCCGCCTACCGCCGTCACCTGTTGCTTCACGAAGGCGTGCACGCCTTCACGCTCACGGTGCGCGATGCCGCCGCCCCCGTCTGGTACACCGAGGGGATCGCCGAATACCTCGCCACGCACCGGCTCGACGGCGGCGCTGATGGCGCCCCACTCCGCTTCGTCCCCACGCCGATCCCGCTCGAGGCAGGCGATGTCGAGCAGCTCGGGCGAATCGAGAAGATCCGCTCGCTCCGCGCCGCGCATGCGTGCCCTTCGCTCGCCGACGTCTGTGCGACGCCCCCGGCCGCCCACCATGCGCTCGACTCCTACGCGGCGAGCTGGGCGGCCGTCGCGCTCCTCGCCGGGCATCCGGCGCACGCAGACGTCTTTCGCGCAGGCGAAAAGGGCCCTCTCGACAGCTCGTTCACGAAGCGCCTGCAAACCGCGCCCGGCTGGGATGCCGCGCGGGCGGCCCGCGACTTCGATGCCTTCACCGACGAACTCGACTACGGCTACGACTTCCGGCGATCTGCGATCGACTGGTCGGCGGGAAGCCCGCTGCAAGGCACGCAGACGGTCGTTGTCGCGGGCGACCGCGGCTGGCAAAACAGCGGCTGGCGGCTGGCCAAGGAGCGGCGCTACTCGCTCCAAGCCCGCGGCCGCCTCCAAGTAGGACAGGCTTCAGCCTGTCACGCATCGTCCCAGGCTTCAGCCTGTCTGCTGGAATCCGAACCCGACGGCATTTCGCTCGAGTGGTATCGCGGCCGCCCGGTGGGCAGGCTGCTTGCGGCGCAGTGGGTGGAAGCGCCGGCAGACGGCGGCCGCCCGCGGTTCGTCGTGCTCGCCGAAGGGGCGGCCGGCGAGTTCACCGCCGTCACGGACGGCCCGCTCTATTTCAAGGTCAACGAGAGCCCCGGCCGCCTCGCCGACAACGCCGGCTCGTTCGCCGTCGAGCTTAAGTAGGGCAGGCTTCAGCCTGTCACTCGCACGAAAGCCCGCAGCGCGAGCAAGGTCCATCCGCCCTGCTACTCCACAACACCCCAACTCACCTCGCTCGCGCATCGGGCTTCCGTGACTGGCGGTCTACTTTCGCAAGCGGTCTACGACGCGTGCACCGCGAACTCGCCGGCCGCGAGGCTCGGCAGGTTCGTGGAGCCCATGAGGTAGAGGTCCACCGCCCGGGCCGCCTCGCGGCCCTCGTGGATCGCCCACACCACGAGCGACTGGCCGCGCCGCAGATCGCCCGCGGCGAACACGCCGTCCTTGCTCGTCATGTAGTTTCCGCCGGTCTTCACGTTGCCCCGCGGGTCGAGCTCGAGGCCGAGGTCGGCGATCGGCCCCTGCTTCTCAGGTCCCACGAAGCCCATCGCGAGGAGCGCGAGCTGGCAGGGCCACTCTTGCTCCGTTCCTGCGAGTTCCTTGAATTTCTGCTGCCCCGTGGCCGGATCCTGATACCACTCGATCCGCACGGTCTTCAGGCTCTTGAGGCGGCCCTTGTCGTCGCCCACGAATCCCTTCGTGAGGATGCCGAACTCGCGGCGGCAGCCCTCTTCGTGCGAGGAGCTCGTCCGCAGCATCTGCGTCCAGAGCGGCCACGGGCTCGCGGCCGGCCGCTCCGCACGACGCGGATACTTGCCGAGATCCGGCGGCTGCGGGAGCAGCTCGAACTGCGTGAGACTCTTCGCGCCGTGGCGGTTGCTCGTGCCGGTGCAGTCGGAGCCGGTGTCGCCACCGCCGATCACGATCACATCCTTGCCTTCGGCCGAGATCTGCCCCGGCACCTCGTCGCCGGCGCACTTCTTGTTTTGCTGCGGCAAAAACTCCATCGCGTAGTGCACGCCCACGAGCTCGCGGCCCGGGATCGGCAGGTCGCGGCCGAGCGTGGCGCCGCCGGTGAGCACGATCGCGTCGTACTCTTCTTGCAATGACTGCGTGCTGATGTCAGCCCCGACATTCACGCCGCAGCGAAACTCCACGCCCTCCGCCTCCAGTTGCTCGACCCGCCGCCAGACCCGCCACTTCTCGAGTTTGAAATCGGGGATGCCATACATCAAGAGGCCGCCCGGCCGGTCGGCCCGCTCGAACACGGTCACGAGATGGCCGGCCCGGTTCAATTGCTGCGCCGCGGCGAGGCCCGCAGGCCCGCTGCCCACGACCGCCACCCGCTTGCCCGTCCGCACGGCGGGCGGCTCCGGCACCACCCAGCCCTCGTCGAAGGCCCGGTCGGCGATCGTCATCTCGATCTGCTTGATCGCGACGGGATCCTCGTTGATGCCGAGCACGCAGGCGGCCTCGCAGGGCGCGGGGC
>JBIIOM010000131.1:0-7110 GCA_044336925.1 Pirellulales bacterium
CATTGTCCGCACGAAGATCGTCGCCACGATGGGCCCCGCCTCGCGGTCCGAGGACTCGATCCGTGGCCTCGTCGAGTCGGGCGTCGATGTCTTTCGTCTCAACATGGCCCACGGCTCCACACCAGAGCACCAGGAAACGCTCGACCGCATCCGCCGCGTGTCGGAGGCGACACAGCGGCCGGTCGGCGTGCTCGCCGACCTCGCCGGCCCGAAGATCCGGCTCGGCGAACTGCCCGGCGGCGCCGTGGAATGCATCGAGGGGGCGCACGTCAAATTCATCCGCGGCGCGGAGAGCCACGAACCGGGGCACTTCACGACCAACTACGCGCCCCTGATCGACGAACTCGCCGTCGGCGATTCGGTGATGCTCGCCGACGGCACGATCAGTCTCGTCGTGGAGGAGCGCAACGCCGACTGGGTGCGGTGCCGCGTCATCCAGGGGGGCACGGTCCGCAGCCGGCAGGGGGTCAACCTGCCGGGCGTGAAGCTCTCCGTCGCGGCGATGAGCGCCGCCGATTGGCAGCACGCCGAGTGGGCGGCGTCGGTCGGCGCCGACTTCGTGAGCCTGTCGTTCGTGCGATCGGCCGTCGAGGTGAAGCTGCTGAAGGAACTGCTCCGCACCCGCGGGTCGGTGGCCCGCGTCGTCGCCAAGATCGAGAAGCGCGAGGCGATCGACAATCTCGAATCGATCGTCGCCGCCGCCGACGCGGTGATGGTGGCCCGCGGTGACCTCGGCGTCGAGACCGACGTGGCCAGCGTGCCGATGGTGCAGAAATTGATCATCCGCACCTGCCAGCGGTATCAGAAGCCCGTGATCGTGGCCACGCAGATGCTCGACAGCATGCAGCACGCGCGGCGGCCCACCCGCGCGGAGGCGACCGACGTGGCCAACGCGATCCTCGACGGCGCCGACGCCTGCATGCTCTCCGGCGAGACGGCGATCGGCGACCACCCGCGGCTCGTGGTCGAGATGATGCGGCGGATCGCCAGTGAAACCGAGAAGCAATACCTCGCCGACCGCTGGCATTACCTCGAAGGCCGCTTCCGGGCCGCCCGCGGCTCGGCGGGCGTGCCCGTGCAGGAGTTTCTGCCGGCCCCGGAATTTCTCGTCGAGGGGCTCCACCCGATCACGCAGGCCGTGGTCGACGGCGCCAGCCGGATCGCCGGCGAACTCGACGCCAGACTCTTCGTCGTGGCGAGCAAGAGCGGCCTGACGGCGATCGCGCGGTCGAAGCGCCGGGGCGCCGTGCCGACGGTCGGCCTCTCCGACGACCCCGCCACGCTGCGGCAGATGGCGCTCTACTGGGGCGTGACCCCGCTGGCGGCCGTGGCGACCACCGAAGCGAATGCGATCCTCGAGCACGTCACCGCCTGGGGGCTGCGCGAGGGGCGTCTTCAGCGTGGCGACCGGATTTTGCTGGTGGCGGGTTCCGGTTTCGGAACGGGAGGTCACAATATGGCGCTCGTGCACGAGGTGTGAAACGTTTTGACGGTGATGGTCCGGCGTCAGGACGGCAAAAGTTTCGTCGCCGGGGCGAGGATACGCCCGAGGCTCCTCAAGCTCTCGCCGATCCTGCCGCCTCGCTCGCGTGTTGCAAAAAGAGGTTTCCGTTTCAGGAGAGATGAGAACGCGTGATGAACAAAAAGTGTGTGCTGGCTTATTCGGGCGGGCTCGATACGTCGGTGATCCTCGGCTGGCTCATCGAGCAGGGCTACGACGTGATCGCGGTCTACGTCGATCTCGGGCAGCCGTGTGAGGATCGCGAGGCGACGCTCAAGAAGGCGCGGGATTGCGGGGCCGTGAAGGCCATGATCGTCGACGTGCGCGAGGAGCTCTGCCGCGACTTCGCCTTTCCGACGATGCAGTGGCAGGCCCGCTACGAGGGCACGTATCTCCTCGGCACGTCGATCGCCCGGCCGCTGATCAGCAAGGTCTGCGTGGAGATCGCCCACCGCGAGGGGGCAACGGTCTACGCGCACGGCGCCACCGGCAAGGGCAACGACCAGTGTCGCTTCCAGCTCGCCGCCGAAGCCCTCGACCCCACGATCACGGTGCTCGCCCCCTGGCGGATCGCCGAATTCCGCGACCGCTTCCCCGGCCGCAAGGAACTGATCGAGTTTTGCGAGCAGAAGAACATCCCCGTGAAGGCCTCGAAGGGGAAGCCCTACAGCTCCGATGAAAACTGCCTCCATACGAGCTACGAGGCCGGCCTGCTCGAGGAGCTCACGACCGACGGCTTCAGTCTCGTCGATTTCGGCATGACGGTCTCGCCGCAGGCGGCGCCCGACACGCCCGAGACGGTGAAGATCGACTTCGAAAAGGGGCTGCCCGTCCGCGTGAACGGCAAGGCCATGAAGTCCCACGAGATCGTGCTGGCGCTCAACGAGATCGGCGGCCGCAACGGCATCGGCCGCACCGACATCGTCGAGAACCGGCTCGTCGGCATGAAGAGCCGTGGCGTCTACGAGGCGCCGGGCATGACGCTCCTCTACGAGGCCCATCGGCTCGTGGAGCAGATGACGCTCGACCGCGATCTCGTCCATCTCCGCGACCGGCTCTCCCCCGAGGTGGCCGAGATGGTCTATTACGGCTTCTGGTATTGCGCGAAGATGGATGCCCTGCTCGCGTTCATCCGCGAGGCGCAGAAGCCGGTGGCCGGCACGGTGGAGCTGAATCTCTACAAGGGCAACATGCTCGTGAAGAGCCGCGAGAGCGCGAACAGCCTCTATGACGCCGCGATCGCGTCGATGGAGGGGGGCGGCTCCTACAATCAGACCGACGCCGAGGGTTTTCTGAGGATCCTCGGCCTGCCGCTGCGGGTGCAGGGGCAGGTGCGGCCCCGGTCCTGAAGGCCGGCCGTCAGCAGGCTCCAGGTGACCGTGCCATGCCAGCGCTCGACGAGTCGCTCCGACTTGCCCGGCTCTTGGCGCGGATCGACGCCCGCCGGCCGGCGTCGTGGCTGATGCTGGCGGCGGCCATCCCGATCGCGGCCGCGCCGATGGCCTGGCCCACGGCCGCGATGGTGGCGTTTGGCGCGGGGGCGGTGCTCGCCGTCGGCGCCGTTGGCAGCCTGCCGCTGCGGGCCTGCACCGCACTTGGCCGCGGTGCGCGGCCTGAACTCGCATGGCTCGTCGAGCGGGCGGCCTGGCCTGCCGCCGGCCTTGCTCTCGGTGGAGCGATCGCCCCACCCCGCCCCGGGGGGGCGGTTTGGGCTGCGGCGGCGGGGCTCGTCGCGGCGGCGGCCACCGGATATGTCGTGAGGCGGCGCGGCTCGCCTGCCGCCGATGCAGGGAGCCTCGCGCTTGTGTTCGCGGGGATCGCCGGGGCGGCCGGTGCCATCGGCGCGGCGCAGATCGGTTCACGCCCCGGGATTCCCGCCGGGAGCGCGGCGGTGGCGATCGCCCTGGTGGCCTGGGCCGTGGCCGGGTTCGTGGCCGCCGGCATCGACTGGCGGCGGAGGGCGGCGGACGCATGGCTGCACGACGCCGGGCCGCCGCGGACGCTTCGGCTCTGCCTGACCGTGGTCGCGATGGCCTCGGCGCTGGCCGCCATGATCGGCTGGCTCTTTCTCGATCCGTCGCGGGCAGCGCTCCTGCCCGTTTTGTCGGTCGGCTGGTTCGTGGCGCTCGCGGTGCCGGAAGCCGCGCTCGGCGATGGCGCGAGCGATGCCGGAGGCTGGCGGCGGCGGCAGTCGCTCGCTGCGATCGTCACGCCGGCGGCGATCCTCGGTTGGCCGGCAGTCGTCGCCGCGGCGCTCGGCGCCGGCGGAGTGGGGGGCATCCGCGCTGCGGCGGTCACGATCGTCGTGCTCGCCGTCGCCGCAGCGGTCTTGGCGGCGATCGTCTGGTCGCTCGCCGCTGCGGGGGCGACGGCCGAGACCGCGCAGGCCGTGGCCTTGGCCGCGGCGCTCGCCCTGCCGATATGGTTCGGGCTGGCTGCCGGGCGGCCGCTCGGCGCGGCCGAAGACCCCCGCCAGACTCCCAAAACTGCCGCATTCGCCGTGGCCACCGCGGCACAATGACATTGAGCAATCTTCCCGTTCCTGCCACACTAACGGCCGTCGGACCCGTTTTCTGCAGTTACAAGAAGGAGCTGTTGTCGTGAAGGGAAACACGCTGCTGGGGGTTGTCCTCGGTCTTTTGCTGGTGCCGGCTGCGGCTGTCGCCGGCTCGTTTCCGCCCAGTGAAACCATTTTCCCCGCCACGACCCGGGCTTGGTTGAGCATCCCCAATCCCAAGGCCCTGCGGGCGGCCTTCGACCGCACCGACTACGGCCAGATGGTGAAGGATCCGGTCATGAAGCCCTTCGTGGAGAGCTTCCGCGAACAGCTGAAAAATGCCGGCAAGCAGCGGCTCGGCAAGCTCGGGCTTTCGCTCGAAGACCTCGAGCAGATCCCCGGCGGCGAACTGGCCATGG
This sequence comes from Pirellulales bacterium, assembly GCA_044336925.1. Classification (GTDB taxonomy): domain Bacteria; phylum Planctomycetota; class Planctomycetia; order Pirellulales; family UBA1268; genus RGVT01. The sequence continues at coordinate 4,418 of JBIIOM010000131.1, forward strand.
CCGCGATCGAGCCCACCCCGGGCACGCTGACGTCGCTCCTGCTCGTCGATACGACCGGGAACGAGGCCGAAACGAAGGCGCTCGTCGAGCGCATCGAGGGGCGATTGCTCGAGCAGAAGGCCACGAAGGTGGCCGACGAGGCGGCCAAGGCCGCGGGCATCACCTCGTTCAAGCTGCCGCCGGAGCCAAACGCCACGGTCGCCCGCGAACGGCAGGTGTCGTTCGCCCAGGCCCCGTCGGCGCTCATCGTCGGCGACAACCCGGCGATGGTGGCGCAGGTGCTCTCCACGCTCAAGCAGGGGCGCAAGGACAACCTTTCCACGCTGCCCGGCTTCCAGACCGTGGCGGCTCGGTGCGGCAAACAGGTGCCCTCGGCCGCCTCGCCGCTCCGCTGGTTCGTCGATCCGTTGGCCTACGCCAAGGTCTATCAGGCGGCCAATCCGCCGCGCGAGAAGCGGAAAGGGCCCGACTACGTCGCGATCCTGGGCCGGCAGGGCTTCGATGCCGTCAAGGGGGCCGGCGGCGTCGTCTTCTTCGACGACGGCATCTACGAGGCCCGGCACCACACGATGATCTACGCCCCGCCGCTGCCCGGCCGGCAGCCCTTCGCGGCCGATCGCTTCGACCTCGCCGCGCGGATGCTGCATTTTCCCAACAGCGACCGGATCGACCCGCCGCAGTGGGTGCCGCGCGACGTGTCGAGTTGGGTGGCGATGCAATTCGACCTCGCCAATGCCTTCAATTCGGCCGAGTCGCTCGTGGACGACGTCGTCGGCGAGAAGGGTGTCTTCGACGACGTGATCGCCTCGCTCAAGGAGGATCCGGATGGTCCGCAGATCGACGTCGAGAAGGACCTCGTCGCCTGCCTCGGCAAGCGGGTCTCCGTCATCAGCGATTACGCCACGCCGATCAGCACCGATTGCGAACGGCTCGTGATCGCGATCGAGGCCACCGACGCGGAGAAGGTCGCCGCCACCGTCGCCAAGAGCATGGCCACCGATCCCGACATGCAGAAGGTGGAGTCGGGCGGGCACGTGATCTGGGAGATGATCGACCGCTCGATGGCGATTCCGAAGCTCGAGGTCGAGACGCCAGGCGGCGCCATCGCGCATGCCGATGGTGGCGACGACGACGACGCCCACCGCCGCCGCAACCGGCTTCGTGAACGCGAGGAGAAACTCCTGCCCCATTCGGCGGTGACCGTGGCCCATGGCCACCTCTTGATCGCGTCTCACCGCGACTTCCTCGAGCGCGTGCTGGCCACGAAGGGGGGCGTCGAGTCGCTCGGCTCCGCTGCCGATTACGCGGCCGTCACCTCCGAGATGAAGAAGCTCTTCCCGACGGCATCGGCGATGCGGTCGTTTGGCCGGGCCGAAGAGACGGTGCGGCCGGCCTACGAGATGCTGAAGGCCGGCTCGATGCCCAAATCGAAAAGCCTCGTGGGGCAGTTGCTCAACGGCCTGCTCGGCGATGGCAAGGAAGGCAGCGTGCGGACGCAGAAGATCGACGGCAGCACGCTGCCCGACTTCGAGCTCATTCGCCGCTACTTCGGCACGGTTGGCCTGGGCATGGAATCGGTCGCCGACGGCTGGTACCTGGCCGGCGTCGCCCTGCCCCGCAGCCAGCAGGAGCCCGAGGTGGCCCGCACGCCCGCCACGCCCGTGGGGCGGTAGTGGTAGACCGCTTCGTAACGTAGACCGCTTCGTCCCGAAGCGGATCCAGATCCGCTTGCGGAGCAAGCGGTCTACTTGAGCACGCGGTCTACAAGTGACAGGCCGAAGCCTATCCTACTGGGACTCCACGACCGCCCAGAAAGGATGCTGGCGGTCGCCGCGGAGGCGCAGGTCTTCGAGGAGCACGTCCACGTTCGGTTCGATGCCGTCGCGGACGAGCTTTCGGCCGTCGAGCGTGACGGAGATCGGCCGGCTGAAATCGACGAGTTCCGGTGAAAGCCAGACCTTCGCCCGGTCGGCGCCAGAGCGCACCACGACGCCGTTGCCCGGCGTCGTCTTCGCCTCGATCGAGAGCGGGCGAAAGCCCGGTGCCGGAGGCCACTGGGCGGGCAGGACGACCGTCTTCGGCGGTGCGCCTGCGAGTTCCACCCACCAGAAGAAGCGGTCCCACGGCCGCATCGCGACGGCGTCGATCGACGGCGGAAAGAACGTCCGCTGCTTGCGGTTCATCCAATCGAAGATCCGCAGCAGTTCGTCGGAGAAGTGCTCGTGGCCGCGGCCTCGGTATTCGACGTAGGTGGCGTCGAAACCTTTCGTGAAGTAGCGGTCGAGGTCCATGCCGTTGCGGCCCATGAGCGCGGAATCGAGTTCTCCGGCGACGACGTAGATCGGCAGCGTGCGGGCGTTGTGCCAGTAGTGGTTGACATACTTCCCGGCGGCCGGCGAGATCGCCACGAGCCCCGCCCAGAGGTCGGGGTGGGCCAGCGCGATATCCCAGGCCGCGTCGCCGCCGAGCGAGTGCCCCGAAAGAAAGACCCGGTCGGTGTCGATCGAGAACCGTTGCAGCACGGCCCGCAGCGAGTCGAGCACCGCCGCATGCTCGCGGGCCGAGTAGCCGTACGCGGGCTGGCCGGCGGCCGCCCACGCGGGCGCGATGACGATCGCGCCGTGCCGCGCGGCCTGCCCGCGGCGGATGCCATCGGGGCCGGGCTGTCCGGCCCACCACTCGATCTGGTTGGC
>JBIIOM010000017.1:0-22424 GCA_044336925.1 Pirellulales bacterium
TCGGGGGCGGCAAAAGTCTCGTCGCGTGGGCCGCGGCGGCCCAAAGCTCCTCGAGCTTTCGCCGACCCCCTCGCCTACCCCTCTTGTTTTGCGAGGTCGTCGCTACAGCTACGCAAGATGCGGTCTAGCCGCCCGCCGGTACGGCAACGGGAAGGATGTGTTTCATGTTCTTGGTTCCTTGCCGATCACTTTCCGGCGGCTGATGGCAACGGGTGCGGCAGGAGGAGGTTTTTGTGGGTTTGCAGGGCGGTGCGGGTTTCGGCGCTGAGCTTCGTGAGGCCGGTGAGGTGGAGGCGGCCTGGGTGTTTGGCGGGGCGACGGGCCTTTCGGGCGGCACCGCCGGCCGGTCGCTCACGGTGAACATGAGCGTGATCATCGTGCCCGAGCCGGGCGCCATCGCCCTGGCCGGCATCGGCATCGTCGCCGCGGCCTGGGCCGCCCGACGGCGAAAAACGTAAAAGTTTCCCGCGATTTTGACTGTGCACGCTGCCGAGCGGCCATGCTACTACGGGGAGCATCCAATAGTTGACACTTGCTATCCGGCCGCAGCCGCGTAGCGGACGTGGTCTTCCTGGAAGAAGTTACGGACGACGTCCGGCTGCTTCTGGCGGCGGCGAAGGTGTGAGCGGGCGTTCGCGATCATTTGGGACTGATCCCGCGGCCGTTTCCGCCGCATGGCTTGCTTGGTGTCCTGGTTGAGCATCTCGTCGGGGTTGAGTTCAGGGCTGTAGCCGGGCATGAAGCAGAGTTCGAGTTTCGCTCGTCGCTCTCGCTTGGCGTCGATCCAGCGGGCAACCTTGGCCACCTTGTGAGCGGGGTGGGAGTCGATGACGAGGATGATCTTCCTGCCGTCTGTCGCCTTCAGAAGTCGCCCGAGGAACCGGATGAAGACATCGGCGTTGAAGCGGCAGGAAAACACCATGAACCAGAGTCGGCCGAGATTGCTGATGGCCGAGATCATGCTGCATCCGAACCGGCGACCGGTCGCGGGCACGATCGGCGTTTGGCCCCGCAGCGAATAGGTGCGGCCGACGGTGTCATCGGATCGCAGTCCCATCTCGTCTCCCCAGAGAATCAGGGCATTCTGGGCCTTCGCCCGCCTCTGGATCGCCGGGTATTCCTTGTCCAGCCACGCCTGCACGGCGACCGGATCACGCTCGTAGGCCCGCCGAACGGGCTTCTGAGGCGTGAACCCCCAATCCTTCAGATACCGGCCCGCCGTCCACACCGACACCGTTCGCCCGGTGTGCTTTTTGACGAGCCCGACGACGGCCTCGCGAGTCCAGAGGGCGAACGGGAGTTTCAGCTGATCCGGGCAGCCACCCTGGATGGCCTTCACGATCTTCACCTGGTGCTTCTCTGGAATCGTTCTTGCCTTCGGCCGCCCGCGCCTCTTCGCAGCCAGCGCGGCGTCGCCGCCGTCGTCGAACGCTGCCAGCCAGTTGTTGATGGCCTGCCGGGAGACCCCGAATGTTCTCGCCGCATGAGCCTTTTTCATTCCCTGCGACTGAATCGCTTCAAGAACCCTCCGCCGCAGATCCTCTTGGGCATCCGGCGACAGCGAACGTGCGTCTTTTTGTGCCATGCATCGAGTGTAGCGGGGCACAGCCTATAAGTCAACTATTTCCTGCACGGAGTAGTAACATGGAAGCATGAAGATGCAGCTGGTTGCCCGATGGCGACGGTGGACGGCCTCCCTGGCAGCGGTCGCTTTGTGCGGCGGGCCGGGCGCGGGGGCGGTCGCCGTCGAGCTGTCCGAAAACCTGTTTCGCGACCGCGTGGCGCCGCTGCTGGCCGCCAAGTGCGGGGCCTGCCACGGGCCGGAGGGGGCCGAGAGCGGATTTCGGATCGACGATCACGCGAAGGCTGCCGCCGGCGGCGACTCCGGGTCGGCCGGGATCGTGCCGGGCAAGCCGGATGAGAGCGAGCTCTTCGTCCGCGTCTCGACCAGCGATAAGGAATCGCGGATGCCGGCGGACGGCGACCCGCTCTCGGCCGACGAGCAGGCCCTGATCAAGGACTGGATCACCGCCGGCGCCGTCTGGCCCGATGCCATGCAATCGATCGCCGAATTGTTGCCACGGGGCGAGCCCAAGCCCGTCAAGGGGCAAAACCACTGGGCGTTTCAGCCGCTCGCGCGGCCGCCGGTGCCGCCGGCTCCGCAGGGCACTGCGCCGATCGACGCCTTTCTCTCCGAAAAGCTCGCCGCCGCGGGCCTCGCCATGAATCCCGAGGCCGACCCGCGCACGCTCATCCGCCGCGTGTCGTTCGACCTGACGGGATTGCCGCCGACGCCCGAAGAGATCGCCGCCTTCGACGATGCCTGCCGGGCGGCGGGGGGTCTCGACGGGCCCTACCGGGAACTGGTTGATCGCCTGCTCGCCTCGCCGCACTACGGCGAACGCTGGGCACGGCACTGGCTCGACGTCGTCCGCTTCGCCGAGAGCGATGGCTTCGAGACAAACACCTCCCGAGCGAACGCCTGGCCCTATCGCGACTGGGTGATCGAGTCGCTCAACGCCGACAAGCCCTACGACCAGTTCGTGAAGGAGCAGCTCTACGGGGAGCAGATCGGCGCCGACGCCGCGACGGGGTTCATCGTCGGCGGCCCGAAGGACCGCGTCGGCTCGCCCGACCCGGTGCTCACGGCCAACCAGCGGGCCGACGAGCTCCACGACATGATCGGCACGACGGCCTCGGCCTTCCTCGGCCTCACCGTCGGCTGCGCCCGCTGCCACGATCACAAATTCGACCCGATCCCGCAGACCGACTACTTCGCGATCAAGGCTGTCTTCGAGGGCGTGAGACACGGCGACCGCGACATTCTTCCGCCCGACAACGACGAGCGGCTGAAGAAGGTGGCGGCCGTGATGGCGGAACTCGCCCCGATGCAGCGGCGGATCGCCGAACTGCAGCCGACGGCCCGGCTGCGGCGAACGATCGTGATCGACGACCTCTCGAAGGATCTCACCGAAAAACTCGCCGCGGCCGCGGGCGTGGCCGACCACGCGGCGGGCACGGACCGCGGGCACGTGGCCGAGCCCGGCGACATCCGCGCGCTGCCGAATCTCGGCAAGCAGTATCACTGGTGGGCCGCGCAGCCCGGCCAAGCCGTCTTCGCCTACGCGCCCCGCGCGGCGGGCGTGTTTCGCATCTGGATCTCGTGGGGCGCCGGCTGGAAGTCGCACGCCCGCGACGCCCGCTACGTGCTCGACGCCGACGGCGACGCGGCCACGACGGCCGATCAAGACGAGATCGCCGTCGTCGATCAGCGGCTCCTGGCCGACGGCTCGGGTGCCCCGCCGGCCGACGAGTCGCTGTGGAGCGGGTTTCGCGACGCGGGGGCGCACCGGATCACAGAGTCGACGCGGCTCTTCGTCGTCGGCGGGGCGAGCCCGGCGTCGGTGACGGCTGATGCGGTGATCTTCGAGGAGCAGGAGTCGGCCGACGACGGCGGACTCGTAGCCCACCTCCGCGGCCGGGTGACGGCCGGTGAGAACGTCGATGCCTTCCCGCCCGCGCGGGCGAAGTTCGTGCGGTTCACCGTGCTGGCGACGACTTCGGCGGAGCCGTGCATCGACGAACTCGAGGTTTTTTCCATCGGCGGCCGCAACGTGGCCCGGGGTGCGAAGCCGACGTCGTCGGGTGATTACGACAAGAGTGACAAGCACAAGCTCGCGAAGATCAACAACGGCAAATACGGCAACGACCAGTCGTGGATCTCCAACCAGATCGGCGGCGGCTGGGTGCAGCTCGAGCTTCCCGAGGCGGAGGAGGTGAGCCGCGTCGTCTGGAGCCGCGACCGCAGTCCGAAGCCGGAATACTCCGACCGCCTCGCGACGCAGTATGAGATCGCCGTGTCGCTCGACGGGAAGGAGTGGACGCCGGTCGCCCGGCACGTGGACCGCCTGCCCCACGATTACGTGCATGGCGCCGCGGCGGGCCCGATCGCCCATGTTGCCGGACTGTCGCCCAACGAGTTTGCCGAACGCGAGTCGCTCGAGGAGAACGTCGCCGGGCTGTCGAAGAAACGTGACGCGCTCAACGCGCTCCCCAAGGCCTACGCCGGCCAGTTCGTGAAGCCCGTGAAGACGCACCGCTTCTTCCGCGGTGATCCGACGCAACTACGCGAGGAGATCGCGCCGGGGAGCCTCACGAATTTCGGCGCCGCGTGGGAGCTTCCGGCCGACGCGGCCGAAAGCGAACGCCGCCGGGCGCTCGCCGACTGGATCGCATCGGCGACCAACCCACTCACGGCCAGGGTGATCGTCAACCGCCTGTGGCACTACCACTTTGGCACCGGCATCGTCGACACGCCGAGCGACTTCGGCGTGAACGGCGGCCCGCCGAGCTACCCGGAGCTTCTCGACTGGCTGGCGAGTGAACTGGTCGATCCGGCGAGCCCGGCCGACCGCTGGCGGCTCAAGCGGATCCACCGGCTGATCGTGACGAGCCGAGCCTACCGGCAGACGAGCACCGCCCGCCCCGACGCGGTAGCCGCCGACTCGGGCTCCCGGCTCCTGTGGCGCTACCCGCCGCGGCGGCTCGAGGCAGAGCCCCTGCGCGACGCGATCCTGGCCGTGAGCGGCAGCCTCAACCCGAAGCGGGGCGGCCCCGGCTTCGACCTGTTCGAGCCGAACACCAACTACGTGAAGGTCTACAACACGAAGACGACGTTCACGGAAGAGGACTTCCGCCGCATGGTGTATCAGAGCAAGCCGCGGGCCGAGCTCGACAGCTTCTTCGGCGCCTTCGACTGCCCCGACGCGGGGCAGGTGCAGCCCAAGCGGACGAGCAGTACGACGCCGCTGCAGGCCCTCAACATGATGAACGGCGATTTTTTGCTCGATCAGGCGGCGCGGTTCGCGAAGCGGGTCGAGCGCGAGGCGGGGAGCGACCCCGGCCTGCAGGTGGCCCGCGCCATCGAACTGGCCTTCGGACGCAAGGCGACCGACCGCGAGCTCGCCGCCGGCCGCGACCTCGTGGCCGCCCACGGCCTCCCGATCCTCTGCCGCAGCCTCTACAACGCCAACGAATTCATCATGGTGTATTGATGCGTCACGCACTCTCCCATGCCGGCCGCCACATGCTCGATCGCCGGGCGTTCCTGCAGTGGGGCGGCACTGGCCTCTCCGGGATCGCGCTTACGGCCCTCCTCCACGAGCAGCGACTGCTCGCGGGCGAGCCGCCGATCCGGCCGGTGATCGATCCGGCCCAGCCCTTCGCTCCGCGGGCATCCCACTTCGCCCCCAAGGCGAAGAACGTGCTCATGATCTTCTGCTCGGGCGCGCTCTCGCACGTCGATACCTTCGACTACAAACCCGAGCTCGTCCGGCTCCACGACACGCCCATGCCCACGCCCGGCGGCGAGAAGCTGATCACGTTTCAGGGAGAGCAGGGCAACCTCATCAAGCCCCTGTGGGACTTCAAGCCGCGCGGCGAGAGCGGCACGATGACCAGCGACCTCCTGCCGCACCTCGGCGAACTGGCCGACGAGATGTGCTTCATCCACTCGATGACGGCCAAGAGCAACACCCACGGCCCCGCCGAGAGCCAGATGGCGACGGGCTTCACGCTCGACGGCTTTCCGAGCATCGGCGCCTGGACGACCTACGCGCTGGGCAGCGAATGCCGCGACCTGCCGGCCTTCGTGGCGATCCCCGACCCGCGCGGCGTGCCGCAGATCGGGCCGCGACAGTGGCAAAGCGCTTTTCTGCCGGCCGTGTTTCAGGGCACGGCGTTCAACGCCGACCGGCCGATCGCCAATCTCGCTCGGCCGGCCCCGATCTCGCCCGACGCCGACCGCGCGACGCGGGATTTTCTCCGCCTGCTCAACGACGACCACCTCGCTCGGCATCCCGGCGACAGCGACCTCGCGGCCCGGATCAGCGCCTACGAGCTGGCCGCCAAGATGCAGCTCTCTGCCGCGAAGGTGGCCGATCTCTCCGACGAGTCGGCCGAGACGCTCAAACTCTACGGGGCCGACGACGTCACGAACTCGCTCAAGGCCCGGTTCGCCCGCAACTGCATCCTGGCGCGCCGGCTCGTGGAGAAGGGCGTCAGATTCGTGCAGCTTTTCAACGGCGGCTACGCCATGGGCGAGGGCGTGGGCAACTGGGACGGCCACAAGACGATCGTGAAGCAGTATTCCGTCCACGGCCCGATCCTCGACCAGCCCGTCGCGGGCCTGCTCCGCGACCTCAAGAACCGCGGCCTGCTTTCTGACACGCTCGTGGCGTTCGTCACGGAGTTCGGCCGGATGCCGACGTTCCAGAAGGGGGCCAACGGCCGCGACCACAATCCCGCGGGCTTTACGGTATGGCTCGCCGGCGCCGGCGTGAAGCGGGCCTTCCACCATGGTGCCACCGACGACTTCGGCTACAAGGCCGTGCAGGACGTGGCCACGATCTACGATCTCCACGCCACGATCCTGCACCTCCTGGGCCTCGATCACACCCGGCTGTCGTTCTACAACAACGGCATCGAGCGCCGGCTCACCGACGTGCACGGCCACGTGATCGAGCCGGTCCTGGCCTGACCGTTCTGGCCGATGCGTTCGCCCCACGTGTCGGCCTGCCGATGCGTGCCCGTGCGCCGATTCTTCCAGGGTTCGAGGCCGCCCGGCTCATGGACGCCATGTTCCGCGATGGCAACCAGCGCGAGCCCCGCGAAATCGTCGTACCCGTGCTGGGAATCAAAAGCCGGGCCAGCACCGACACGCTGGCCGCCGCCGACGAGGACGTCAAGGCGGCCGTTCGAGCGGTTCTCCCAAGTGCGTGAGGATCTTCCGGATCGGGCCCCGGTTCGGTGAAGAAGGTGATCAGCCGGATGTCGCCGCCGCCCGCGGCACGTCGCGATCGAGAAGCGTGGTCCGGACGCTCGCGTCGATCGAGAACCCGCTGTTCTCCCAGGCGAGCATGTTGGCCGCGGCAGTGGCGTCGAGCAAGCCCTGCCGCCTGAACCACCGGATCACGTGGCTGCGCACCCGCTCGGTGAGTGCGGCCAGGTCGACTCGAGTGATCGGTCGGGCCGGCAGGAACGCCGGCAGCCTGTCACCGTCCGGCATGAACACGCCGTCGGTCGCCGCGCAATCGCTTCGGCCCCGAAATCTGCACTGCCCCACGGAGACCGGCGGGATGACGTGATCCGCGAGGTGGGCGGCGGTGTCCCACCAGGAATGACGAGCGCAGTGGCCTTCAGGGGCAAAGGTGATCCCGGGGGTGGCCAGGGCGGTGTGCGGCGCGATGCCCTCGGGGAGGCGATGCGGGCGGAGACGAATGAGTCGCTCTGTTCCTAGACCCTCATGTCCCCTGGTACACGAAATCCAACCCGGTCGCCGTGGTTGCCCGTACGTCCCGCGGACTTCCAACCGAGGTGTCAGTCGGAAGAGCAGAGGGGCTGCCCCGCCCGTCAGCAGTCAACACGGATACCATTTTGACAGTGCCGCGACAGCGACTTGTTCGGCTCATGGGGCGTGGCGCCGGGGTCGAGCTTCAACGTGCCCTATCGCGACCACTTCCGCGTCACGCTCCTGCCCGACGCCGAGCAGATGGCCGACGTTTTCGGGCGGATCGAGTCGTTGCTCGACGAATACGCCGCGCGGTAGGCCCGCGGATGGCGCGTGGCGGTCACGCCGGTTCGCACGTGCTTCGTTGGCTGCCGAGGCCGTCGATCGCGAGCGTGACGACGTCGCCCGCCTCGAGCGTGATGAACTGCGAGAGGTAATGCACGATGTGCCAGACGTCGAAGGTCATCGTCGCCGTCGAGCCGTTCTGCCGACGCACGCCGTTCACCTCGAGCGTGAGGCCGAGCTTCTGCGGATCGCCCACCTCGTCGGCCGTCACGAGCCACGGGCCGAGCGGCAGGAAGTTGTCGCAGCTCTTTCCCTTGCTCCACTGGCCGCCGCGCTCGAGCGCGTGGGCTTCGTGCACTCCTTCACGTTCGGCATCCACATCTTCGTGGACGGACCGCAGGGCAACGCCCGCGAGAGGGATCGCACCCACCTTCGCGACATGATCGACGTCGGGCTGATCGACGCCCGCACGGCCGCACGGCTGCCGGCCGTCCTCCGGCCGCGGCTGGAGGAACTGCTTGCCAATCCCGACGGTTGACGCGCAGCCCCGGGCCCGCGAAGCCGATCGCGCGATGACCGCGGGGATGTCGTGGTCTGCCCATCGAGGCGAACGATCCCTGGCAGAGCACATGCCGTTGGTCGGGCTGTCGTTGAGCCGGAACACCCGCTCGTATGCCTCGCGTCCGGCTGAGGTCAGGGGTCATGCACTCCTGCCGGATCACGATCATGGCAGCCGGGCGACGATCCTCAGTGGGCCGCCGCTGCCCCCCGCGATCTTCCTGGGCAGCGTCAGCCGTGCAACCGTTTGGCCGCGTCAGCCATCGTCGAGGGCTTGGAGCGACAGCCGCACGTCGCGGAGGCGGGCCAGCGTCTTCGGCGTGCGCAGCTCGGGGTATTCCTCCATCAACGCCACAACGTCGGCGAGGTCATGCTGCCGTTTGCTGGGCCGGCGGCGGGGCTCGGCGGCGGTCGCCAGTTTGAGCACGATCAGGTCGGCCGGAGTCGCCACCCGCATGCGGAGGCCATCCGCCAGATCCGTCAGCTCCGCATTGGAAACAGCGTCGGCGATCCCCACGTCCTCGGCGGAGAACTGCACCGCCGTCCGCAGGCTGTCCGGCCCGGCGGGCGGCGCCCGCCAGTTGTCACTGTGTTCGTGGCGGCCCGTATGATCGAAGCCGGCGGCCAGCAGCGCGGCTCGCGGAACGTCGGCAAACCGCGCTACCGCGACGTCGATATCGAGCGTGGTGCGAGGCTCCGTCGTGCGGATCTGCACGGCCACGCCGCCGATCAATGCGTACGCCATGCCCGCCCCGTTGAGCAGTTCGGCCACGAGCCGGAGCGGCCGTTCCTTCGTGTCACTCGGATCGATGCCCATCGTTTCGGCCCACAGGGAGTCGAGTCGGAAGCCGGCTGCCAGCCGACTGCGAGCGGTCTCGGGAACGGTGCTCATGGCTGCGTTTGATGGTCGCTGAGATCGTATCGTGCGAAGAAAGCATACCCTGAGGGGGAAGAGCCCGGCCAAATGGACTTGCACGACCATTTCTGGGCCAAGAGCCGCGTGTGCTCGACCGACCAACCCGTCCCAGGCTCCCCGCGGCAGGGTGACTGACGTCCTCCCCGTTTCTTGATCCACCCTTCGCGGGAGCCCGGCGGGGTGACGCCCTCCTCGACCGCGACCGTCATGCACTCCTGCCGGATCACGATCATGGCAGCCGGGCGACGATCCTCAGCAGGCCGCCGCAGACCGCGGCACCGAGGATCAGGCAATCGCACCGCCGGGCCATCTCACTCGTCCCGCTTGCCGGGCCGGGAATCGGAATCGACCTCGTCGGAGTCGACGATATCGCTGCCGAGCACGCCCGGTGCCGGTCAGGCCATTCCGACGAGCAGCGATGAGATCACCGTCGCCGACATCTCTGCGCACACGGCGAGCATGTCGCCGGGCGAAACCGCCTGGGGTATGATCACGCTTCATGCACCGCCTGCTCTTCACCACCGTCGCCATGCTCGCCGCGTGCGCGGCTGCCCGGGCCGCCGACCCGTCGCCGCACGCCGTCAACACGCAGGCGGCCGGCGACGAACCGCCCACCGCCGCCGCGCTCGTCCGCGGCATCACGGTGCCTGCGGGGTTTCGCGTCGCACTCTTCGCCGCCGAGCCCGACGTGGCGCAGCCGATCGCGATCACCACCGACACCCGCGGCCGGCTCTGGGTCGTCGAAAACTATTCCTATCCCGAATGGCGGACCACCGGCACCGACCGCGTGCTGATTTTTGAAGATACAGACGGCGACGGCCGGTTTGATTCGCGGAAGGTGTTTCTCGACGGCGGCCGCAACCTCACCGGCATCGCGCTGGGCCACGGCGGCGTCTGGCTCACGTCGCCCCCCGAACTCGTCTTCGTGCCCGATCGCGATCGCGACGACGTGCCCGACGGCCCGGCCGAGCCGATCCTCGACGGCTTCAATGCGAAGAACGTCGCCCACAACGTGGTCAACGGACTCATGTGGGGGCCCGACGGCTGGCTCTACGGCCGCCACGGCATCCTCGCCACCAGCCGCGTGGGCCGGCCGGGAGATCCCGATCACTCCCGCACGCCGATCGACTGCTCGATCTGGCGGGTGCATCCGCAGACGCGGCGGTTCGAGGTGGTGGCCCGCGGCACGACGAATCCATGGGGTCTCGATTACGACGACTGCGGCGAGATGATCTTCACCAACAACGTGATCGGCCACCTCTGGCACCTGATCCCGGGCGGCCATTACGAGCGGATGTATGGCGTCGACCCGGAGCCCCACGTTTACGAGCTGATGCCGCAGTGCGCCGATCACCTCCACTGGCCCGGCGGGGCCTGGAAGGATTCCCGCGAGGTGGCCGGCAAACTCGATCCCGCCGTCGACGCCCTCGGCGGCGGCCACTCGCACTGCGGCGGCATGATCTACCTCGGCGACATGTTTCCCGAGTCGTATCGCGGCACGATCTTCATGTGCAACACGCACGGCAAGCGGGTGAACGTCGATCGGCTCGACTACGGCCCCCGCGGGATCGTCGGCCGCCACGAGCCCGACTTCCTCAAGGCGTTTGACACCTGGTTTCGCGGCGTGGAACTCGTGAGCGGCCCCGACGGCCGCGTCTGGATCGCCGACTGGACCGACAAGGGGGAATGCCACGACCATGACGGCGTGCATCGCACGTCGGGGCGGATCTACACCGTCCTCCACGGCAGCCCGCAGCCCCCCGCGGCGATCGACCTCCACGCCCAGACCGACGCCGAACTCGTGGCCTTGCAGCTGCACCGCAACGATTGGTTTTGCCGGCGGGCTCGCGAGGTTCTCGCGGAACGGGCGGCCGCGGGGGGCGACCTCTCCGCGGCGGCTTCATCGCTCCGCGCGCTCGTTGCAACCCACGCCGATCCCACGCGGCGGCTCCGCGGTCTCTGGGCCGCGCAGGCCATCGGCGCGGCCGATCGCGACTGGCTGCGGGCGCGGCTCGCCGACGATCATCCGGCGGTGCGGGCCTGGGCCGTGCGGCTGCTCGTGGACGACCCGACGGGCGCCGCGGTTGCCAATGGCAAACCCGACTGGCTTGGCGACGCACTCGCGAGCCTCGCGACGAGCGAGCCCGCCGGGATCGTGCGGCTGCATCTGGCAGGCACGCTCGAAAAACTGCCGTACCGCTGGCGGTGGCCGATCGCGCGCGCGCTCGCCGCGCGCACGAGCGACGCCGATTGGCGGGAGCTGGCGCTGCTTGTCTGGTATGGCCTGCGCGGGCCGACCGCGGAGGATCCGGGGCAGGCCGCGGCCCTCGCGGCCCAGACGCCGATGCCCGCGCTGCGGCGGCTCATCGCCCGCCGGCTCGCCTTCGACGCCGACCGCTCGGCTGCGTGTGCCGACGCGCTCGTGGCGCTGCTCGCTGCCACGGCGGGCAACGCCGAGCGGCGGGCCGACGTGACGGCCGGCGTCACGGCGGCCTGGGAGGGCCGCAAGAAACTGCCGCTGCCGGCCGGCCTGCTCGCGCTCGTGGCGGAGGATCCCGCTCTCGTGCGGTTCGCCAAGCCCCGCGCCGCGCCTGAGGAGAAGCCGCAGGATTCCGTCGCCGCCGCGACCGCCGCCACGATCGCGCAGCTGCAGGCGGCGGGTCCCTCGACGCCCGAGGCCCGCCGCGCGGCGATCGCGCAGTGGCGCGAGAAGCTCACGCCCGAGGAACTCTCGCGGGCCGATCGGGCTGCGGGGCGGGGCGTGTGGCGGCAGCGGTGCGGCACCTGCCACGTGCTTTTCGACGAGGGGGGCAACGTGGGGCCAAACCTCACCGGCTCCGGCCGGGCCGAGACCGACTACGTGATCCTCAACGTGATGGACCCGAGCGCCGTCGTGCCGGAGGCCTGGCGGCTGACGCAGGTAATCACCGCCGACGGCCGCGTGCTCGCCGGCGCGGTGGTGGCCTCCGACGACCGCACGCTCACGCTCCGCACGACGGCCGGCGAGATCCAACTCGACCGGGAGGAGATCGACGAGGTGGTCACGCGGGAGCAGTCCGTGATGCCCGAGGGCCTCTGGAACGGCCTCACCGACGAAGAGGTCCGCGACCTCGTGGCCTACCTCGCCTCACCCGCGCAGGTGCCGTTGCCGGCACCGTGAGCGGCGGTGTGCTGAGTGCCACTCTGCACCTACCAATAGCCGCAGCGTGGTACTCTGCGAAAAGCGGCAAAATCCCGCGTGGGGTTCCGGGCGTCAGGCGAGGATGCCCGTCACCAGGTGGCCGTGCACGTCGGTGAGACGGTAATCGCGGCCCTGGAAGCGGTAGGTGAGCTTCGTGTGGTCGAAGCCGAGGAGGTGGAGGAGCGTGGCGTTCAGATCGTGCACGTGCACCGCGTCCTCGACCACGTTGAACCCGAAGTCGTCGGTCTTGCCGTGCACGTGGCCGGCCTTGATGCCGCCGCCGGCCAGCCACATCGTGAAGGCGCGGTTGTGGTGGTCGCGACCGTCGTTGCCGCCTTGCACCATCGGCGTGCGGCCGAACTCGCCGCCCCAGATCACGATCGTGTCGTCGAGGAGGCCCCGCTCCTTCAAGTCCATCACGAGCGCGGCTGAGGCCTGCTCGGTTTCGCCGCAGTTTTTCTTGATGTTCTTCGTGAGATCGCCGTGCTGGTCCCAGGCCTCGTGGAAGAGCTGCACGAACCGAACGCCGCGCTCCAGGAGCCGCCGGGCGAGCAGGCAGTTGCGGGCATAGCCCGACTGCTTCGGATCGGTGATGCCGTAGCGGGCGAGCGTCTCCGGCGATTCGTCGGCGAGGTTCAAGAGCTCGGGCGCGCTCGCCTGCAGCTTGAAGGCCATCTCGTAGGCCTGGATGCGGGCGGCCGTCTCGGGGTCGCCGAACCGGCCCACCGCCATCTCGTTCAAGCGGCCGAGCGTGTCGAGCGATTCCCGCTGGGCCTGCCGGTCGATCCCCTTCGGGTTCGACAGATAGAGCACGGGATCGCCGCTCCCCCGCAGCGGGATGCCGCCGTAGGAGGTCGGCAGGAAGCCGGAGCCGTAGTTGCTCGCGCCGCCGCTCGTGCCCTTCGCGCTCGTGAGCACGACGAAGCCGGGCAGGTCTTCCGCCTCGCTGCCGAGGCCGTAGAGCGTCCAGGCGCCGAAGCTCGGCCGGCCAAACTGCTGCGAGCCCGTGTTCATCATGATCTGGGCGGGAGCGTGGTTCACGGCGTCGGTCTGCATCGAGCGAACGAGGCAGATCTCGTCGGCGATCTGCCCGATGTGGGGCACGAGTTCGCTCATCTCGATGCCGGCCTTGCCGTAGGGTTGAAACTTGTACTTGGGGCCGAGGAGCGCCGAATTCGGATTGATGAACGCGGCGCGGTAGCCCTTGAGCAGGTCGCTCGGGGGCAGCTTGCCGTCGTGCTTGGCGAGTTCCGGCTTCCAGTCGAAAAGTTCGAGGTGGCTCGGGGCGCCGGCCTGAAACATGTAGATCACCCGCTTCGCCTTCGGGGCGTAGTGGGGCTGCTTCACGGCCAAGGGCGACGGCGGCGCGATGCCCGCGACCGATTCACGCGTGGCGATGGCTCCGGCGGCGATGCCGGCCAGGCCAACGCCGCAGTCGCCGAAGAACCAGCGGCGCGAGAGGAGTCGGGCGCGGGCGGCGTGGATTTCGCGGTCGATCATGGGGCACCTCAATTCTTCGTGACGGTTTCGTCGAGGTTCAAGAGCACGCGCGAGACGAGTGTCCACGCGGCGGCGTCTTGTGGGGTCGTGCCGGCGGGGAGTTCGGGGAGCTTGTCGGGATCGCCGGCCGCGACCGACCTAGCGTCGAGCCAGCCGTCGGCGAGCCGCTTGCGCTGTGCGGCGAGGAACGCGAGCAGCTCCCGCTTCTCGTCGGCCGTGGGCATGCGTGACGTGCAGAGGAAGAAGGCGCGCTCCACCCGGGCTTCATCGTCGCCGCCGCCTTCCTTCAGCGTGCGGAGGGCGAGGCCCTGCGCCGCCTCGACGAAGATCGGCTCGTTGAGTCCAGTGAGCGCGGCCAGCGGCGTGTTGCTTCGCAGCCGGCGAGCGCAGGAGAGGTCGCCGGTCGGGGCGTCGAAATTGCCAAGTGCCGGATCGGGCATCGACCGGCGGCGAAACGTGTAAAGCGACCGGCGGTAGCGGTCGGCGCCCTTCGCCTCCGGCCAGTCGATCTGGACGTAGTTGAATTCGAGCACGTTCTTCGGCACGGGCGGATAGACGCTCGGCCCCCCCACCTTCTCCGTGAGCAGCCCCGACACCGCGAGCACGACGTCGCGTACGACCTCCGCATCGGGGCGGAACCTCGGGCCCCGGGCCAGCAGCCGGTTGGCGGGATCGCGGGCGAGCGACTCGACCGAAACCGCCGACGACTGCTTATAGGTGTCGCTCATCACGATCTGCCGGATCGCCTCCTTCTGGCTCCAGCCCTTCTCGAGAAAATCGACGGCGAGCCAGTCGAGCAGGTCGCGATACTCGGGCACCGGGGCCCGCGTACCGAAGTCGTCGGGCGTCTCCACGAGGCCCGACCCGAAGAGTGTCTGCCAGATCCGGTTCACCGCCACGCGGGCCGACAGCGGCGAGCGGGGATCGACGAGCCATTTCGCGAAGGCCAGCCGCGGCGGGTCGTTCGACTCCGCGAGCGGATGCAGTCCGGCGGGCACGTGCGGCTTCACCTCGTGCTTCGGCTGGTTCCACGTGCCGCGGTCGAGCAGATGCGTCGGCCGATGCTGGGCGACCGAACGCGACGCGGCATGCATCACGGTCGTGGCGGCCTGCGGCGCCTTGGCCCACGCGGCCGCGATTTTTTCGTTGAGGGCCGCCGCCTCGGGGATCGTCTTCCGCCAGCCGACGAAGAGCGCGGTTCGATCGGCGTCGCTCCGCTCGGCGGCGGGCTTGCGCGCGGCGAGGATCGCGGCATGGTCGATCGGCGGGGCCGCGGGAGCAGCGTCCTTCGTGAGGCTGAACCGGCAGCAGCCGAGCATCGAGTTCGGGCTGTGCGAGATTTTCCCGTTGGCCCACTGGAGCGCGATCCGCAGTCTGGTTCCGGCCGGCAGTTCGAGCGGCTGCGAAAACTGCACGACCGCCGCCGATGGCTGGTGGCGGACGAGGTGGCCGCGGTCCGGGCTCCACGACGACAGCTCGTCGCCGTCGATCATGTTGGCCACGGGACCCGTCGACACCTCCGTCGGCAGGGCATCCTTCGTGTCCTTGTGCTTTTCGTCGGGCTTCTTGTCGTCGGGCTTCTTCGCGTCGCCGGCCGGCCGCGGCTGCAGCTGCTCCTTCGCGGAGAAGTCGGCCGTGGCATTGACGAGCTTCACGTCTTCCCACTTCTCGTCGCCGTGCTTCTTCACCTGCACCCGCATCCGGCTGATCGCCCAGGCGCCGTCGCGGCCGGGGCCCTGCATGAAGAGATCGCCGTCGGTGAGGGCCTCGAGCTGCAGGCCCGTCGCGCCGGCGAGGTCGGGCTCGCTCTCGAAGAAGTGCTCTTTGTCGCGGTGGCCGATCATGAGGATCGAGCCGTCGGGCCGCTGCGCGGGGTGCGTGAGCAGGCCGCCGCTGTGCATCTCCTCCATCTCGATGACCTTCCAGGCCGGAACCTTCGCCGCCACGTCGGCCGCCCAGGCCTCCATCTCGGCCCGCCACTGCGGCCGCCTCCGCCGGATATCATCCTCGGCCGCGGCGATCTCGGCCCGCATCGCGGCAAGTTGCTCGAGCTGCCCGGGCGTGTAGACGTACGACCGGGCCTCGTGGGTGTCGTTCAGGAACGCGAACAGGCCGAAGTATTCGTCGTGCGTGAGCGGGTCGAACTTGTGCGTGTGGCACTGGGCGCACTGCGTCGTGAGGCCGAGCACCGACTTGCCCACGCAGTCGATCCGGTCAAACATCTCCGCCATCCGAAACTCTTCCGGGATGATCGCGCCTTCCTCGTTGAGCATGCTGTTGCGGAGGAAACCCGTGGCCACGATCTGGTCTTGCGTGGCGTTCGGCAGAAGGTCACCCGCGACCTGCTCGATCACGAACTGGTCGAACGGCAGATCGCGATTGAAAGCAGCGATCACCCAGTCTCGCCAGGCCCACATCTCGCGGGGCAGGTCTTTCTCGTAGCCGTTGGAGTCGGAATAGCGGGCGAGGTCGAGCCAATGGCGGGCCCACTTCTCGCCGTAGCGCGGGCTCGCGAGGAGTTTCTCGACCGTCTTCTCGTAGCCGTCGCGCTCGAACGCGGCGAGGTCGTCAGGCGAGGGCGGCAGGCCGACGAGGTCGAGATAGAGCCGGCGGCAGAGCGTGGCCGAGTCGGCCGGCGGCGCGGGCTGCATCTGCTTCTTTGCCAGGTGGTCGCGCACGAAGGCGTCGATCGGCGCGGAGGCTCCGGCCACGGCCGGCACGACGGCCTTCTTCGGTGCGACGAACGACCAGTGCGGGTCGTAGCCGGCCCCGGCCGCGATCCATTCCTCGAGGAGCCGCATCTGCTCTTGTGTGAGCGGCTTCTTTTCGTGCGGCGGCGGCATGATCACGTCGGAATCGGTGGACCGGATGCGGGCCACGATCTCGCTCTCGCCGGGCTTGCCGGGCACGATCGCCGGCGTTCCAGAGTCGCCCCCTTCGAGGGCATTTTGCCGGATGTCGAGCCGCAGGCCGCCTTGCCGCGTCGATTCGTCGATCCCGTGGCAGTGGGCGCAGTGCTCGGCGAGGAGCGGCTGGATCTCCCGCTGGAAATCGGGGCCGGCCAGGGCCTGGGCGTAAAGAAAAAGCACGCCGATCACCGCGGCGACGGCACCGGCGGCTGGGCTTTTGGACGCATGCATGGTGCTACCCTCGGCACGGTCATTATCGGCAAAAGCCGCAGGAATAACTGGTTAATAATAGCATCGACCCCGGTCCGGCCGCCAGTGATAGGGGTAGGGAGGCCCGATTGAGTTCGGGCGCCACTACCCCTATCGAAACAAAAGCCTTGCCGAACAGGATTGCCCGCGTTCCGATTCCCCGACGTTCGCAAAACTGGCTAACATCGTTCGCTTTGCGTACTCCCCCGTCCCTGAGGAACCGGCCATGCCCTGCCCTGCCTCGCGCCCGTCGTTCGCCGCTGTCGCGTGGGCCACCGGCCTCGCGTTTGCCACGATCGCGATCGCGGCTGATGCTCCCGCGCCGCAGACTCGCTGGGAGCACGCGGTCGAGCCGATGCCGATCGCCGGGGCCGATCCCAACGGCTCCGCCGCCTTCAACGTGCCCGCAGGCTTCGCGGTCGATCGGCTCTTCGTCGTGCCGAAGGAAAAACTCGGCTCGTGGGTCTGCCTCGCCACCGACCACAAGGGCCGGCTGATCGCCAGCGACGAGCGCGACAAGGGCCTCGTGCGGATCACCCCCGCGCCGCTCGACGGCTCGCAGCCGACCATCGTGGAGAAAATTCCCGCGCCGATCACGGCCGCGCAGGGCCTGCTCTGGGCGTTCGACGCGCTTTATGTGGTCTGCAATGGCGGCCCCGGCAGCGGGCTCTATCGCGTCACCGATTCCGACGGCGACGACACGCTCGACAAAGTCGAGAAGCTCCGCGCGTTCCCCGGTGGCGGCGAGCACGGGCCGCACGCCGTGCACCTCTCGCCCGACGGCAACGGGCTGTTCGTGGTCTGCGGCAACCACACGAAGGTGCCGTTCGAGATCAAGGATGTCACGCCGCCGCAGACGATGGGGGGCATCCGCCCGAATCAGCGGCGGGTTGAATTGCCCGCCGACGGCACGAGCCGGCTGCCGGCCAACTGGGACGAAGACCAGCTGATCCCGCGGATGTGGGACGCCAACGGCCATGCGGTCGGCATCCTCGCGCCCGGCGGCTACGTGGTGAGCACCGATCGCGACGGCAAGAGCTGGGAGGTGTGGAGCGGCGGCTACCGCAATCCCTACGACATGGCCTTCAACGCCGACGGCGAGCTCTTCGTCTACGACGCCGACATGGAGTGGGACTACGGCGCCCCGTGGTATCGGCCGACGCGGGTGAGCCACGCGACGAGCGGCAGCGAACTCGGCTGGCGGAGCGGCACGGGCAAGTGGCCGGCGTCGTGGCCCGACAGCCTGCCGGCGGCGATCGATCTCGGCCCCGGCTCGCCCGTCGGCGTGGCCTTCGGCTACGGCACGAAGTTTCCGGCGAAGTATCAAAAGGCGCTGTTCGTCTGCGACTGGACGTTCGGCACGATGTATGCGCTCCACCTCGAGCCGACCGGATCGACCTACACCGTCACGAAGGAGGAGTTTGTTTCCCGCACGCCGCTGCCGCTCACCGATCTCGTGGTGGCCAAGGACGGCGCGATCTACTTCGCCGTGGGCGGCCGCGGCGGCCAGAGCGAGCTCTACCGCGTGCGCTACGTGGGGAACGAATCGACCGCGCCGGTCGATGCCCGCGACGCGGCCGGCGCTCGCGAGCGGACGCTGCGGCATGAACTCGAGGCCCTGCATCGCCGGGCCGCCGATCCGGCTACGGCGGTGGCGAAGGCGGTGCCGCAGCTCTCGAGCCCCGACCGGTTCCTCCGCTATGCGGCCCGCGTGGCGCTCGAGCACCAGCCGATCGAGCTCTGGCAAGACACGGCCCTCGCGGCGAAAGATCCCCGTGGCGCGATCGCGGCGGCGATCGGCGTGGCCCGTCAGGCGGAGCCGGCCGCGCAGAGTGCCGTGTTTGCCGCGCTCGACGGGATCGACCCGCGGTCGCTCGACGTGGCCGGCCGGATCGATCTCGTGCGGGCGTATGAGCTTGCGATCGTGCGGCTGGGTGCGCCGGCGGCCGACGTGCAGGCGCGGATCGCCGCGCGGTTCGGGCCGCTCTTCCCGTCGGGAGAGTTTGACCTGGATAAGGCGCTGTCGAGCCTGCTCGTGGGGGTGAGGGCGCCGGGCATCGTCGCGAAACTCACCGGCATGCTGGCCGCCCCCACTGCCTCGGCCGGCGGCACCGCCCTTGCGGCGAACGAAGACGAATTGCGGCGGCTGATCGACCGCAACGCGGGCTACGGCGGCGCGGTGAAGGCCTCGCTCGAGAAGCGGTCTGACCCGCTCCAATTTCATTATGCCTACGTCCTCCGCACCGTCAGGGAAAAGAACGCGTGGACGGAAGCGGATCGCAAGGCGTATTACGAGTGGTTCGGCCGGGCCCGCGACTGGGCCGGCGGCAACAGCTTCCGCAAGTTTCTCACCAACATCGAGCTGGAGAGCATGGCGGGGATGACGGAAAACGAGAAGCTCGCGCTCGAGACGCTCGGCATCCGCAAGCCCTACGCGCCGCCGCCGCTACCGAAGCCCGAGGGGCCGGGCAAGGCGTGGACGCTCGAGGAGGTGATCGCCGCGACCGACAAGGGGCTCGCGACGGGTCGCGACTTCGAGCATGGCGAGCGGACGTTCGCCGCGGCGCGGTGCGTGTTCTGCCACCGGTTCGGCGAAGACGGCGGTGCGACGGGCCCCGATCTGACGCAGGCCGCCGGCCGGTTTCAGGTGAGGGATTTCGTCGAGGCGATCGTGCACCCGAGCAAGGTCGTGAGCGATCAATACAAGGCGAGCATCGTGCAGACGGTGGACGGCAAGGTGCACATGGGGCGGATCGTGGCGGAGACGCCCGACCAGATCACGATCGTGACCGATCCGGAAGACGCGACGAAGTTCGTGCAGGTGCCGCGGACCGACGTCGAGGAGATCGCGTCGTCGACCGAGTCGCTCATGCCGAAGGGGCTGCTCGACCAGCTCAACGAATCCGAGGTGCTCGACCTCATCGCCTACACGCTCTCCCGCGGGAACAAGCACGACCCGCGATTCAAGAAACACTGACGCCCCGCCCTGCCGAGACCCTGCGACCCCACCATGATCCTCGACTCGCTCCCGCTCTGGCGCCGCTATGCCGCGCTCAATCCCCGGCTCGCCCGCGGCTTCGCCTTTCTCGAGCAGCTTCGGCCCGACGTGGCCGTCGGCCGGCACGAAATCGACGGCGACGCCGTCTACGCGCTCGTGCAGCGGTATCACACCCGCCCGCTCGACGGGATGCAGCTCGAGGCCCATCGCCGCTACATCGACATCCAATATCTCGCCAGCGGCCGCGAGGTGATCCACTGGGCGGCGCTCGCGGGCCTCGCGGATGCCACGAAGCCGTACGACGCCGTGACCGACGCGGCGCTTTATGCGACCACGCCCGGCATGACGCCGGTGGGGCTGCAGGCGGGGCAATTCGCGATCCTCTTTCCCGACGACGCCCACGCGCCGTGCTGCGCCTGGGGCGATCCCGCCGAGGTGGTCAAGGTGGTGGTGAAGGTCGAGGTCTGACGACCGCCGGGGGCTTTTGGGAGCGCGGCGCGGCGTCCGGAGGCCACCGTAGTCATCCCCAACGCGGCGTGTTTTAATTGGGGCCCCCGCACCATTTCAGGAGCTCCCATGGCCGCCCTGCCCACCGCCGTTCCCTCGTCGCCGATCGTGCGGCGGGCCGTCGAGCAGCCCCCCTGCAGCCACGTCTCGGCCAGCGCCCTGCAGCAGCACGCCGACGACGATGAATTCCCCAAGCGGATCGTCGTCTTCAGCCCGCATCCCGACGACGACGTGATCAGCATGGGCGGCACGTTCATCCGCCTCTGCGAGCAGGGGCACGAGGTGCACGTGGCCTACCAGACGAGCGGCAACATCGCCGTGTGGGACGAATCGGCCGACCGGCACGTCGACTTCGTGGAGGAATTCTGCCGCGTGTTCGGCGTCGGCACGAAGACGAGCGAGATCGCGGAGAAGATCCGCACGTTTCTCCGAAACAAGCACGCGGGGGCGGTCGATCTGCCGGAACTTCAGGCCGTGAAGGGTCTCATCCGCCGCACCGAGGCCCGCGCCGGCGCCCGCTATTCGGGCGTGAAGCCGGAGCACATCCACTTCCTCGACCTCCCCTTCTACGAGACGGGCCGCGTGCGCAAGAAGCCGATCGGCCCCGAAGATATCGCGATCACGCTGAATCTCCTCGATCGCGTGAAGCCGCATCAGATCTATGCGGCCGGCGACCTCTCCGATCCCCACGGCACCCACCGCGTCTGCCTCGCCTCGGTGATCGAGGCCATGAAGGAGGCCGCCGACCGCGACTGGGCGCAGACGTGCGAGCTCTGGCTCTATCGCGGCGCGTGGCAGGAATGGGAGCCCCACGAGATCGAGATGGCGGTGCCCCTCTCGCCGGAGGAGGTGGAGCGGAAGCGGATGGCGATCTTCAAGCACGAGAGCCAGAAGGACCGGGCGCTCTTCCCCGGCCCCACCGATCCCCGCGAATTCTGGCAGCGGGCCGAAGACCGCAATCGCGACACCGCCCGGCTCTACGACAAGCTCGGGCTGCCGGAATACGAGGCCATCGAGGGCTTCGTGCTGCACAAGACCTGACGCGCCGACGAGATCCGCTCGCCGGCCGCGGCATTCGTAAGGAGACGACGATGACGAACGACAAAGCGCCGACGCTGCGCCTCTGGATCATGATGGTGCTCGAATTCGCGATCTGGGGCGCCTGGCTGCCCCTGATCTGGGGCTACATGGGGGCCGCGGTCGCCGATGGCGGCCTCGGGTTCACCGGTTCGCAGATTGCCTGGGTGGGCAGCGCGTTTGCGATCGCCTCGATCGTGGGCATCTTCTTCTCGAGCCAGTTCGCCGACCGCACGTTCGCCGCCGAGAAGTTCATGGCGGCCAGCCACCTGATCGGTGGCCTCGCGATCCTCGGCATGTATTGGGCGAAAGACTTCCCGACGTTCTTCGGGCTGATGCTCGTCCACTCGCTGCTCTACGTGCCCACGATCTCGGTCTCCAACTCGATCGCCTTCACCCACATGAAAAACGCCGAGAAGGAGTTTGGCCTGGTGCGCATGGGCGGCACGATCGGCTGGATCCTCGCGGCGTGGCCGCTGTTCTTTCTGCTGGAGGGGAAGACGGGCGTCGCCGCGACGACGGCCAAGGCCAACATCTTCCTGGTCGCCGGCATCACGTCTCTGCTGCTGGCCGCCTACAGCCTCACGCTTCCCCACACGCCTCCGAAGCGGGCCGCCGCCGGCGACGGAAGCCTGGCCTGGCTCAAGGCCACCAAATATCTGTCGCAGCCTTTTTTGCTCGTGCTCTTCGTCGTGACGTTCATCGACTCGGTGATTCACAACGGCTATTTCCTGCTCGCCGGCAATTTTCTCGGTGACAAAAACGCCGCCGCCCTCGCCGAAAAGTGGATCATGCCGGTGATGAGCGTCGGGCAGGTGGCGGAGATCCTCACGATGTCGGTGCTCGGCTTCGTGCTCGCCCGGCTGGGCTGGAAGACCACGATGATCCTCGGCATCCTCGGCCACGCGGCCCGGTTCGCGGTCTTCGCCTTCATGCCGCAAAATACTTCCGTGATC